>NZ_JBLQTA010000004.1:0-436215 GCF_048159625.1 Ciceribacter azotifigens | reverse complement strand
TTCCTACCGCAATACAGTTGCCAGCCGCGCGATGTCCATCGCGCGGGAAGACGTCTTCGCCTTCACAGAGGTGCGTTCTTTCGGCTCGCCGACGCTCGCCGGCTGGATGCCGGATCAGGTCCGGCATGACGGAGACCTGTATAGCCCCGCCGCGCACCTCACTCGATCCGCACCCGCGCCATGTCGCCGCGGACGTGGATCGCCGGCTTTGCTCCCGGCGTGTTGGGGAGCTTGCTGTCGACATAGGAAGCCCTTGCCTCGACGAGGTAGCTGACGGGCGTCGGCACGAGGAAGTGGAAACCCGCGTCGAGCATGCTGCCGGCGAGTGCGACGGTCTCGTTCTGCATCACCTTGTCGAAGACGACCCGCGCCCGAAGCGCCGCACCCGAGAGCGAGAGCTCGGCCGCATGGCCGCGGAAGCGGACGTCACCGGCATCGCTGTGCACGTCGACGGCGGAGAAGTCTCCCTGGAGATCGGTCTGTGAGGCCTGCTGGTCGATGGCGACGGCGGCCTCGGGCTTCAGCCGGGCGGAAAGCGTCATCGTGCAGTCGGACCAGCTGTAGAAATGCGTGCTGCCGAGGTCGACGACGAGGGTGTCGCTGTCGATGCGCATGCCGCCCTTGCCGAAAACGCTGGATTTCCCGCCCGCACCTGCTTAGGGAATGGCCATGCTCGAAACCTCGCCGCCCGATATCTTCGATTGCCAGACCTGCGGGGCGTGTTGCGCCCATTCGGCCGACTGGCCGCGCTTCTCGCTGGAGAGCGACGAGGCGCTTGCGCTCATTCCGGAAAAGCTCGTCGCCGCCGATCTTTCCGGCATGCGCTTCGAGGAGGGACGCTGCGCGGCGCTCACCGGCGAGCTCGGAAAGCATGTCGGCTGCGCCGTCTACGCCGTGCGACCGATCGTTTGCCGCGACTGCATGCCGGGTGACGCCGAGTGCGGCATGGCGCGGGCGGAAAAGGGCTTCGACCTCGCCGGTCTGCCGGCGCCCGAAGTCTACCGTGAAGGTTGAGCCGGACACGCGGCCGACTTTCTTCCGCTTTGTTTTTTCAAGAGGATACGGTCGTTCGATGAACGAGCATTTTCATTCCTCCGGCGGCCCGCCTGCGGGAAAGACTTTGCCGCTACCCGCGACAATTTGATCTTTGGCAGGTTGCCTCCGGGGGCTTCCGCTCCTATGTTCCCGATCGATCGATTTTCCGCACACTGTTGCCAAGAGGAGATATCACCATGGCTTTCGAATTGCCCGAACTTCCCTACGCCTACGATTCGCTCGCCCCCTACATGTCGGCGGAAACGCTCGAATATCACCACGACAAGCACCACAAGGCCTATGTCGATAACGGCAACAAGCTCGCCGCCGATGCGGGCCTCGCTGATCTCTCGGTCGAGGAGGTCGTCAAGAAGTCCTTCGGTACCAATCAGGGCCTCTTCAACAACGCCGCCCAGCACTACAACCACGTCCACTTCTGGAAGTGGATGAAGAAGGGCGGCGGCGGCAACAAGCTGCCGGGCAAGCTCGAAAGCGCGATCGCCTCCGACCTCGGCGGCTACGACAAGTTCAAGGCGGATTTCATCGCCGCCGGCACCACCCAGTTCGGCTCGGGCTGGGCCTGGGTCTCCGTCAAGGACGGCAAGCTCGAAATCTCCAAGACCCCGAACGGCGAAAACCCGCTCGTCCACGGCGCGACCCCGATCCTCGGCGTCGACGTGTGGGAACACTCCTACTACATCGACTACCGCAATCTGCGTCCGAAGTACCTCGAAGCCTTCGTCGACAACCTGATCAACTGGGACTACGTCCTGGAACGCTACGAAGCCGCGACGAAGTAAGCTCCGGCCCTTCGCTGGAATTTTTCGGAACCCGGTGCCGCAAGGCGCCGGGTTTCTTCGTTGGGGAGCGTCATCGGGTGGTTCTGTGCCTGCGCGTCAGAGCCCGAAGGTGACGAAGCCACTGGCGTCGATCGCCCATGCCGGGTTCCAGGCTACCTCCCAGGCGTGGTCGTCGGGATCGGCGACATAGCCGCGAAAGCCGCCGTGGGGCGGTTCGTCGGCAGCCCGCAGCAGTGTGCCGCCGGCATCGACCAGCCGCTGCAGAAGCGGTTCGACCTCTTTTCTTTCCCGCACATTGTGGGCGAGCGAGAAGGCGCCCGGCGCGAGCAGCCCGCGCCGGTTCATGTCGGCCTCCAGCGCATCCTTGCGGAAGGTTCCGAGCACGAAGCCGTTCATCTGGTAGAAGATGATCTCGGGGTTTTCGAAGACCGGCGACCAGCCGAAGCCCTCGACATAGAAGCGGCGCGAACGGGCGAGATCGGCGGTGCCGAGCGTGATGATGGAAATCTGTTGCTGCATGACCAAGCACCTTTCGTTGGCGCAGGCACCATGCCTGCGCGTTTGAAGGTCTTGGGCCGCTGCCGCGGCAACGGAAGGACCCGCTTTCGCGGGGGCCGGGCCAACCGCACCGACCTAACCTATTTCAGACGAAACCAATATAGCGCCGTCGCGCCCGCTGCCAAGAGGCCGGCGCAGATATCGCCGCCGGCGCTCTCGTCGGATGGGGCAGCCGCTTCACGTCTTGTTGCGGATCTGCGTCAGCGTGCGGGCGGGCGTGATCGCTTCCGGATCGAGCTTGATGTCGAGGATCGCCGGCTTGCCGGAGGCGCGGGCGCGCTCGAAGGCGGGGGCGAAATCCTCGGTCTTCTCCACCACTTCGCCATGGCCGCCATACGCGCGGGCAAGGGCGGCGAAATCCGGGTTGGTGAGGTCTGTCGCGCTGACGCGGCCCGGGTACTCCCGCTCCTGATGCATGCGGATGGTGCCGTAGATGCCGTTGTTCACCAGGCAGACGATTATCGGCAGGTTGTAGCGGATCGCCGTCGCAAATTCCTGGCCGTGCATCATGAAGCAGCCGTCACCGGCAAAGCAGATGACCTCGCGCTCGGGGAAGAGCTGCTTGGCGGCGACTGCGGCGGGAAGCCCGTAGCCCATCGAGCCGGAGGTCGGGGCGGCCTGCGTGTTGTAGGCGCGGAAGCGGTGGAAGCGGTGGACCCAGGTCGCGTAGTTGCCGGCGCCGTTGGTAAAGATCGTATCCTTCGCGGTGTTTTCTTCCAGCCATTCCATGATCGGGCCCATGTGGACCGCGCCGGGCCCGCTCGCGAGTGGCGTCGACCAGGAAAGATAGGCGGCGTGCATCGCCTCGGTGCGGGTAGCCCAGGCGGGTGACTGCGGTGCCTGAACCGACGTCAGGGCGGCGACGAAATCCTCGGGCGCGGCGCAGATCGCAAGGTCCGGGCGATAGACGCGGCCGAGCTCCGACGGATCGGGATGAACGTGCACGAGCGTCTGCGACGGGTAGGGGACGTCGAGGAGCGTGTAGCTCGACGACGGCATTTCGGAGAAACGGCCGCCGAGGAGGACGACGAGATCGGCCTCCTTGATTTCCTTCGCCAGCGCCGGATTGATGCCGATGCCGACATCGCCGGCATAGGACGGATGCAGGTGATCGAAGAGCATCTGGCGGCGGAAGGAGCAGCCGACCGGAAGTTTCCAGGCGGCGGCGAAGTCCTCGATTGCCGCGACCGCGTCCTCGCTCCAGCGGGTGCCGCCGAGGATGAGCATCGGCCGCTCGGCCTTCGCAAGCATGTCCGCGAAGGTCGCGATCTGGGCGGCGCCCGGATGGCTTTCAACCGGGGTGGCGGCACGGGGCGCCGACGCTTCGACCAGTTCGACCAGCATGTCCTCCGGCAGCGTCAGGACGACGGGGCCGGGCCGGCCGGAGGTCGCGACGGCGAAGGCGCGGGTCACGAATTCCGGGATGCGGCGGGCATCATCGATCTCGCCCACCCATTTGGCGAATTCGGTGAAGGCGCGGCGGTACTCGACCTCCTGGAAGGCTTCGCGCTCGCGGGCATCGCGCTGGACCTGGCCGATGAAGAGGATCATCGGGATCGAGTCCTGCCGGGCGATGTGGAGGCCGGCGGAGGCGTTGGTGGCGCCGGGGCCGCGGGTCACCATGCAGATGCCGGGCTTGCCGGTGAGCCGGCCCCAGCAATCGGCCATCATCGCCGCGCCGCCTTCCTGGCGGCAGACGATGGTCTCGATGCCACTGTCACGCAGGGCATCGAGCACGGCGAGATAGCTTTCTCCGGGCACGCAGGACACGCGCTCGACACCATTGGCGAGCAGCGCATCGACGATCAGTTGTCCGCCGGTCTTCTTCATCTTGAAGCCTTTCCTTCGATGTCCGCCAGCTCGGCGAGAACCTCATCCTGGTGTTCGCCGATGCGCGGGCTCGGCCGTTCGTAGCGCAGCGGGGTCTTTGAGAGCACGATCGGCGTGCGCACGCCCGGAATGCTGTTGCCGTCGGCGTCGTCTAGATCGATGCGCAGGCCGCGTGCCTTCACCTGCGGGTCGTCGAACATCTCGGCGATCGAATTGATCGGCCCGGCCGGCACGGCATTGCTCTCGCAGGCGGTCAGGAGATCGCGCTTCATCCATTTCGCGGTTTCGGCCGAAACGATGCGGCGGACCTCGGCCTTGTTGGCGACGCGCGCCTTGTTGGTCGAGAAGCGCTCGTCGTCCGCAACGGCGGCGATCTCGAGGATGGTGCAGAGGCGCCTGAACTGGCCGTCATTGCCGACGGCGAGGATCAGGTGACCGTCGGCGGTCGGCACGACCTCATAAGGGGAAATGTTCGGATGGGCATTGCCGAGGCGAACCGGCGCCTTGCCGGAGACAAGATAGTTCATGTTCTGGTTGGCGAGCACCGCGGCCATGACGTCGAGGAGCGCCATGTCGACGTGCTGGCCCTCGCCGGTCTGCATCGCGTGGATCAGCGCCGCCTGGATGGCGGTGACGGCATAGATGCCGGTGAAGATGTCGGCGATCGCGACACCCGCCTTCATCGGCTGACCGTCCGGCTCGCCGGTGATCGACATGAAGCCGGACATGCCCTGGACGATGTAGTCGTAGCCGGCGAAATTGGCATAGGGGCCGTTTTGGCCGAAGCCGGTGATGGAACAGTAGACGAGCTTCGGGTTGATCGCCTTGAGGCTCTCGTAGTCGAGGCCGTATTTTTCCAGCCCGCCGAGCTTGAAGTTCTCGATCACGACATCAGCGGTGGCGACCAGCCGGCGGACCACGTCGCGGCCTTCCTCCGTGCGGAAATCGACGGCGATCGAACGCTTGTTGCGGTTGGTCGAGTGGTAATAGGCGGCCGAGAGGTTCTCCCCGTCCTTGCCCTCGACGAAGGGCGGGCCCCAGGCGCGGGTGTCGTCGCCGCCTTCCGGGTTCTCGACCTTGATGACGTCGGCCCCCATGTCGGCCAGCATCTGCCCGGCCCATGGGCCGGCGAGGACGCGGGCCAGTTCGATCACGCGGATGCCGGCAAGCGGCGGGCGGGGCTCTCGGGCTTCGGTCATGCGACGTCCTCGTGTTCGGGGCGTTCCACCGGCGGCGATCTTGCGGCTACCGAATAAAGTCCGGCCCTGTCCGCCTCGAAGGGCGGTTGCTAAACATTTGCTATAGCGCCGAAATGTCCAGTCGGCACTTGAATTTCGCTCATGGGATCATTCCGTTTCGGACGCTGAAGCGGTCGCGACGGACGATCGGTGGCCGGCGAGCGCACGCTCGGCCCAGGCGGCGAAATCGGCGATCGCCTCCTGCCGGCCGAACTCGTTCAACGTTTCGTGGCGCATCTCGTCATAGATCCGGGTCGTGACATCGGTGAAGCCGTGGCGTTCCAGACGGCGCCCGAGCCAGGCGATCTCGCGGCCGCCGCGCGTCGCCGGGTCCTTGCCGCCGCCGACGAGGTGGATCGGCAGGTTCTTCGGCAGGCGGGCGAGCATGGCCGGGGCGGGTGCGCGGAAGGTGAGTGCAAAGACGTCGCGCCACATCGAGACGCTCGCCTCGAACCGGCAGAGCGGGTCGCCGTCGTATTTTTCGACCTCCGCCCGGTCGCGGGAGAGCCAGTCGCTGTCGGACTGCCGGCCGGGAATGGAGCGGCCCCAGGCGCGGAAGGTCGCAAGCGGCAGGATGGTGCTCGGCACGTCCGAGCCTTTCAGCATCTGCTCGGCGAACAGCACTGCCTGGGCGAAGCGGCCGGCGATGCCGGGGTTGAAGTTGGAATTCCAGACGGCGAGGGCCTGAAAATCCTGCGGGTGCGAGACCGCGGCGTTGAGCGCGATCAGCCCGCCCATGGAGTGACCGAAGAGAAGGACGGGAAGGGCACCATGGCGAGAGACGGCGAGGTCGCGCATCGCCCTGACATCGGCGATCACCTTCTCGACGCCGCCGGCCGGCGCGAAGCGGCCGAGCGGCGCCCCTTCGGCGATCGTCTCGCCGTGTCCGCGGTGGTCGTGGGCATAGACCGCAAAGCCGCGGGCGGCCATCGCCCCGGCGAAACCACGGTAGCGGCCGGAATGTTCGACGAGGCCGTGATTGACGATCAGGATGGCGCGCGGTGTGCCTTCCGCCGGCGCATGATGAAAGGCGAGCCTGGCGCCGGAGGGTGCGTCGTGAAAATCGGTCGTCTCAAACATCGGTGATCCCGTTTCCGGTTGAATTTGGCAGTCGTTATTTCAATCTTAAGTTATTTTACCTGATCTTGGGCCATTGCCCGTCCGGAGTTCCGACCAACCGTGCCTGCCCCGCGAGTTTTGCCGGATTTGGTCCTTCGGTGTCAACGAGAGCCGGGCCTTTGCCGGCGAGGTGGGGAATGGTCGATGCGACGAAATCATCGGGGATGAGCCGCGAGGCGGAAACGTCCGGGCGGATCACGCTCGTCCTGATCGCCTTCGGCGTTGCCGTCCTGCTGACGGTCTTCGATATCATGGATGGCCGCTTCTACTACCGCGATATCGACGATCTCCTGAGGTCGCTGCAAATCCGGACGCTTCTTGACGGCGGAGGTTGGTACGACCTGACGATTCCGGCGATCCGGATGCCGGAGGTCTATCTCTCTCCGTGGTCGCGTCTCGTCGATCTGCCCTACGTCGTCCTGACGCTGTTGACCCAGCCCTTTCTGGGGCGCGAAAGGGCGCTGGCCTTCGCCTTTCACGTCTGGCAGCCGGTAATGCTGGCCGGCTTCTGCTGGCTGACCGTGGCCACGATGCAGCGCATCGCCGGTGAGGCCGGCCTCGTACGCCCGGTTCACGTCATCGCCGCGTTCGCAATGATGCCGCTCTCGCTGTGGGAATTCAGCCCCGGCCGGATCGACCACCACAACATGCAACTCCTGCTGCTGATGCTGGCGCTTTACGGCGTCTCGCTGTGGTCGGCGGTGGGCGGTGTGCTCGCCGGGTTCGCCTGCGTCCTCTCCGTCGCCGTCGGGCTCGAACTGGCACCCGTGGTTCTGATCGTGATGCTCGGCGTCGGTGCGGCCTGGGTCTTCGGCGTTGCCGGCAGCGGGCCGGTGCAACGCGCCGTCACGGCATCGGTTGCAGTTCTGACGCCGGCCGCGGCGCTCCTGCTGATCGGGCCCGGCGAGATGCTCGTCACCCGCTGCGATGCCTTCTCCGCGCCCTATCTCGCTGCGCTCACCAGCTACGGGGCAATCAGCTTCGCAGCCACCCATTTCGTCCGTGACGCTCGACCCGTCGTCCGGCTCGGCGCCGTTGCCGTACCGGGCGGGCTGCTTGCCCTTCTGCTGGCCTTCGCCTTTCCGAGCTGCCTGCACGGCCCGTATCAGATGATCGACACCCAGCTTCACGCGCTGTGGCTCGACCGGGTCCAGCAGGAGAAGACATTCCTCGACTTCTATGTGGCGGGCGAGACGATCAAGGTCGTCTGCCTCGGCCTGATGGCGATCGTCGCTGCGGGCGCGCTGCCGGTCGTCTGGCGGTGCTCGCGGCGAGGGGAAGTGGCAGTCGCGACCGTCTATGCCGTCGCCGTGGCGCTGTTCCTGTTCACGCTCTTGCAGACGCGGTTCATCCGCTTTCCGGGCGCATGCGTCATGCTCTTCCTGCCGGTCGTATGGTCAGAGATCGGGCGGAGGAACATTGCCGTCGCCAGGGCGACGGCCGCGGCGACGCTCGTGGTGCTGGTCGGCGGCTATGGCCTGTACCGGCTCGTGCCGGCCGAGCCATTCCGCCCCGACGTGGTCGACTATCTGACCTTCGACACCTGCACGGGCGTGGATGTGAGCGAGCTTGCGGGGCTGCCGCCCGGGCGCATCATGGCGCCGTCTTCGCTCGGCCTCGACATCGCCGGCCGACTGCCGGAGGGCATGAGCGTCGGCGCGATCTCGTTCCACCGCGCGGTGCCGGGGCTCAAGCGCATGTTCGACCTCTTCGTCTCGACGGAGGGTGCGGTGCGCAGGCAAGCCGCAGAACCTTTCGACTATGTCGCCGTCTGCCGCTATCCGATCGTCGGCTATATCCCGAACGACACGCTCTACGCCAAGCTGGCGCGCGGCGGCGAATGGCCGGGGCTTGTCAGGATCGTCGATTCTCCGAAAGACGGCTTCCAGCTCTTCCGGATCGACCACCGGGCGCTCCGCTGAGGCCCTGCCGGGGCGGCGGTCCGCGCCTCACAGGGGGATTGGCAGTTGCCCCGCAGTGCCCTTTCGCCTACATAGCGGCACATCCAGTTCTTTTCCCCCGGGGAGCACATTTTCCATGGCACGGCAGTTCATTTATCACATGGCCGGACTGAACAAGTCCTACGGCAACAAGAAGATCCTCGAGAACATCCATCTCTCCTTCTACCCGGACGCCAAGATCGGCATTCTCGGCCCGAACGGTGCCGGCAAGTCGACGGTTCTGAAGATCATGGCGGGGCTGGACAAGGAATGGACCGGCGAAGCCTGGCTCGCCGAGGGCGCGACCCTCGGCTACCTGCCGCAGGAGCCGCAGCTCGACGAGGGCCTCAACGTGTTCGGCAACGTCATGGAAGGGGTGGCCGACAAGAAGGCGATCCTCGACCGCTACAACGAACTGATGATGAACTATTCCGACGAGACGGCGGAAGAGGGCGCCAAGCTCCAGGACATTATCGACAGCCAGAACCTCTGGGACCTCGAAAGCCAGGTGGAGATGGCGATGGAAGCGCTGCGCTGCCCGCCCGGCGACGCAACGATTGACAATCTCTCCGGCGGTGAGAAGCGCCGCGTCGCGCTCTGCCAGCTGCTGCTGCGCCAGCCCGACCTGCTGCTGCTCGACGAACCGACCAACCACCTCGACGCCGAGACGATCGCCTGGCTCGAAAAGCACCTGCGCGAATATCCGGGCGCCATCCTGATGGTCACCCACGACCGCTACTTCCTCGACAACGTCACCGGCTGGATCCTCGAACTCGACCGCGGCCGCGGCATTCCTTACGAAGGCAACTATTCCGCCTACCTGACCGCGAAGGCGAAGCGCCTGGCGCAGGAAGAGCGCGAGGAAGGCAGCCGCCAGAAGGCTCTGTCGCGCGAGCAGGAGTGGATTGCCTCGAGCCCGAAGGCCCGCCAAGCGAAGTCGAAGGCTCGTATCCGTGCCTATGACGAGCTGGTGGCGGCGGCCGAGAACCGGCGCCCCGGCGAAGCGCAGATCATCATTCCGGTGGGCGAGCGCCTCGGCAATGTCGTCATCGAGGCGGAGAACATCACCAAGGCCTATGACGGACGCGTGCTCTTCGAAAACCTCTCCTTCAAGCTGCCGCCCGGCGGCATCGTCGGTGTCATCGGCCCGAACGGCGCAGGCAAGACGACGCTCTTCAGGATGATCACGGGCCAGGAGAAGCCCGACAGCGGCGACATCCGCATCGGCGATACCGTCCACCTCGGCTATGTCGACCAGAGCCGCGATTCGCTCGATGGTTCGAAGAATGTCTGGGAGGAAATCTCCGGCGGCAACGACATCATCAAGCTCGGCAAGTACGAGATGAATTCCCGTGCCTATTGCGGTGCCTTCAACTTCAAGGGTGGCGACCAGCAGCAGAAGGTCGGCAACCTGTCCGGCGGCCAGCGCAACCGCGTGCACCTCGCCAAGATGCTGAAGGCCGGCGGCAACGTGCTGCTGCTCGACGAACCGACCAACGACCTCGACACCGAAACGCTGGCGGCGCTCGAAGACGCGCTCGAAAACTTCGCCGGCTGCGCCGTCATCATCTCGCACGACCGCATGTTCCTCGACCGGCTCGCCACCCATATCCTCGCCTTCGAGGGCGACAGCCATGTCGAGTGGTTCGAAGGCAACTTCGAGGACTACGAACAGGACAAGATCCGCCGTCTCGGCGCCGATGCGGTCAACCCGAAGCGCGTGACCTACAAGCGGCTGACGCGGTAGTCAGTGACTATCGGATAAGGCGGTAATTCCCGTTTCCCCTGAATTCGAGATATCCATTGTCTCGAAGAAACTGGAGTTGCTGCCTTATCTTCGGTCGGATGTTGTTGTTTTCCGGATAGATACTGCGCAGGTACCGTTCGAAGCCATAGACCTGCTCCAGCGAGAATTCAGTGGCTTCGAGCTGGTCGATGCAGGACATGACGTCGGCCAGCCATCCCCTTGCCGCCGGCGGCTGTTCGTCCAGAAAGGCCGTTTTCCGCCATTGCGAGAGGATGTCTTCCTTCGGAACAACCACTCCCTCTTGAATGAAGTATATTCTGCCGGCTGACGGCACATTTCCGATCAGGATGTTCGATCCGACCCATCCTGCACGGCGTGCCTTTGCTGCCAACGGTTTTCGCTTTTCGACGATCGAGGGTACGAAGAAGCGGCGCGGTATGACGCACACGCTCCTGACCTCGGCAGCTTCGAGACTATACCTCAACAGAATGAGATTGGGCGACGTATCCGACTGGAGACGTTGTATCTTCGTCTCATAGGCGCCGTTCGCCAGCTTCTTGCCGAACTCTTTCTTTTGGCTCTTGAGCTCGTACTGGTCATTGCACTTGGCGCAGTAGAAGTCCGCAACCGGCCGGTTGGCGGGAAACTGGTGCAGCCGGGCGTTTCCGCAGTTCGGGCAAAACATGCTCTCTGCCACCCAGGATTCGGTAATCGACCTTGCCGTTTGCGATCCGCTGTTGAAGGTGCGTTGTGGTTCGGAAAATCCCAGTTTCATGCGGGCTTGGACAATTCGAGTGCGAGTTCCCGGAGGAAGATGGAAAGGTTCTTGCTGTAGGTGGCGGCGAGCAGTTGGTAGTCCGGCTCGTGTCCGGCTTCCGCGGGAGAATAGTAGATCTCGTAATCTCCGTCGTCAGTGCGTTCGACAAATACTGACAGGTCCTCTGACTCTACCGGCGAAAAATCGCGCGCGCCGCAATTCGGACACTCATCGTCACAGCAGCAAGACCACTCATCATCCCATCCGGTGCCGCACTCGTCGCACTGATAGGTGTTACGATACCAAGCCATGGAGAAACCCTCCGTTCGACGTCTCGTCCGAAAATATGGATCTGAATCAATGGACTAGCAAGTAGATATATGTTTGGGCGAATTACGAACTTGAACGAACCGAGAAGTTGACATAAACATATCTTTATATCTTGATCGGGGATTGGAATGGCGAAGCTGATGGAATTTGGCGTGGATGCGCTTGTCGAACTGCTGAAGGCGGCGGGGGAGCCGACGCGGCTTCGGCTTCTCGCCCTGCTTTCCGCCGGCGACCTGACGGTGACCGACCTCACCGAAATCCTCGGCCAGTCGCAGCCGCGCATCTCCCGCCACCTGAAGCTTCTCGGCGAGGCCGGGCTGATCGACCGCTACCAGGAGGGCGCCTGGGCCTATTTCCGCCTGAAGCAGGACGGCGACGCCGCCGCACTCGCCGGGATCATCCTTTCGGCGGCCCGCGTCGACGACCCGGTTCTGGTCCGTGACGGCGAGCGGCTCTCAGCGGTCAAGCGCAACCGCGCCGACAAGGCTCAGGCCTATTTCAGCCGCAACGCCTCCGAATGGGACGAGCTGCGGCGGCTGCACGTGGACGACTGGCAGGTCGAAGCAGCACTCCTCGGCGTACTCGGGCCGGAGCAGGTGGATGCGCTCCTCGATCTCGGCACCGGCACCGGCCGCATCCTGCAGCTTCTTTCCGAGCTCTACCGACGCGCCGTCGGCATCGACGCCAGCCGCGACATGCTGGCGGTGGCGCGCGCCAATCTCGACAAGGCCGGCATCCTCAAGGCGACGGTGCGCAATGGCGACATCCTCAACCTGCCGCTCGACGGCAGCGAATACGACCTCGTGACGATCCACCAGGTGCTGCACTTCCTGGTGCAGCCGGAGCTGGCGATCGGCGAGGCGGCGCGGATGCTGAAGACCGGCGGGCGGCTGGTGATCATCGACCTTGCGCCGCACAACCTAGAACATCTTAGGGAAGACCACGCCCATGTCCGGCTCGGCTTCTCGCATCCGGTGATGGCCGACTGGCTCGCCAAATACGGGCTCGCCGTCGAGAAGGTGGTCGACCTGCCGCCGGCAAGCCCGGCCACGCAGGCGCTGACCGTCACCATCTGGGTGGCGCGCCGGCGGGGCGGCGAGGGCACCGCGGCAGACAGCATCGAAAACAGGGAGGAATGAGATGACGCCGGACGATCGACATCCGCAAGGCAAGAGGCGGCTCGGCATCTCGTTCGAGTTCTTTCCGCCGAAATCGGAGGAGATGGAAGGACAGCTCTGGACGACGATCGAGGCGCTCGCCGGCTGGAATCCCGACTTCGTTTCCGTGACCTACGGGGCCGGCGGCAGCACCAAGGCGCCGACCCTGACGACGGTGCGGCGGCTGATCGCCGAAACGAGCCTGCCGACGGCGGCGCACATCACCTGCGTCGACGCCACGCGGGAGGAAGTCCGCCACGTGGCGGAGGAGTTCATCGCTGCCGGCGTGCGCCGTTTCGTGGCGCTGCGGGGCGACCCGCAGGGCGGGGTCGGTGCGGCCTATGCCCCGCATCCGGGCGGCTTCGCCAATGCAGCCGAACTCGTCGCAGGGCTGAGGGAAATTGGCGACTTCGACATCTCGGTCTCGGCCTATCCGGAAAAGCATCCGGAAAGCCCTGACGTTGCCGCCGACATCGACATGCTGAAGCGCAAGGCCGATGCCGGCGCGACGCGGGCGCTCACCCAGTTCTTCTTCGACAACGACGTCTTCGAGCGCTATCTCGAACGGGTGCGGGCGGCGGGCGTCGCGATGCCGGTGGTTCCGGGCATCATGCTCATCCAGAACCTCACGCAGCTGAAACGCTTCGCCTCGCTCTGCGGTGCGAGCATCCCGGCTTTCCTCGACGAGCGCTTCGCCGGTCTCGACGACCAGCCGCAGGCGCGGGCGGAAGTTGCCGCCGACGTTGCCGCCGAGCAGATCGAGGACCTCGTCCGCCGCGGGATCACCGACTTCCATCTCTATACGATGAACAGGGCGCCGCTCGTCTCTGCCGTGTTGCAACGGCTCGGCCTGGAGCGGGACGGCGAGGCGCGGTCCGGTGCTGCGGCGTGAGCATACAAGTCGCCTGAACTGAAAAGGCGCATACCGTTCGCCATCGGTATACGCCTTTTTAAGAATTCTTGCATATTCTAGCCAGCACGGACGCTGATTATGTCCTGTTCCGGCGCCTGTTCATCTGGTGACTCAGATGAACAGCATGGTGGCTATGAAAACAAACGCTGCACCGACGATCAGGACATTCAAGGAATTGGTAAGTCCCATGTGTGCCTCCTTGCGTTGACCGGGGGATAATATGTCCTTTTTGTGTCGGTTGGGAAGCGAATTGTGTGCTGCGATGCAGTGATCGCGGCCTGCCAACACCCGTCAAATTGTCGCATCGCCCTGAAAATCAAGGCCTCGGTGCGCCGCATCTTTTTCGTGGATTTGTTAACGGAGCTGCTCCTGCGGCTCTTCTTCGGCCGCCGTTCGTCTCTGGATGAAACGTCCGCGAAGGCGTGTCGCGCGGCAGGGAGAACCGCTGTTTGCCTCCGGCGGCGTCGCGTGCATCATGGCGCAGAACGAGAATCGCCGCAGGAGGATTTCCGCTGGACACCGCCGTTGCCGAAAATGCCGGCCATGCCACCGCGCTCGTCGGCATCGCAGCCGTCGTCGCTGTCGCGGCTTTGCTCGGCCTTCTTTTCCTTGGGCTGCGGCAACCGCCGCTCGTCGGCTTCATCGCCGCAGGCGTCGCACTCGGACCAACCGGCGCCGGGCTGATCTCCAGTTCGGAAAACGTCGCGGTGCTCGCCGAAATGGGCGTCGTGGTGCTGCTCTTCTTCATCGGCATGGAACTGTCGGTCAAAGCCTTCGTGCTGTCGCTCAGGCAGGCGCTTCTGGTGATGGCCGGACAGTTGCTCGCCGCCATGGTGCTCGCGCTCGGGATCGCCACGCTCTCCGGTGCCTCCGGTTCCGAGACGATCATCCTCGGCTTCATCATCGCGCTCTCCTCGACGGTCGTCGCCATGAAGATGCTCGAAGAGATGGGTGTGCTGCGCGGTGACGCCGGGCGGATCGCCGTCGGCGTGCTGATCGCGCAGGACATCGCCGTGGTTCCCATGCTGATCTTCGTTTCGAGCCTCGGCGGCGAGGTGGTCGACTACCGGCTGATCGCGATCCGCATGGCGGTCGCGCTGGCGCTGCTCGGCGGGCTCCTCTGGTGGTTCGGCCGGCACATGAAGCTCAAGCTGCCGTTCGCCGAGGCGATCGAGGACAAGGTGGAGATGCTGGCGCTCGGCGCACTCGCCGTCTGCTTCACCGCCGCGGCGATCTCCGGCGTCGCCGGCCTTTCACCCGCCTACGGCGCTTTCCTCGCCGGCATCATCGTCGGCAACTCGACGTTGCGCAGCCGCGTGATCCCGGTGATCGAACCTGTCCAGAGCCTGCTGCTCGTCGTCTTCTTCCTGTCGATCGGCCTGTTGATCGACCTCGACTTCATCGCCGAACGTTTCTGGCAGGTGCTGTTCGTCTCGCTCTTCGTCATCGCGGCGAAATCGGTGCTCAACATCTTCCTCCTGCGCAAGACCGGGTCGAGCCCGCAGACGGCGCTGGTCGCCGGCCTTTCGATGGCACAGATCGGCGAGTTCTCCTTCGTGCTGTCGTCGGCGGGCTATGCGGCGGGTGCGCTCGGCTACGACCTCTTCCGGCTGTCGATCGCCGTCTCGGCCGTTTCGTTGCTCGTCTCGCCGCTCTGGGTCAACGTGATGCACCGGCTGGAGAACATGGCCTCCGAGGGGCTGGAGAACTACCGGCAGGCGCTCGCCGTCGCCTACGCCCACGAGCTTCACGAGGTGAGCCGCGGGCGCGACGTGCTGGCCCGCGGCGTCGACTGGGTGCGGGTCCGCCTCCGGGCCGCCCGCGTCGCCTACGAACAGCGCCGCCGCGCGCGTCGCGGCGGCGACAGCTGATTGCCACTCAGAGGGCATTGAGGAGCGCGGGCGTCGCCCAGCCGTCGGCGGGAATGCCGAGACGCTGCTGTTCCTTCTGCACGGCGACGCGGGTGCCGGCGCCGAGAATGCCGTCGATCTCGCCGACCTCGTGGCCGAGGGCCTGAAGGCGCGTCTGCAGCGCCTTCATCTCGGTGTCGCTGAGGCCGGGTTCCGGATTGCCCTTCTGGTAGGGCTCTGCTCCCATCAGCCGGGTGGCGAAATAGGCGGCCGAGGTCGTGTAGATGAAGGACTTGTTCCACTCGAGATAAACGCTGAAATTCGGATAGGTGAGGAAGGCCGGCCCCTTGCGACCCTGCGGCAGGACGAGACCGACGGGGAGGGCGGCGGAGGCCGTGTTGCCGTCACGCGGAGAAACTCCGAGCGCGAACCAGTCGCCTGCAGTCATGCCGCCTTCGAGACCGGTCTTCTCCCAGGGGAGATTTTCCGGAAGGGTGACTTCCTGGATCCACGGCTCGCCGGCGCGCCAGCCGAGACTCTGGATGAAGCGTGCGGCGGTTAGGATCGCATCCGGCGAACTCTTCTTGACGTTGACGTGGCCGTCACCGTCACCGTCGATGCCATAGGCGACGATATCCTTCGGCAGCATCTGCACCTGGCCGATCTCGCCCGCCCAAGCGCCGGTGTTGGTCGAGGGGTCGAGGTCGCCGTGCTCAACCATGGTGATGAGGTTGAGCAGCTGCGGCCGGAAGAGCTCGGGGCGGCGGCAGTCGTGGGAGAGGGTCACCAGCGCATTGCGGGTGTTGAAATCGCCCTGGACGGCGCCGAAGTCGGTCTCCATCGCCCAGAAGGCGGTGATGACGCCGGGCGGTACGCCGTAGTCCCGCTCGGCCTTGGCGAAGACATCGGCATAGTCCCGCATCTTCTGCCGGCCGATGTCGAGGCGAGCCTGGCTGACGGTGCGCTTCGAGAATTCGAGGAAAGTCTGTTTGAAGACGCCCTGGGCACGGTCGCGCGACAGCACCTTCTGGTCGATCGCGGCACCGGCGAGCGCACGGTCGGCGGCGTCGGGGGATGCGCCGTTCGACACGGCCTCGGCCTTCACGCCCTGCAGGAAGGCAGCGAGATCGCCGCCGCACTCGGCCGCGCCGGCAACGGCGGTGGAGGCGAGCAGGCTTGCGAGGGTAACGATGGTGGTCAGACGAGTACGGGCGGACATGCGGACTTCCTCATGGGTTTCGGTGGACGTGGTATCGGAGGAGATTTTGGCCAAAGCGAGGAAAGGCCGCCGGCTTCGGGCGGCCTTGTGCGGGTCAAGGGGGCACTCGGGCGTCACGCCCGGTCGCCGAACGTTCCTGCACGGGATCTCGTTACTGCGAGACGGAAGCGACCCATTTCTTCCAGTTCTGCTCGGTGCCGGCGAAGACGTTGATGTCGGTCTGGCCGCGAATGCCCGGAACGACGCCGGTCGAGGTGTACTGCCAGAAGGCCCAGCGGCGGTCGGCATAGATTTCCTGCGGGTGCTTGGCCACCGAGCGGACCCAGAAATGATAGTCCTGGAAATAGCCGGCGAGGTTGTCGCGGTGGAAATCGACCGAGGTGTAGATGATCGGCCGCTTGCCGTAATAGGCCTCGATCCGGTCCATGAACCGCTTCATCTCGGCGCGCACGGTGGCGGCGTCCGGTCTCAGCGTGCAGGTCTTGGAGGTCGGGTTCCACTCGACGTCCAGCACCGGCGGCAGGTGCATCGAGGCCTTCGGCACGTTGCGGATGAACCAGTCGGCCTGCTCGTCGGCGGTCGAGCAGAAATAATAGAAATGGTAGGGCGCATGGGCCAGGCCGGCTGCTGCTGCGGCGCGCCAGTATTCGTCGAAGCGGGAATCGACCCGGTCCTTGCCCTCGGTCGCCTTGATGAAGACGAAGGAGACCCCGGACTTGCGCACCGAGGCCCAGTCGACGTCGCCGTTCCACTTCGAGACGTCGATGCCGTGGACCTTGTGACGGTAGGGTGTGTCGTCGCCGAAATCCTGCGGGTCGGTGTCCTGAAAGCGCGGCTTGATCGACGATGTTTCCATCAGATCGTAGCTCGCGGAGGTGCAGCCGCCGAGAAGCAGGAAAAGGGGCAGGAACGCCAGGACAAGCAATCGCATCGGAGGCCCGTAGATGATGTTTGAACCGAAACTCCTGAGGCGGCGCACACGAACGCAGGACACAACAGGTGCAAGCCCAATTGTGGCACTATCATCGTTAAAAAGCCGTTATTTGCAACTGCCGATATCAGACGGGCATCCGCACGACCGCGAGCCAGGCATAGCCGCGGCCCACGCTTTCGAAGCGGAGCTCCGCGCCGGCGGCCTTCGCCCGCGTTTCCAGAGCCTCCCGCAGGGTCGCCCGCGGGGTGACATGGAAGCGGGAAAGCCAGGCCGTGAGCAGGCGCCGGAACCAGACCGGCAGGCGCTCCTGCTGGCCGAAGTCGACTATGTGCAGCGATCCACCGGGTGCGAGCGCCACAATTGCCGCGTCGATCGCGCTCTCCCAGTCGGGGATCATCGAGAGCGCGTAGGAGATCATGATCCGGTCGAAACCGGCGACACCGAATTCTCCGGCGGAAAAGCCCGTCGCGTCTGCGAGCCGGAAGACGGGGAGGAGCCGGCCGCGGAAATTGCGCTCCGCCTGAGCGAGCATCTCGGCGGAGATGTCGAGGCCGAAGAGCCTGGCACCGGGATAGCGGCGTGCGGCGAGCAGGAGGTTGCGGCCGGTGCCGCAGCCGATTTCGAGCAGCGCACCGTTGTCAGGCACGGCGAGTTCGGCGATCAACCGGTCGCGGCCGAGGAGATAGTATTTCCGCGTCAGGTCGTAGACGTGGCGCTGGTAGCGGTACATGCGGTCCATGCGCCCGGCATGGTCGTTCCGGTCGTCCTGTGCGAACAAGATCTCCGCCATCAGCCTTCTCTCTCGTAGATGTGGAAGCCGCCGTAGATTGCCGAGCGGTCTTCGGCCCCGAGCTCCCGCGAACGTTCGGCAAGATAGCGCCACTGGCCGAGGAGGGCGGGCGAGAGACGGCCGTCGAGCACGCTGCGTTCGGCGGCGGTGCGGAAGATCACGCGCGCTCCGGGAGAAGCGGTGCGGGTGATCTCGCTCCAGAGCGCGTTGAGCTGGCGCTCGTTCATCCAGTCCTGGGCGTCGAGGAGGACGAAGCGGTCGACGCTTGCCGCCGGCTTGCCGGCAAGCAGTTCGGTGAAGCTCGCATGATGGACAGTGACGCGACCGGCATTGGTGCGGATAGCGTCATAGTTTTCGCGGGCGAGATAGGTGGGGAGCCGCCCCTCGTCGGGACCGGGATAGCGGCGGGCAAAGGCCTGCCAGGCGAACCAGTTCTCGGCGACGGGGAAGTCGCAGGCGAGCTTTTCGAGGCGGCTTTTCAGAACCGGGGCGATGCTCCTGCCGTCGGAGAGGCTCGCAAGCTCGTCATATTGCTGCGGCGGGATGCCGAGCCCGAAGAGCGAGCTCTTGCGCCGCGTGATCCAGCGCACCAGAGGCTTGTCGAAGAGCGGGGCGATGTGCGTGTCGAAGTAGTGCCGCTGCTCGGAAAGCGTCTTCGCCTTCGTGATGCCGTCGAGGCGAACGCCGTGCAGGGACGCGAGCAGGTGGCCGGCGGCGATGAAGCGCCCGAGCAGGCCGGTGCGGCAGAAGTTGCGGTCGAAGGCGGTGATCCGCCGGCGGCCGTCGAGGCGGCGCCCGTTCCAGTATTCGCGGCTTTCGGCGTCGAGATTGGGGGCAATGAAACGGTCGAAATTGCAGCTGTTGGTGCGCATGCCCGCCGCGCCGAACATCCGCACGACAGCCGCGTGGTCGGGCAGGTGCCGGAAGGCGGCGAGTTTCAGCCGGTTGAGGGCCACGTGGTGCGGGTTCAGGTCGACGACGTCGATGCGTTCGGGCGAGCGCGAGAGATAGGCGAGCATGTTGCAACCGCCGGAGCCGATGGTGACGAGCCGGTGGCCCGCGCCGAGTTCCATCGCGGCCATGTCGACCTCCGGGTCCTCCCAGATCTGCGGGTAGACGAGGCCGGAGAAGAGCATGCCGAACAGACGTTCGGAGAGGCCGTCGCGGCTCAGCGCCCTGTGCTGGAGGAGTGCGGCCTTCAGTTTGCTGCTGCGGGGAAGTTCGGTCTCCGGGGCGAGGTCGGTCATCGGGAAGGCCATCCGTTGAAGGTCTCCGGCGTGTAGCGCGCCGATGCAACAGTTTGATGAAGCGCCCTGTTCACAGGCGATCGGATCGGTTTTGGTCGGGGAGAACCGCCGCTGTGATGCCAGCCGCGCTTCAAACGCTTTGCGGGAGACGAGGCGGCGGCGCTATGGTGCGGCCGAGAGAGGTGGCGAACGCCCGGAAGAGGAGCAGGCGCGGATGAGACTGGTCAGACGGATCGTGAAGGGCTTCTTCCTGTTGCTCGCGACGGCGATCGCCGCCGCGGTGGTCTGGCTCGCCGTGGCGCCGCCGGCCCTGCTGCGGGTCGGCACCGGCTATGCTGCCAAGATCGTCTGCTCCAACGTCTTCGTCGCCGGACGCGATCCCGACGAGGTGCTGAGGGTCGACGTGCAGGCGCCGGGCCATCCGCTGCTGAAGCTCGTCGGCCTCGATAGCGACCGCGAGAACAAGCGGGTCACGGCACGCCTTCTCGGCTTCATCGCGCCGGGCAGTGCCGTCTACCGCGAAGGCCTCGGCTGTGCGAGCGCTCCGGACGGCAGCGGTGCGATGGCGGGAACCGTCTCCGCGCCTCTGCCCGAACAGCTTGCCGCAGCCCCCACCGACGTGCCTTGGCCCGACGGCGAGGCGGCAACGCCGACCGATCCGAAGCTCGGGGCCGTGCTCGCCGATGCCGCCCTTGCCGGTCCCGGCATGCGGGCTGTGGTCGTCATCAAGAACGGCCGGCTGGTCGGCGAGACCTATGGCAACGGATTCTCTTCTGCGACGCCGCTGCTGGGCTGGTCGATGACCAAGACCGTCAATGCCGCGATCATCGGCCGGCTGATGGCCGAAGGACGCATCGCGCTCGACGACCGTGTGCTGCTGCCCGAATGGAAGGGCGACGGCCGCGCCGCGATCCGCATCCGCGACCTCTTCGCCATGGAGAGCGGCCTTGCCTTCAACGAGGAATACGGCGACGTGACCGACGTTACGCGCATGCTCTACCTGGAGCCGGACATGGCGGCATTTGCCGCCGCGCGGCCGCTCGCGGCGGAGCCGGGTACCGTCTTCAGCTATTCCTCCGGAGGAAGCGTGCTGCTCTCGAAGATCTGGATGAACCGGATCGGCGACCGCGACGCGGCGCTCGGCTATCCGCGGAAAGCTCTGTTCCAGCCGCTCGGCATGGCGAGCGCCGTCCTCGAGGCGGACGAGGCCGGCACCTTCGTCGGAAGTTCCTACATGTACGCGACGGGCCGCGACTGGGCGCGCTTCGGCCAGTTCCTGCTGCAGGACGGTGTCTGGCGGGGCGAACGCCTGTTGCCGGAGGGGTTTGTCGCGGCGATGCAGCGGCCGACACGGACCTCGGGCGGTACGTACACAGAAATCCAGGCTTGGGCGGTCGGACCGGGCGACGAGCCCGACAGCCGTTTCGGCCTTCCCGACGACACGTTCTGGCTCGCCGGCCATGACGGCCAGACGATCGCGGTCGTTCCCTCGAAGAAACTGGTGGTGGTGCGCCTCGGGCTCACGCCGTCAGAGCTCGGCTATCGCCCGCAACTGCTCGTGAAAGCAATCGCGGACGCGCTCGACTGATCCTATTCGAGGACGTGGAGCATGCCCTTGCGCTTGGCGTCGTAGTAATAGCCGCGGGCGTAGAGGCGCACCGCGCCGTCATTGCTGTTGTCGGCGACCAGCCAGGCGCCCCTCAGATACTTGGCTGCGTACTTGATGTTGGTCTCGGCGTCGAACAGGCCCGAGGCCGGGCCTTCGTAGCCCATCGACTTCGCCGTGTTGTACTTGATCTGCATGAGCCCGTAATGGCCGTTGTTGTAGGCCTGCGGGTTGTAGGTGCTTTCGCGGCGGACGACGCGGTGGAGGAGTTCCTCGGGGATCTTGTAGACCGCGGCGTACTTGCTGATGAGGGCGTTGATGACGGTCGGGCCCTTGGCGGCCTGCGGCACCTTCTCCTCCTCGGCCGCGGGCGGCGGGCCGGGCGGGGAGACGTCGAACTGCGCGTCGAGCGCTGCGAGCGACGAGGATGCCGAGGGTGCCGCATAGGCGAGCGCGCCGGCCGGCTTCTGCGTCGGAACCACGGTCTGGATCGCCGTCACTTCCGCCGGCAATACGGTTTCGGCACTTGCCAGTTCCGGAATCGCGTCGGGCTTGGCCGGCATGGCGGCGGTCTGCATGGCGAGCTGTTCCTGGCCGGCTGCCATCGCAAGCGCCGTGGGCGTCGCCGCCGGGTTCGCAAGCGCGATATCCTTGAAGGTCGGGACCGGCGCCGGCGTCGAGGTTCCGGGGATGATCGGGCCGGGCTCGGCGCCGGCAGTCGAGATAAGTGCAGTGTTCGATTCGCCAGCGGCCGGCGTCGCCGCGGCGGTCTGCGCGACAGGGGTGCCGGCTGCGGGGTTGGCCTTCAGTTCCTGCTTGGCCGCCTGGTCCATGCTGCTCGTACAGCCGGCAATCCCGGCGAGAAGCACGGCGGCGAGGCTGAGCGGGGTCTTGCGGTCCAATCGAGAAATCATCCGGCCATCCGTATCGAAACGACGGCTGCCGCGAAGCAGCTCACGAAAAGTTAACATGGGTTTTCATAGCCGCTGGGCGGAATTGCGGCAAGCCCGCCGCAATTCGGCGGATTCAGGCAGCGATCTTGCGATAACCGGCCGTCACGGCGCCGGCGGCGATCAGCACCGTTCCGCCGGTACGGTTCACCGCCTTGCGGACGGAGCGCTTGCGGATGAAGCGGCGGGCCGATTCGGCGACGAACACGTAGACCAGCGCATTGACGATCGCGAGCATGACGAAGGTCGCTTCGAGTACGACCACCTGCTGCAGGAAGGGCGCCGACGGCAGCATGAACTGCGGCACGAAGGCGACGAAGAAGACGATGCTCTTCGGGTTGAGGGCGGTGACGGCGAAGGCGTGCCCGAGGATGCGCAGAGGCTTTTCTTCCGGCAGGTTGTCGTTGTCGGCGATCGGCTCGTCACCGACCGGCGCCCGCCAGAGGCGGATGCCGAGATAGACCAGATAGGCGCCGCCGATCCACTTCATGATCGTGAAGGCGGTCGCCGAGGTGGCGAGCAGGGCACCGAGCCCGGCGACGGAGGCCGTCATCGCGACGAGGTCGCCGAGAGCGACCCCGGTGACCGTGGCCAGCGCCGTCCTGCGCCCGTGGCCGAGCGCATAGGAAATGACCAGCAGGATGGTCGGTCCGGGAATCGCCAGAAGCACCGCCGAGGCGGCGGCGAAGGCCAGCCAGTGTTCCAGTGACATTTGCCTTACTCCTCTCTCGAAGGAAGCAAGCCACCTTTCTCAGGGGCCGTCAATCGGCCGGGGTGAATTTCTGGCCGATGTAATCCATCACTTCCCCGAACCACGGCGTATTCACGTCGAAGGCCTTGCCGCCCTTGATGCGCGGGAACTCGATGGTGCGCAGCTTGCCGCCCTGGTCCTCGTCGTGGCCGGTGACCCCGGACACCTTGTTCAGAGCACTTTCGACGGCGAGGTCGACCATGCTCTGGATCAGCCGCAGGTCCTCGTAGTTGGCCGGTGCCGAGCGGGCATAGTAGCCGGACTTCTGCACCATCGAGCGCTCGGCGTTCAGCAGCTTGGCGAAATGCTTCTGGAACCAGTTGCCGACATTGATCGTGTCGATCTTCACGTGACCGAAGGCGTCGCGCTTGACCTCCTCGCCGGCGGCCTCGCGGTCGGCGACGATCTCGTCGAGGCAGGCGCCTTCCGAGACGAAGAGGGTGACGAAGCCGGTGCGGTCCATGATGTCCTTGAGGCGCGCGGCCTCGGCATCGAGATCGAAATGGGTCTCCGGCAGGTAGAGGCCGTCGATGTTCTTGAGCTGGGTGTTCATCATCAGCCCTTCGACATACTCGTTGTTGCGCGTCCGCTGGATGTAGGCGCGCGCGGTTGCGGCGGTCAGCCAGCCGCAATGGCGGCCCATGACTTCGTGGATCACCAGTGTGCGGGGGGCGGCGCTCTGTTCGTTCGAGACGTGGTCGAAGAAGCGGGCACCGACTTCGGCCGCCGTCCAGGCGCCGAGCGTCTGGCGGATCGGCACGACGTCGTTGTCGACGGTCTTCGGCAGGCCGACAACGGTGAGGTCGTAGCCGTTGGCGCCGAGGAAGGCGGCGAGATCGGCCGCCGTCGTGTTGGTGTCGTCACCGCCGATCGTGTGGAGGATGGTGACGCCGTCGGCGGCGAGCCGTTCGGCGGCGACGCGCAGCGGATTGTCGCCTTCCTTCGTCAGGCCGCGCTTGTGGCAGTCGGCCGCGTTCGTCAGCTTGACGCGGCTGTTGCCGATCGGCGAGCCGCCGTAGCGGTGGAGGAGGTGGGCCTTCTCGCGCATGTCGGCGGTGATCTCGATCTTGTCGCCGAGCAGCACGCCCTGGTAGCCGGAGCGGTAGGCGATGAGCTCGACGTCTGGCGCGATGTCCGTGTAGCGTTCGATCAGTCCGCCGACTGCGGACGACAGGCAGGGGGCGAGACCGCCGGCGGTCAGCATTGCAACTTTCTGTTTGGCCATCGTTCCTCCTTCAGCGCCTCGTGGCGCTTCTCAATACAAGCGTTCGGCGCGAATGGATGCGACAGACGGGGAGGGCTGTAAAGGGAAAATATGAGGAAATCCGGGCATTTCTGGCCCTTTCCGCGACAAGGGCGGCGGCTGTGCCGATATAATCGATTCAATCCGCCGGCGGACTGCGAGCAAGGCTGTGGATAAGAATACAGGTCCGCGCAGCGCCGGCATCCGGTCTCCCGCGACGGCCGGAACCATTGTCCGCGGTTGCGGTTGGACCACCGGAATGTGAACAAACTTTAACCTGGCTGAGGACGGGCTCGGCTTGCTTTTTCGCCGGTAATCTGGTGATGCTGGATCATGATTTTCGATTTCGCCTGCGAACAGATATCGTCTTTGTGGGACAGGTTGCTCGGCGCGATCGGCGACGCAGCAGGCAATGTTCTGTCGGGTATCGTCGAGGCTGTCCGCACGGTGTTCGAGGGCGATCCAGAAACCCGCCGGCGGGTCTCCTTCTCGGTGGCGATCATCGCGCTTTCGGCGAAGATGGCCAAGGCCGACGGCGTGGTGACGGTCAGCGAGGTCGACGCCTTCCGCCAGATCTTCGATGTTCCGGCAAGGGAAGCGCAGAACGTCGCCCGCCTCTACAACCTCGCGCGCCAGGACGTGGCCGGCTACGAGGCCTATGCCGGCAAGATCATGAAGATGTGCGGCACGGGCAAGGGTTGCCCTGTCCTCGAGGACATCGTCGACGGCCTCTTCCATATCGCCAAGGCCGACGGGCTGGTGCATGAGAAGGAAATGGCCTTCCTCTCGCGCATCGCCGACATCTTCGAGATATCGGAGGAGCGGTTCGAGGCGATCACCGAGCGCCACGTGAACCCGGACGGCAATCCCTATGCCGTGCTCGGCGTGCAGCCCTCGGACGACTTCGCGACGATCCGCAAGCGCTACCGGGCGCTCGCCGCAGAACATCACCCCGACCGCCTGCATGCCCGCGGCGTGCCCACCGAATTCCACGCCGTCGCCCATCACCGTATGGCCAGGCTCAACGCCGCCTATGCGGCGATCGAGAAAGAACGCCGCGCCGCATGAGCCTCTTCACTGCCGACCACAAGGGTGCGCGGGTCCGGCCCTCGCCGAACCATGGCGAACGCGCCGGCGGGCGGTTGCCGGACATGATCCTCCTCCACTACACCGGCATGCCGTCGGAGGAGGGGGCGCTCGAATGGCTCTGTCGGCCGGAAAGCCAGGTTTCCAGCCATTACTTCGTCCACGAGGACGGACGGATCGTGCAGCTGGTGCCGGAGAGCCGCCGCGCCTGGCATGCCGGCAGGAGCTGCTGGGCAGGCGAGAGCGACGTCAATTCGATGTCGATCGGCATCGAGATTGCCAATCCCGGCCATCCGGCAGGACTGCCGCCCTTCACCGACGCACAGATCGAAGCAGTCGTCGAATTGTGTCGCGATTGCGGCAAACGGTGGAATATCGCCCCCGAACGGGTGCTCGCGCACTCCGATGTCGCTCCCGTTCGCAAGGTCGATCCTGGCGAAAATTTTCCATGGGAGAGGCTGCATGCCGCGGGCGTTGGCCACTGGGTGGCGCCTGTGCCGCTCAGCGGTGGAAGATTTTTCCAAAAAGGCGATTGCGGCCGACCGGTCGAAGCTTTGCAGTCGATGCTCTCGCTCTACGGCTACGACATTGAAATTTCGGGACAATATTCCGAGGCGACGGAGGGCGTCGTTGCCGCGTTCCAACGCCATTTCCGTCCCGAGCGGGTCGACGGCATCGCCGACAGTTCGACCATAGAGACGCTCCACAGGCTGCTCGCCGCGCTGCCGAAATTTGCCTGACGCGGAGACCTTCCGGACACCGTTTGCGGGTTACCGGACAGGGGCTGAAGTCCCCCAAATCCTCACAGGTCACAGGAATTCCATATTGCCCGGCTTTAAAAGCTCTCGCTGAAACGCGGCAAAGTTCCCGGAGAGGTGACGGCCGCACAATAACAACGATGAGGGCAGGTGCGACGTCGTTCCCTGAACGGAGCGGCGTGGAAGGATGCTTTTGCGCGAAAAAACATGCGCCATAGCCCCACTGGTTCGGAGACTGGCTTTTCACATGCAGAAATTGATTGTTGCTGCCGCGGCATGCACCGCTATCCTCATGTCCGGCATCAGCGGAGCGAATGCCCGCAACGACGACAGACGCAGCTTCTCGGCGCCGCTGAAGGTCGTCGAACGGGATGCAGGCTTCCCAAGTGCCCCGTCCTTTTCCCAAAGCCCCTACACCCACATCATCTCGAAATATGCAAAGGCCTACGGCGTCCCGGTGAACCTCGCCCACGCCGTCGTCCGCGTCGAAAGCAACTTCAATCCGAAGGCACGGGGCAGCGCCGGCGAAATCGGCCTCATGCAGATCAAGCCCTCGACGGCGCGCATGATGGGCTATTCCGGCTCCTCGAAGGGCCTCTACGACCCGGAGACCAATATCCGCTACGGCATGAAGTATCTGGCCACCGCCCATGAACTCGGCGACGGCAAGACCTGCTCGACAATCCTCAAATACAATGCGGGCCATGGCGCCAAGCGCATGAACCCGGTGTCGAAACGCTATTGCGGCAAGGTGCTGGCGCTGATCGGCAGCTGATCGCCGGGCGTTCCGCTCCCGCGGGAGATCGCCCGCGGGAGGATGTGGCGTCACGGCGTCTTGGAGTTTGATCTCGGTCGAGAACCGAATTCGCAATTTGTGAGAGACTGATTCAAGTTGGATTGGCAAATATCTGAACGAGAATCATAATCACGGATCAGCGGACGGGAACGGGCATGAGTGATCGCTTCAAATTCATCGTCGTCGGGCGGGGCATGATGGGGGCCGCGGCAGCCCGGCATCTGAGCATCGAGAGCGAAGGGGTCGCCGTCATCGGACCGGACGAACCGGCCGATCCCGCACGTCACGAAGGCGTCTTCGCCAGCCATTACGACGAGGCGCGGATCACTCGCACGATCGATCCGGACCCCGTCTGGGCCGCTCTCGCCAACCGCTCGATCGCGCGTTACCGCGACATCGAAAGGGAGAGCGGCATCGATTTCTATCACGAGGTCGGCAGCCTCATCGTCGGACCGAAGCGGGGCGGGAGCGATCCCTATGTCGAGCGCATCTGCGAGGCCGCCCATCATATCGGCATTGCGCCGCAGATGCTCGAATGCACGGCGCTTAGCGAACGCTTTCCCTATTTCTCCTTCGGTGCCGGACAGGAGGGCGTCCACGAGGCGGCAGGGGCGGGATATCTCAATCCGCGGCAGATGGTGCGGGCGCAATCCTGTCTCGCGCACAGGGAAGGAGCGACGCTGATTGCCGAGACGGTGGTCTGCGTCCGCGACGACATCCGTGGCGTCGCGGTCCGGACCGTCGAGGGCAATACCTATTATGCGGATCGCGTCCTGGTCGCCGCCGGCGGCTTCTCGATCGCCGAGCATTTGTTGCCGCGGCCCGTCGATCTCAAGGTTTATGCCCGCACGGTCGCCTTCTTCGAGATCCCGGAAACCGATCTCGACGCCTTTGCCGGCATGCCGTCGCTCATCCACCATCCCGACGATCCGCTCGACCACATCTATCTCTTGCCGCCGGTCCGCTATCCCGACGGCAAGGTCTATCTGAAGATCGGCGGCGATCCGGACGACCTCGAACTCACGAGCGAGCCGGAGGTCCGTGCCTGGTATCGCAGCGGCGGGCGCGAGACGACCCGGCGGCATCTGGCGCGGATAGCAGCCGAACTGGTTCCTAGCGTGGCGAAGGCGACCGTCACCATGGGCGCCTGCGTCACTTCGTTCACCCCGAGTGGCTACCCGGCGATCGGCTATGTCGACGAGGAACGGATCGCGGTCCTCACCGGCGGCTGCGGGGCTGCGGCGAAAAGCTCCGACGAGATCGGCCGGCTCGGCGCCCGGCTGCTGCTCGACGGCGCATTGTCGCCAGAGGACCAGGCGGTTTTCGCGCCCCGTTTCCGATAAAGTGCGTAGCAGTGCGTCCGGATGGACGTTTTCTGTGGCATTTGCCGCGGCACTCCACTATCTAGCGCTTGCCAGTCGGCCGGGCAGCCGCGCTCTACCAATGCCGAAAGGCGGTAGGGTGAGGAAAGTCCGGGCTCCACGGAAACACGGTGCCGGATAACGTCCGGCGAGGGTGACCTTAGGGATAGTGCCACAGAAAGGAAACCGCCCCGCCTGCTTTTCCGTCCGCAAGAGGACGCAAAAGTTGGCGGGGTAAGGGTGAAAGGGTGGGGTAAGAGCCCACCGCGTCGCTGGTAACAGGGACGGCACGGTAAACCCCACCGGGAGCAAGACCGAATAGGGATGACGCGGGTGTCGCGCAAGCGGCGCCACAGCCGGTTTCCGGGCCAGTCATCCGGGTGGGTTGCGTGAGGCAGCGTGCAAACGCTGTCCCAGATGAATGGCTGCCACGTTCCGGGCGACCGGAGCCATACAGAACCCGGCTTACAGGCCGACTGGCACTTTTCCTTTTTTCGCCTGCGGCGGCTCGGCCGCCGCGGGCGTGTCTCCCAACAAGCTGCTGAAAAAAATGGGAATTCTGGCGCCGCGGCCTTGCTGCGAAAGGGCAGGCGGCCGGCTGCATGCGCGCTTGTCCCTAACCTTTCGTTAAGCTTAACCGCTTATAAACATTTGACGCTCTTCGAGAGCTTCGAACCGCCCTGTCCCATTGACGCCCATACTGTCCCATGTTATCCCATTCAAGTGCCGTTTCGGGGTGGTTTTCCACCCCAGGAATCGAAGGTCAGGGAACGCCGCCCGCACCGGGTTGCCTGCAGTTCTCCCTGTCTTTGGAAGCGGTGCGCGTGTTCTCGCGTTCCAGGGGGTGGATGGTTCACCTCCTGTCGAAAGGGGCGGCGGCAGGTTTTGATGGACCGCTTCTTGTCCAATGTGACAAACCGGATCGATACGAAGGGGCGGGTGTCCGTTCCGGCGGCGTTCAGGTCTGTCCTGGCGAGGCGCGATATCCAGGAGCTTTACTGTCTCCAGGATTTCGTGTTTCCGGCGGTCAATGTCGGCGGGCCCGATCTGCTGGAGCGATACGAGCGGCAGATCTCCGTCGAGGATCCGTTTTCGCCGCTGGCGAACGAGATGTCGCTGCTCGTGCATGGTGGCGGCGTCTTCATGAAGCTCGATGCGGAAGGGCGGTTGATGGTGACCGACTTCATTCGCGACTTCACGGGTATCACGTCGGAGGTCGCGTTCGTGGGTCGGGCGGATCATTTTCAGCTCTGGCAGCCGCAGGCCTTTCTCGAGGCGCAGGCGGCGGCGAGGCAGGCACGCAAGCTACGAGGGTTGCGGCCACAGTAAGGCGGGGACTTGGAATGGTGGCTAATCCTGGCGCAGAAATCTCCGGTGCCGACGGCGGACCGGTTCGCCACATTCCAGTCCTGCTGCCCGAGGTGCTCGCGGCGCTCGAGCCGGCGTCCGGCAAGGTCATTCTCGATGGCACCTTCGGGGCGGGCGGCTATACGAGCGCCATCCTCGATGCGGGTGCCGATGTCATCGCGCTCGATCGCGACCCGACGGCGATTGCCGCCGGCCAGTCGCTGGTTGCAGCGCGCGGCGGCCATCTGACGCTCATCCATTCGCGCTTTTCCGAGCTCGACCGCCATGCGCCCGCCGAGGGGCTTGACGGCGTCGTGCTCGACATCGGCGTCTCGTCGATGCAGATCGACGAGGCCGAGCGCGGCTTCTCCTTCCAGAAGAGTGGACCGCTCGATATGCGCATGTCCGCCGAGGGCGTCTCGGCGGCGGATGTCGTCAATCGCGCCAAGGTCGGTGATCTCATCCGCATCTTCGGCTTCCTCGGCGAGGAAAAACAGGCGGGGCGCATCGCCCGGGCGATCGAGAAGAAGCGGGCGAGCGAGCCGTTCCGCACGACGCGCGACCTCGCCGGCCTGATCGAGATCGTGACGCCGCGCAAGGCGAAGGACAAGATCCATCCGGCCACCCGCGTCTTCCAGGCGCTGCGCATCTTCGTCAACGACGAGCTCGGCGAGCTGGCGCAGGCGCTCTTTGCTGCAGAACGCGCGCTGAAGCCCGGCGGCCGCCTCGTGGTCGTGACCTTTCATTCGCTCGAAGACCGGATCGTCAAAAAGTTTTTCACCGAGCGCTCGGGCAAGGCGTCCGGCTCGCGCCACCTGCCGATGGTGCAGGGGACGCCCGCGACGTTCGAGCCCGTCGGCAAAGGCATCGTCGCGGCAAGCGAAGCGGAGGCGGATGCCAATCCGCGCGCCCGTTCCGCCAAGCTTCGGGCCGGCATCCGCACGAACGTGCCGGCGCCGAAGGCGGATATGTCCATCTTCGACCTGCCCGACCTCGCCAGCCTCGACCGGATCGGAGGATGAGCCATGCTGAAAACCCTTGATCTCATAATGATCGGTTCGATGGTCGCAGCGGCGACCGTCACCTATTCGATCAAGCATCATGCGGATGAAAAGCTTCAGGAGGTTCGCCGCATCGAGGCCGAGATCAAGCTCGAGAAGGATACGATCGATCTCCTGAAGGCCGACTGGGCGCTTTTGACCCAGCCGAACCGTCTCGAGCGGCTGCTCGCCGTCTATGGGCCGGAATTGCAGTTGCAGCCGACGGCGCCCGAACAACTCGTGCAACCGGTCGAGCTGCCGATGTTGAAGAGTGAGGTGCCCCAGCCCGAGGTGGCCGAGGGCGAGAAGAGCAAGGATCCCGTCTCGGATCTCATCACAACAGGATCGGTGAAGCCCTGATGTCTTTCCTCTCACGCATCATGCTCTTGAAAAGCCAGGCGCATTTCGCGACCGGCAGCGACCGTGCGGCCGGCGGCAAGGCCGTCGCCATCAAGGGGACCGGCAAGCGCAAGTCGGAACTCGCCCGAAAGCGCGTCGGCCTGATGATTGCCGGCTTTGTCGCCGCCTACGGCGTGATCGGCGGGCGGCTCGTCCAGTACGGCTACGCACACCCCGAAACCGTCTCCAGCATCATGCCGGCGGACCGGCTGATGGCGTCGCGACCGGACATCCTCGATCGCAACGGCGAGGTGCTGGCGACCGACATCCGCACGGTGTCGCTCTTTGCCGAGCCGCACAAGATCGTCGATGCCGACGAAGCGGTCGAGAAGCTCGCGACGGTGCTGACGGATATCGACATCAAGGGGACCTACAAGAAGCTTTCCTCCAACTCCCGCTTCCAGTGGCTGCGCCGCCAGCTCACGCCGAAGCAGCAGAGCCAGATTCTGGCGCTCGGCATCCCCGGCATCGGCTTCCGCCCGGAGAAGCGTCGTTTCTATCCCGGCGGCAGCACGGCCTCGCACATCGTCGGCTATGTCAATATCGACAACCGCGGCATGGCCGGCATGGAGCGCTACATCGACAGCCAAGGGCTGGCCGATCTCACCGCGCTCGGCATGACCACCGACACGCCCCTCGAACCGGTTCGCTTGTCGATCGACCTTCGCGTGCAGAACATCGTGCATGATGTGGTCGTCGAAGCGGTGAAGAAATTCGAAGCGCTCGGCGCCGGCGCCGTCGTCCTCGACGTCCATACCGGCGAAGTCCTGGCCATGGCCTCGCTCCCGGACTTCGATCCCAACAATCCGGCGGCGAGCGCGGAGGAAGGCTGGCTCAACCGCATGTCGAACGGCACGTTCGAGATGGGGTCGACGTTCAAGTCCTTCACGCTGGCCATGGGTCTCGATTCGGGCAAGGTGAAGCTCTCCGACACCTTCGACGCCCGTTATCCGATCCGCATCGGCCGCTACACGATCAAGGACTTCCACGGCAAGAACCGTATCCTGAGCGTACCGGAGATCTTCCAGTATTCCTCGAACATCGGCACCGCCAAGATCGCCGACACGGTGGGCACGGAAGGGCACAAGGCGTTCCTGGAGCGCCTGGGCCTCACCACGCGCATGCAGACCGAACTGCCGGAGGTCGCGACCCCGAGCCAGCCGCGGGAATGGAAGAAGATCAACTCCATCACCATCTCCTTCGGTCACGGGGTCTCGACGACGCCGTTGCAGACTGCGGTCGCAGGCGTCGCGCTGATGAACGGCGGCAAGCTCATTCAGCCGACCTTCCTGACGCGCACGCGGGAGCAGGCGGACCAGGTGGCCCAGCAGGTCCTCCGTCCGTCGACCAGCGACGACATGCGCTACCTGTTCGCAGTGAACGGCATCAAGGGCTCCGGCAAGAAAGCGCGCGTCGAGGGCTTCAACGTCGGCGGCAAGACCGGCACGGCGGACAAGGTCGTCAACGGCCGCTATGTCAGCGACAAGAACTTCAACGCCTTCCTCGCCGCCTTCCCGATCGACAATCCGCAATACGTGGTGCTCACCGTCATCGACGAGCCGAGGACGGACAAGGGCAACGGCGCGGCGCTCGCCGGCAACTCCGCCGCCCCGATGGTGGCGGACATCATTCGCAGAAGCGCCGCAATTCTCGGTGTAGAACCCAAATTCGGGGAAGACGGCTCGGCGCTGCTCGTCTCTTATTAGAAAAATGCTCGAACTATGCAGGCGATTCGCAAGCGAGTCGCCTGTTCTGCAAGGAAACGGAAATACATGCGACTGCGCGATCTGGCCGATGACGAGTTTCGGACACTGAAGGAACAGCTTGGCGGTGAGGTCGGCGATCTCGCGATAACGGGACTTTCTGCCGACAGTCGCAAGATTTCCTCCGGAATGCTGTTCGTGGCCGTCGCGGGGACCAAGGCCGACGGTGCTGCCTATGCCGCCGATGCGGTGGCGCGCGGCGCGGTCGCGGTCGTCGCGGGTCATGCGATCGAAGCGAGTGTTCCGGTCTTCACGGTTTCCAATCCACGCCGCTTCCTGGCGCTGGCGGCCGCACGCTTCTACGGTGCGCAGCCCGCGACCATGGTCGCCGTCACCGGCACGGCCGGCAAGACCTCGGTTGCCTCCTTCACCCGGCAGATATGGGCCGAAGCCGGCCATCCGGCGGCGCAGATCGGCACCACCGGCGTCGTCTCCCCGTCGCGCAACGACTACGGCTCTCTCACCACGCCCGATCCGGTGGCGCTGCACAAGCTGCTTGCCGAACTGGCGGCGGAAGGCGTGACCCATGGCGCGATGGAGGCCTCGAGCCACGGCCTCGACCAGTGCCGTCTCGATGGTGTCCGGCTTTCGGCCGCCGCCTTCACCAATCTCGGCCGCGACCACATGGACTACCATCCGACGGTTGAGGAATACATGGCCGCCAAGATGCGGCTCTTCGACACCCTCTTGCCCAAGGGTTCCCCGGCGGTGATCTTCGCCGACGATCCCTGGTCGGCCGAGGCGGTCCGCGTTGCGCGCGCCGCCGGCCACGACGTGCGCACGGTCGGCCGCAACGGCGATTTCCTGGCGCTGAAGCGCGTCGAGCACCTTCGCCACAAGCAGGTGGCCGAGGTGCATTTCGGCGATGAAATCCACGAGGTCCATGTCCCGCTCGCCGGCGATTTCCAGGTCGCCAACGCGCTCGTCGCGGCGGGACTTGCTATCTCCACCGGCGTTCCGGTCGCGACCGCGATGAGGGCGCTCGAAAAGCTCCAGGGCGCTGCCGGCCGTCTCGAACTCGTCGCCCATACCGCGGGCGGGGCGCTCGCCTATGTCGACTACGCCCACAAGCCGGATGCGCTCGAAAACGTCCTCAATTCGGTCCGTCCGTTCACCACCGGCCGCGTCATCGTCGTCTTCGGCTGCGGCGGCGACCGCGACCGCGGCAAGCGCCCGATCATGGGCGAGATCGCCTGCCGGCTTGCCGACGTGGTGATCGTGACCGACGACAATCCGCGCTCGGAGGTCGCTTCCGAAATCCGCGCGGAGATCATGGCCGCCGCACCGACGGCGACCGAAATCGGCGACCGGGCCGCGGCGATCCGCCATGCGGTCACGATGCTGAACTCCGGCGACACCCTGATCGTCGCGGGCAAGGGGCATGAGGAAGGACAGACGGTCGGTGACGTGACGCTGCCGTTCTCCGACCATGCCGAACTGCGCAAGGCACTGGAGGAGCTTGGACATTGACATTTCTCTGGACGACGGACGAGATGATCGAGGCGATGGCGGGCCGGCCGTTCGGCACGCCGCCCGAAGGGATCACGGGTATCTCGATCGACAGCCGCACGATCGCCGACGGCGAGGCCTTCTTCGCCATCAAGGGTGACCGGGTCGACGGCCACGATTTCGCGAGCCTCGCCGTTGCCAACGGTGCTTCCCTGCTCGTCGTCTCCGAGGCCAAGCTTCCGGCGCTCGGCCGCGTCACCGTTCCGATGATCGTCGTCGAGGACGTGCTGGCGGCGCTGGAAAAGCTCGCCGCCGCCGCACGCGACCGTTCGTCCGCGAAGGTCATCGCCGTCACCGGCTCGGTCGGCAAGACGACGACCAAGGAAATGCTGCGCAGGGCGCTGGAGCCGTCCGGCAAGGTGCATGCGGCCGTCGCCTCTTTCAACAATCACTGGGGCGTGCCGCTGACGCTTGCCCGCATGCCGGCGGATACCGAATTCGGCGTCTTCGAGATCGGCATGAACCATCCGGGCGAAATCCGCCCTCTGGTGCAACTCGTTCGTCCGCATGTGGCGATCGTCACCACGATCGCTGCCGCCCATCTCGGCAACTTCGCGAGCCTCGAAGAGATCGCCGCCGCCAAGGCGGAAATCTTCGAGGGCGTGGAACCCGGCGGGCACGTTCTGCTCAACCGCGACAACGCGCAGTTCGGCTTTCTCGAAAAGGCGGCGCAGGACGCGGGCGTCGAGAACATCCACAGCTTCGGCCAGCACGCCAAGGCGGAGTTCCGCCTGGCGGAGTTCGACGGCGCGGCGGAAAGCTCGACGCTCTGGGTCTCCTTCGGCGGCGAAACGCGGGAGGTCGTCATCGGCGCGCCCGGCCGCCACATCGCCGAGAACGCCGTTGCGGTGCTCGGTGCCGTCTCGCTCGTCGGCGCCGACGTGGATGCCGCGGCAGACGCCTTCGGCTCGCTTTCGGCCGTCAAGGGACGCGGCGAGCGGCATATGCTGAAGGCCGGCAGCGGCAGCTTCACGCTGATCGACGAGAGCTACAACGCCAATCCGGCCTCGATGCGCGCGGCGATCGCCGTGCTCGCGGCGGCTCATCCCCGCGGCGACGGACGGCGGATCGCCGTCATCGGCGACATGCTGGAGATGGGCGAGTTTTCAGCCAAGGTTCATGCCGAACTCGCCGGGCCGCTGCTTGCCGCCGGCATCGGGCATGTCTGGCTCGCCGGTCCGGAAATGGCGGCGCTTCGCGACGCGCTTCCGGAGAGCGTTCAGGTGGAATACCGCGAGACGACCGCGGAGCTTGCCGATTTCGTGGTGGCGTCCGTCCGCCCCGGCGACGTGCTCATGGTCAAGTCCTCGCTCGGCACCGGTTTCGGGAAGATCGTCGCGGCCTTGCTTGACAATTATCAGGCGGTCGCCGACATCGGGCGCCGCGATTAATTCTGGGGTTTCGGAAAGGGCTCTTATGCTGATCTGGCTTGTGGAACTGGAAGACCACCTGCAATTTTTCAATCTCTTCCGGTATATCACGTTCCGCACCGGTGCTGCCTTGTTCACCTCGGCACTGATCGTCTTCCTGTTCGGGCCGGCGATGATCGCTTCGCTCCGTATCCGCCAGGGCAGGGGCCAGCCGATCCGCGCCGACGGACCGCAGACCCATTTCAAGAAGGCGGGTACGCCGACGATGGGCGGGCTGATGATCCTCGCGGGCATCGTCGTGTCCTCGCTGCTCTGGGCCGATCTGTCGAGCGTCTACGTCGTCTCGACGCTGCTCGTCACGCTCGGCTTCGGCGCCATCGGATTCTACGATGATTACCTGAAAGTGACGAAGCAGACGGAAAAGGGCTTTTCCGGCAAGGCGCGCCTCGGCATCGAATTCGTCATCGCCGGCATTGCCGTCTACTTCATGATGAACACGGCGCTGACCTCCGGCCCGCATGGCTCGACCCTCGGTTCGTCGGTCGCCTTTCCGTTCTTCAAGGACTTCCTGATCAATCTCGGCATCTTCTTCGTGCTCTTCGGCGGTTTCGTCATCGTCGCCGCCGGGAACGCGGTCAACCTGACCGACGGCCTCGACGGGCTGGCGATCGTGCCGGTGATGATCGCCGCGGCATCCTTCGGCATCATCGCCTATCTGACCGGTAACGCGGTCTTCTCGAATTACCTGCAGATCAATTTCGTGCCGGGCACCGGCGAGCTTGCCGTCGTCCTCGGTGCGGTCATCGGCGCCGGCCTCGGCTTCCTCTGGTTCAACGCCCCGCCGGCGGCGATCTTCATGGGAGACACCGGTTCGCTTGCGCTCGGCGGCCTCATCGGCACCGTCGCCGTCGCCACCAAGCACGAGATCGTCATGGCGATCATCGGCGGCCTCTTCGTCATGGAGACGCTGTCGGTCATCATCCAGGTCGGCTACTTCAAGATGACCGGCCGGCGCGTCTTCCTGATGGCGCCGATCCACCATCACTTCGAGAAACTCGGCTGGACCGAGAGCCAGGTGGTGATCCGCTTCTGGATCATCGCCGTCGGGCTCGCCATGCTCGGCCTCTCGACCCTCAAACTCCGGTGAGGGGGGCGATGATCCCGGTCAACACGTTCAGGGGCAGGAAGGTCGCACTCTTCGGTCTCGGCGGGTCGGGGCTCGCGACCGCGAAGGCGCTGATTGCCGGCGGGGCCGAGGTTCTCGCGTGGGACGACAATCCCGACAGCGTGGCGAAGGCCGCCGCCGAAGGAGTTGCGACGCAGGACCTGCACGACACCGACTGGGGCAGCTTTGCCGCCTTCGTGCTGTCGCCCGGCGTGCCGCTCACCCATCCGAAGCCGCACTGGACGGTCGGGCTTGCGCGTGCCGCGGGCGTCGAGGTGATCGGCGACGTCGAGCTCTTCGTGCGCGAGCGCAGGGCTCACGCGCCAGATTGCCCGTTCATCGCGATCACCGGCACCAACGGCAAGTCGACCACCACGGCGCTGATCGCCCACATCCTCTCGGCGAGCGGTCGGGATACGCAGCTCGGCGGCAATATCGGCCGGGCGGTGCTGACCCTCGATCCGCCGAAGGCCGGACGCTATTTCGTCGTCGAGTGCTCCTCCTACCAGATCGACCTTGCGCCGACGATCGACCCGACCGCGGGCATCCTGCTCAACGTGACGCCGGACCATCTCGACCGGCACGGCACGATCCAGCACTATGCCGACGTCAAGGAACGGCTCGTCGCCGGCAGCGGCACGGCGGTGATCGGCGTCGACGACAGCTATTGCGAGCTGATCGCCGATCGCGTCGAGCGCGCCGGCACCAGGGTGGTGCGGATTTCGAAGCGACAGCCGCTTGCCGACGGTTTCTACAATGACGGCCACCGGATCATCGAGGCGCATGGCGGCGCGACGTCGGTCGTCGCCGATCTCAACGGTATCCAGACGCTGCGCGGCAGCCACAACGCCCAGAACGCTGCGGCGGCGATCGCCGCCTGTCTCGCCGTCGGGGTCAGCCCCGAGGAGGTCCGGGCCGGGCTTCGCTCGTTTGCCGGACTGAAGCATCGCATGCAGCCGGTCGGCCGCCGCGGCGAGGTGGTCTTCGTCAACGACAGCAAGGCGACCAATGCGGAAGCCGCCGCACCTGCGCTTTCGAGCTATGACCGCATCTACTGGATCGCCGGCGGTCTGCCGAAGGAAGGCGGGATCGCGAGTCTTGCGCCGCTCTTTCCGCGCATCGCCAAGGCCTACCTGATCGGCGAGGCGGCATCAGCCTTTGCCGCGACGCTCGGCGAGGCGGTGACTTACGAGATTTCCGGCACGCTCGAACGGGCGGTCGCCCACGCCGCAGCCGATGCGGCGGCGGATGGCCGGCCGGTCGCGGTGATGCTTTCCCCGGCTTGCGCAAGCTTCGACCAGTACAAGAACTTCGAGGTCCGCGGCGACGCCTTCGTTCGCCACGTCGCGGCGCTCGAAGGGATCGAAATGCTGATCGACGCTCCTGAAGGAGGCAACTGACATGGTGAGCCGCGTTGAGAGGGGGCCTGTGGCCGAGTGGTTCTGGACCATAGACCGTCTGTTCCTTGTGACATTCGTCCTGCTGATGGGCATCGGTTTCATGCTCTCCTTCGCGGCCTCGCCGGCGGTTGCCGAGCGCCTCGGCCTCGACAGCTTCCACTTCGTCAAGCGCCACGCGGCCTTCATGTTGCCGGCGCTTGGCGTGATGTTCGGCCTGTCCTTCCTCTCGCCGCGGCAGGTGCGGCGAACCGCGATCGTGATCCTCGCAGTTTCCCTGCTGATGATGGTGCTGGCGCTGTTCTTCGGCATAGAGGTCAAGGGTGCGCGGCGCTGGGTGACGCTCGCCGGCATCTCGATCCAGCCGTCGGAGTTCATGAAGCCCGCCTTCGTGGTGGTCTGCGCTTGGCTTTTCGCCGAACATGCCCGACAGCCCGAAATCCCGGGCAATTTCTTCGCGATCATCCTCTTCGGCATGGTCGCCGCACTGCTGATCGCCCAGCCTGACCTCGGCCAGACGATCCTCACTTCCGTCGTCTGGGGAGGCATGTTCTTCATGGCCGGCATGCCCTGGCTCTGGATCGTCCTTCTCGGCGGGCTCGGCGGCGCCGGCCTCGTCGGCGCCTATCTGACGCTGCCGCACGTCGCCGGCCGTATCGACCGCTTCCTGACCGGCGAGGGCGACACCTTCCAGGTCGACACCGCGCGCGAGGCGATCATCCGTGGCGACTGGTTCGGTCAGGGGCCGGGCGAGGGACTGGTCAAGCGGATCATCCCCGACAGCCACACCGACTTCATCTTCTCTGTCGCGGCGGAAGAGTTCGGGATCGTCTTCTGCATCGTCCTCGTCTCGATCTTCGCCTTCCTGGTGCTGCGCGGCCTCAACCACGCCTTCAAGGAGCGCAACGACTTCAACCGTTTCGCGGTTGCGGGTCTGGTGCTGCAGATCGGCGTCCAGTCGCTGATCAACATTGGCGTGAACCTCGAACTCCTGCCGGCGAAGGGCATGACGCTGCCGCTCATCTCCTACGGCGGCTCGTCGATGATCGCGATCTGCGTGACGGCGGGCTTCATCCTGGCGCTCACGCGCCGGCGGCCGGAGAAGCGGGCGCAGGAGCGCAGCCTGTTCCGCTCCGCACACGGCGTCCCGGCGGAGTAAATCGCAATGGCAAAGGGCCTCATTCTTCTCGCCGCCGGCGGAACCGGCGGACACCTCTTTCCGGCCGAAGCGCTCAGTCACTCGCTGGTGGATCGCGGCTACACCGTTCATCTCGTGACCGACAACCGGGCCGAACGCTATGCCGGCATGTTCCCCGCCGAGATCATCCACACAGTGCCGTCCGCCACGATCGGCTCCAAGAGCCCGGTCGCTGTCGCGCGGGCGCTGCTGACGCTCTGGCGCGGCTATCGCGCCGCCCGGCGGCTGATCCGCGAGCTGAAGCCGCTCGCCGTCATCGGCTTCGGCGGCTATCCGACCCTGCCGCCGCTGCTGGCGGCGGTGCGTCTCGGCGTGCCGACGGCGATCCATGAACAGAACGCCGTGATGGGCCGCGCCAACAAGGTGCTCGCAAGCCGCGTGACGGCGATCGCCGGCGGCTTCCTGCCCGAAGGCGGGACCTACGCGGACAAGACGACCGTCACCGGCAATCCGGTGCGGCCGGCGGTGGCCGCCGCGTCGAGCGTCCCCTACGCCGCCTCACGGGAAGGCCAGCCTTTCCGTCTCGTCGTCTTCGGCGGCAGCCAGGGCGCGCAGTTCTTCTCCTCCGCAGTGCCGGATGCTATCGCACTCCTCGAAGAGCCGTTGCGGCACCGGCTGACGGTGACCCAGCAGGCGCGGCCGGAGGATGCCGAGCAGGTAAGCGCCCGCTACCGGGCGCTCGGGATCACCGCGGAGGTCTCGCCCTTCTTCACCGACATGGCGGCCCGCATCGCCGCCGCCCATCTCGTCGTCTGCCGCTCCGGCGCCTCGACGGTATCCGAGCTTTCGATCGTCGGGCGTCCCTCGATCCTCGTGCCTTATCCTTACGCGCTCGACCACGACCAGTCGGCCAATGCCGCCGCACTCGCGGCGAACGGCGGCGCCGAGGTCATCCAGCAAAGGGATCTCTCCGTCGAGCGGCTCGCCGGACTTCTCAAGGCGGCGATGAACGAACCCGAGCGTCTTTCCGATATGGCCGCAGACGCCCGCAGATCTGGCATGCCTGATGCATCGAACTTGCTTGCCGATCTCGTAGAGGCTATTGCCGGCGGTAAGCGAGCGCATGTGAAGGGAGCCAAATCATGAAAATGCCGACGACAATCGGCCTGGTCCATTTCATCGGCATCGGTGGGATCGGCATGAGCGGTATCGCCGAGGTGCTGCACAATCTCGGCCATCGCGTGCAGGGGTCCGACCAGAGCGATGGGGCCAACGTCCAGCGCCTGCGCGCCAAGGGCATCGAGGTTTTTGTCGGCCACAAGGCGGAGAACCTCGGCGATGCGGAAGTCGTTGTCGTCTCGACCGCGATCAAGAAGGACAATCCGGAACTGGTCGCGGCGCGCGAAAAGCTGCTGCCGGTCGTGCGCCGTGCGGAAATGCTCGCCGAACTCATGCGCTTCCGCAACGCGATCGCCATCGGCGGCACCCACGGCAAGACGACGACCACCTCGATGGTCGGCGCGCTGCTGGAAGCGGGTGGCCTCGATCCGACCGTCATCAACGGCGGCATCATCAACGCCTACGGCACCAATGCCCGCATGGGCGAGGGCGAGTGGATGGTGGTCGAGGCCGACGAATCCGACGGCACCTTCCTGAAGCTGCCGGCGGAAGTGGCGATCGTCACCAATATCGACCCCGAGCACCTCGACCACTACGGCAATTTCGACGCGGTGCGCGCGGCCTTCCGCCAGTTCGTCGAGAACGTGCCCTTCTACGGCTTCGGCGTCATGTGCCTCGACCATCCGGAAGTACAGGCGCTCGTCGGCAAGATCGAGGACCGCAAGGTCATCACCTACGGCGCGAACCCGCAGGCCGATGTCCGCTTCTCCAACGTCCGGCTCGAAGGAACGCACTCGACCTTCGACGTCGAGATCCGCCGGCGGCGCACGGGCCGGGTCTTCTCCTTCAAGGACCTGACGCTGCCGATGCCCGGCCGTCACAACATCTCGAACGCCTGCGCGGCGATCGCCGTCGCCAACCGGCTCGACATTCCGGAAGAAGCGATCCGCAGGGGACTGTCGGGCTTCTCGGGCGTCAAGCGCCGCTTCACGCTGACCGGAACCTGGAACGGCGTTTCGATCTTCGACGACTACGGGCATCACCCGGTCGAGATCAAGGCCGTGCTCAAGGCCGCGCGCGAGGCGTGCAGCGGACGGGTCATTGCGATCCACCAGCCCCACCGCTATACCCGTCTTTCGAGCCTCTTCGAGGATTTCGCCAACTGCTTCAACGACGCCGACTGCATCATGCTGGCGCCGGTCTATGCGGCGGGCGAGGACCCGATCGAAGGGGTAAACGCCGAGGCGCTGGTCTCGCGCATCAAGGCGAGCGGCCATCGTGACGCACGCTACCTGCCGGGGCCGGACGGTCTCGCCCCGATCATCGCGGAACTGGCCAGACCCGGCGACTTCGTCGTACTCCTCGGAGCGGGCAACATAACCCAGTGGGCTGCCGCCCTGCCCAAGGAACTGGAAGCGATTTCGGAAGGTCGGAAATGAAACAGGTCGATGGAGAAAAGCTGCTGGCGTCGCTCGGGGACGGCGTCAATCAATTGCGCGGGCGTCTGACGCCGGATGCACCGATGGACCGGGTCACCTGGTTCCAGGCCGGCGGGCTCGCCGAGCTCATGTTCCATCCGCACGACCTCGACGACCTCGTCACGTTCCTGAAGCTTCTGCCGGAAGAGGTGCCGCTCACCGTGGTCGGCGTCGGCTCCAACCTGCTCGTGCGCGACGGCGGTATTCCGGGCGTCGTGCTGCGGCTCTCCGCCAAGGGGTTCGGCCAGGTGGAGCTTGCGGGCGAGAACCGCATCCGCGCCGGCGCCATCACCCCGGACAAGCACATCGCCGCCATGGCTATGGACCACAATATCGGTGGCTTCCACTTCTATTACGGCATTCCGGGGAGCATCGGCGGTGCGCTGCGCATGAACGCCGGCGCCAACGGCGGCGACACCTCCCAGCGTCTGGTCGAGGTCGAGGCGGTCGACCGCAAGGGCAATGTCCACGTGCTTTCCGCGGCCGACATGGGCTATAGCTACCGTCATTCGACCGCGCCTGCGGACCTGATCTTCACCAGCGCCGTCTTCGAGGGCTATCCCGAGGAAAAGGCGAAGATCCGCGCCGACATGGATGCCGTGCGCCATCACCGCGAGACCGTACAGCCGGTCAAGGAGAAGACGGGCGGCTCGACCTTTAAGAATCCAGAAGGCCATTCGGCCTGGGAACTCATCGACGAGGCGGGTTGCCGCGGACTGATGATCGGCGGCGCGCAGATGTCGTCGCTTCACTGCAACTTCATGATCAATATCGGCCATGCGACCGGCTACGACCTCGAATATCTCGGCGAGACGGTGCGCCAGCGGGTCTTCGAGAACTCCGGTGTCAAGCTGCAGTGGGAGATCAAGCGACTCGGCATCTTCATGCCGGGGCGCGAGATCAAGCCGTTCATGGGCGTTACCGAAGAATAAGCAGCTGCGCGGGCGCGCCGGGCGGCGCCCGTCCTCACGGGAATCATCGAAGACGGGCGGCGATTCCGCCCGTCTTGTCGTTTCAGGCCCTTCTTTTCACCCGGAGCGCCGCTTCCGCTGCCCGTTGGCCGGCCCCTTTGGCCGGCTCGGGAAAATCCGAAAAACAAAATATATTTCAATGAAATAGCCAGATCGCCCGTCATTCGACGTGCGAAAAAATCCGTGTCCGAGGCGCGCCGGTTAACGAAAGTAAACGCTTCATTAACCTTAATGTCGTTTTACTCGAACAACGGGTCATGTCTCGCCCAAACGGCGACGGACCTCAACAATGTTCGGTCTTTCGGAGCCGGGGGCGTAAATGAGTGGCAAGCATGTAGCCGTCCTGATGGGTGGTCTTTCTTCGGAGCGGCCGGTAAGCCTGTCTTCCGGGAATGCATGCGCCGAGGCGCTGGAAGGTGAGGGCTACCGCGTCACCAAGATCGACGTCGGTCGCGACATCGGCCAGGTGCTTGCGGAGTTGCGGCCTGATGTCGCCTTCAATGCGCTTCATGGCCCTTTCGGTGAAGATGGCACCATTCAGGGCGTCCTCGAATACCTCCAAATCCCCTATACCCATTCCGGCGTGCTCGCCTCGGCGCTCGCTATGGACAAGGGGCAGGCGAAGATCGTTGCGGCAAATGCCGGCATTCCGGTTGCGGAAGCGCGGGTGATGTCGCGCTTCGACATCGGCCCGGAGCATCCGATCAAGCCGCCTTACGTCGTCAAGCCGGTGCGTGAAGGTTCGAGCTTCGGCGTCGTCATCGTCAAGGAGGATCAGTCCCATCCGCCGCAGGTGCTGACGTCTTCCGAGTGGCGCTACGGCGACCGGGTCATGGTCGAGCACTACGTCGCCGGCCGCGAGCTCACCTGCGGCGTCATGGGTGACCGGGCGCTCGGCGTCACCGAGATCGTCCCGCAGGGCCACAGCTTCTACGACTACGATTCAAAATACGTTGCCGGGGGCTCTCGGCACGTGTTGCCGGCGGAAATTTCACCGAAAATTTACCAAAAAATACAAGAATTGGCCCTGAAGGCGCATCAGGCGATCGGCTGTCGCGGCGTGAGTCGGTCGGATTTCCGTTACGACGACCGGTTTTCCGAAGACGGTGAACTCATCTGGCTGGAGATCAATACCCAGCCCGGCATGACCCCGACCTCGCTGGTTCCTGAAATGGCCGCTCATGCCGGTTTCGGCTTTGGTGAATTCGTTCGTTGGATGGTGGAGGAAGCATCGTGCTTGCGCTAGGCGGCAGAAAGCATAAGTCCCGGGCCGGGATTTCGGCTGCGTCGCCGGCCGGCGAAGCGGTGGTGCTTCCGCGTCCGCTGCGTCGTGTCACGCGCTTCGTGGCTGGGCTCTGCTCCGGGCGCATCGGCATCCCGCAGTATGTCGGGCGCCTCTCCTTCGTCGGCTATTGCTCCTTCGTCGGTATCTACGGCGTCGTTACGGGCGGCCACGGGGCGCAGGTCGCGCAATCGCTGACCTCGTTCGCGGGCTTTGCCATCGAGGACGTCAAGGTCGCCGGCAACGAGCAGACCTCGGAGATCGACATCCTGCAGCTTCTCGGGCTCGACGGCACGACGTCGTTGCTCTCGCTCGACATCGATGCGGCCCGCGACCAGCTTTCCAAGCTTCCCTGGGTCGAAAGTGCTGAGGTCCGCAAGGTCTATCCTTCGACCATTGAGGTCGCCCTGCACGAGCGCAAGGCCTATGGGATCTGGCAGCATGGCACGGAGCTTTCGCTGATCGAGCGCAATGGCAGCGTCATCGGCCCGCTGCGCGACAACAAGTTCGCGACGCTGCCGCTCTTCGTCGGTCGCGACGCCGAGACGGCGGCTGCTTCCGTCGATCAGGAGTTCGCCAAGTGGCCGCAGATTGCCGGTCGTGTGAAGGCCTTCGTTCGCGTCGCAAGCCGCCGGTGGGATCTTCACCTCGATAACGGCGTGGTCGTGAAGCTTCCCGAGGAGGCTCTCGATGACGCGCTCGCACTGCTCTCCAAGCTCGATGCCGAGCAGCAGGTACTTGCACGAGACATCGCAGCAATCGACCTGCGGCTTCCCGATCGCACGACGATCCAGCTGACGCCCGAAGCGCAGGCGCGTCGTCAGGTGGTACTGGAACAGCGGGCCAAGGCCCTCAAGAAGGCGGAGCAGAGCATATGAGCCTTTTCGGTAGTTCCAGTTTCGGTCTGCCGCGCCTGAAGCCCCTTTCGGCGAAGCGGTCGCATGTCGTGTCGGTCCTCGACATCGGCTCGACCAAGGTCGTCTGCATGATCGGCCGGCTGACGCCGCGCAAGGAAAGCTCCGTCCTTCCGGGTCGTACCCACAACGTCGAAATCATCGGCATCGGCCACCAGCGCTCCCGCGGCGTGAAGTGCGGCGTGATCGCCGACCTCGATGCCGTCGAGAGCGTCGTCCGCCTCGCCGTCGACGCGGCCGAACGCATGGCTGGCCTCACCGTCGAGAGCCTGATCGTCAACGTTTCCGCCGGACGGCTCACCAGCGACGTCTACACGGCGACCATCGATCTCGGCGGCCAGGAAGTCGAATCGAGTGACCTGAAGAAGGTTCTCGTCGCTGCCGGCCAGCAGTCGCAGCGCCACGACCGCATCGTCCTGCATTCACTGCCGACGGGCTTCTCGCTCGACGGCGAGCGCGGCATTCGCGATCCGCTCGGCATGTACGGCGACGAACTCGGTGTCGACATGCACGTCGTTACCGCGGAACGGCCGGCGCTGCGCAATCTCGAACTCTGCGTCAACCGCGCGCACCTCTCGGTCGAAGGCGTGGTCGCGACCCCCTATGCCAGCGGGCTCGCCGCTCTCGTCGACGACGAGGTCGAGCTCGGCTGCGCGGCGATCGACATGGGCGGCGGCATGACGACCATCTCGGTCTTCGCCGAAGGCAAGCTCATCCATACCGATGCGATCGCCATCGGCGGCCACCACGTCACTACCGACCTCGCGCGCGGTCTGTCGACCCGCATCGAGGATGCCGAACGCCTGAAGGTCGTGCACGGCTCGGCGCTCTCCAACAGCACCGACGAACGCGACGTGATCTCCGTTCCTCCGATCGGCGAGGACGATCGCGACCAGCCGACCCAGGTGCCGCGTTCGCTGGTGACGCGAATCATCCGCGCGCGTATCGAGGAAATTCTCGAAATGCTGCGCGACCGGATCCAGCAGTCCGGTTTCAGCCCGGTCGTCGGCAAGCGCGTCGTCCTGACCGGCGGCGCCAGCCAGCTGACGGGCCTTCCGGAAGCCGCCCGCCGCGTGCTCGCGCGCAACGTGCGGATCGGTCGCCCGATGGGGGTCGCCGGCCTGCCGGTGGCGGCCAAGGGGCCGGCATTCTCGACCGCGGTCGGTCTCATGATCTACCCGCAGGTCGCGGACCAGGAGACGCATGCAGGGCAGGGCGGGTTGTTCTCGCCCTTCAGCAACGGGAACAGCCGGATCGCCCGTGTCGGGCAATGGCTGAAAGAGAGTTTTTGAGTTTCTGCCTCGCCGTGGCGGCGCAAGGCAAGAAGAGTTGAAGAGATCAGGCCGGCGTGGCGATGCGGCCGGAGAAAAAAGGAACGGGTAACATGACCATTAAGCTGCAGAAGCCAGACATCACCGAGCTGAAGCCTCGGATCACGGTATTCGGGGTCGGTGGCGGTGGCGGTAATGCCGTCAACAACATGATCACCGCCGGCCTCCAGGGCGTCGACTTCGTCGTCGCCAATACCGACGCGCAGGCGCTGACCATGACGAAGGCGGAGCGCATCATCCAGCTCGGCGCCAATGTCACCGAAGGTCTTGGCGCCGGCTCGCAGCCGGAAGTCGGTCGTGCAGCCGCCGAGGAGTGCATCGACGAGATCATCGATCACCTGAACGGCACCCACATGTGCTTCGTCACCGCCGGCATGGGCGGCGGCACCGGCACGGGTGCGGCTCCGGTCGTTGCCCAGGCCGCCCGCAACAAGGGCATCCTGACCGTCGGTGTCGTCACCAAGCCCTTCCATTTCGAAGGTCAGCGCCGCATGCGCCTTGCGGAAGCCGGTATCGAGGAACTGCAGAAGTCCGTCGACACCCTGATCGTCATCCCGAACCAGAACCTCTTCCGCATCGCCAACGACAAGACCACCTTCGCCGACGCTTTCGCCATGGCCGACCAGGTGCTCTACTCCGGCGTGGCATGCATCACCGACCTGATGGTCAAGGAGGGCCTGATCAACCTCGACTTCGCCGACGTCCGCTCGGTGATGCGCGAGATGGGCCGTGCGATGATGGGTACCGGCGAAGCCTCCGGCCCCGGCCGCGCGATGCAGGCGGCGGAAGCGGCAATCGCCAACCCGCTGCTCGACGAGACCTCGATGAAGGGTGCACAGGGTCTCCTGATCTCGATCACGGGTGGCCGCGACCTCACGCTCTTCGAAGTCGACGAAGCCGCGACCCGCATCCGCGAGGAAGTCGATCCGGACGCCAACATCATCCTCGGCGCCACCTTCGACGAAGCGCTGGAAGGCATCATCCGCGTATCGGTCGTCGCGACCGGCATCGACCGCACCGCCGGTGCCATGGCTCCGAAGACCTACGAAGCACCGGCCGCCCGGCCGATCATGCGCCCGGCCGCAGCCGTCGCTCCGGCTCCGGCGCCGGCTCGCCCCGTCGTGGCACAGGCTCCGAAGGCCGCCGACCCGGTTGCCGACACCATCCGTTCCGCCGAGGCGGAAATGGAGCGTGAGCTCGAGATCGCCATGGCCCGCCAGATGGCTCCGGCACCGGTCGCAGCTCCGGCCCAGCCGGAATTCCGCCCGCAGAGCAAGCTCTTCACCGCACCGGCCGCTCCGCAGCAGCCCGTCGTTCGCGAACCGGTTGCCGCTCCGGCTCCGGTCATGAGCCGTCCTGTTGCTCCGGTCGAGGCTGCCCCGGTCCGCGTCGAACCGGTCGCCCAGCCGGTCCGCCAGACGGTCGAGCAGGTCCGCATGCCGAAGGTGGAGGACTTCCCGCCGGTCGTCCGCGCCGAGATGGACCACCGCGCGAGTGCCGCTCCGGCACAGCAGGACGAGCGCGGCCCGATGGGTCTCCTCAAGCGGATCACGAGCTCGCTCGGCCGTCATCACGAGGAAGAGCCGGTCAACGCCGACATGACGGCGTCCGCCCCGGCCGCCGCCTCGCAGCAGCGCCGTCCGCTCTCTCCGGAAGCGAGCCTCTATGCGCCGCGCCGCGGCCAGCTCGACGACCAGGGCCGCACCGTTCCGCAGACGCGCGTCGCGCATGAGGATGATCAGCTCGAAATCCCGGCGTTCCTGCGCCGCCAGTCGAACTGAGGCTTGTCGCAGAGTGATTTTGGCGCCCGGGTCGCAAGGCCCGGGCGCTTCTGTTTTCGCACCGGCGAAGGAGCAGTGATTGTGCAATGGTTCCAATTGTTTGCCTTCGTAACAATGCGAAAGAAACAGTGATTTGTGCTATCGAGGCGCGCTCCATATGTATGGGATCGGGACAGGGCTGGATTCGGTAGCAATTCCGATGTCATGGCCCCAGACAATAAAGCGGCAGACGCATTCGCTAGGCGAAACGCTCTGCCGCAGCAGATAAAGGCACTCTTCTATGGCAATCGGATTGCTGGGTTTTCAGACCACCATCGCGGCGCCGGTCACGCTGACCGGGATCGGCGTGCATTCGGGGACGCCAGTAACCATCAGCTTCCTCCCGGCCGAGGCCGGTACGGGGATCGTGTTCCATCGCCAGCATGGCAACGGAACGGTGACGGAACTGCGGGCAGTTTCCACGCAGGTCGGGAATACCGATCTCTGCACCGTGCTCGGCACCTCGCCGGCCACCTCGGTCGCCACGGTCGAGCATGTGATGGCGGCGATCTATGCGCTCGGCATCGACAACCTGATCATCGAGGTCGACGGGGCGGAAATGCCGATCATGGACGGCAGCTCGGCGCCCTTCATCGAGGCGATCGACCAGGTCGGCGTCAAGAATCTCGGCGTGAAGCGCCGCTATATCCGCGTCACCAAGCCGGTGCGCATCGAATCGGGCGCGTCCTGGGCCGAGTTCCGTCCGCATGACGGTACCCGCTTCGAGGTGGAGATCGATTTCGACAGTCCGCTGATCGGTCGCCAGATGTGGCAGGGCGAGATGACGGCTGCGGCCTTCCGCAACGAGCTGTCGCGTGCCCGCACCTTCGGCTTCATGCGCGATGTCGAGCGGCTGTGGGCCGCTGGCTTTGCGCTCGGTTCGTCGCTCGAAAACTCGGTCGTCATTTCCGACGACAATACCGTCATCAACATGGAAGGCCTGCGTTATGCCGGCGACGAGTTCGTTCGCCACAAGACGCTCGACGCCGTCGGCGACCTTGCCATGGCGGGTGCGCAGTTCATCGGCTGCTACCGGTCCTATCGCGGTGGCCACAAGCTGAACGCCAATGCGCTCAAGGCCCTGCTCGATGATCGCAGCGCCTACGAGGTCGTGGAAGCGCCGGTGCGCAGCCAGCAGGTCCGCGCCCGCGAATTCGTGGCGGTCAACGTTCCGGAATTCGCGCCCTGGTCCGCCTGACCCCGGACAGATGATGCGAAAGGCCGCCCGTCGAGGCGGCTTTTCTTTTTTCGAAGACGGGGAAGAGACGAACTGCGGCGAAGCGGCTGTGTGCGATCGTCCAAATTCGGGATTTCCTCGGCGCCTTGCCACAAAATTGCGTCAAATCACCATCATTGCGTTGCTCTCCTCACGCTTTTATGGCTAGAAACGCCAGTTGGAAGCGGCGGTATTCACGCGGCGCTGCAATCGGGAACTGTCGAATGAGTGAAGTCAAGTCGGGAATGCTTAGAAACGCCGCTCGGATTGCCAGCGTGTTCTTGATGATGACGGCGACAGGTTCCCTGCTGGCGTCGTGCCAGTCGGATCCCGACATCGACATTACGAAGCTCGCCGCCGAGAGCGAGCCGGCGGAAGTGCTGTACAATCAGGGTCTTGCCAACATCAAGGCAGGCAACATGGCTGAGGCCGGGCGCAAGTTCGACGCCGTCGACCGCCAGCACCCCTTCTCGGAATGGTCGCAGAAGGCGCTGGTGATGAGCACCTTCGTCAAGTACCGGCTCGGGCGCTATACGGAAGCGACCGCGACCGGCAAGCGCTACCTGGGTCTCTACCCGCGCGCGGACGACTCGGCCTATGTGCAGTATCTCGTCGGTCTTTCCTACTGGAAGCAGATCACCAACGTGACGCAGGACCAGAAGGCATCGAACCAGACGATCGAGGCGATGCAGAAGGTGGTCGACGAGTATCCGGACTCCGAATACGTCGACGACGCGCAGGCGAAGATCCGCTTTGCGCGCGACCAGCTCGCCGGCAAGGAAATGCAGATCGGCCGCTACTATCTGGAGCGCAAGGAATATCTGGCGGCGATCTCGCGCTTCCGCGTCGTCGTCGAGAAGTATCCGACGACGAACCAGGTCGAGGAGGCGCTTGCACGTCTCGTGGAATCCTATTACGCGCTCGGCGTCGTCGAGGAAGCGCAGACCGCCGCGGCGGTTCTCGGGCACAACTACCCCGACAGCCAGTGGTATGCCGACTCCTACAAGCTCCTGAAAACCGGTGGTCTGGAGCCGCGTGAGAATGCCGGTTCCTGGATTTCCCGTGCCGGCAAGAAGCTCCTGCTCGGGAGCTGATCGTCAGTCTCAAACAGGCGAGATCTGAAAGCCCATGCTGGTCCAGCTATCGATCCGCGATATCGTTCTGATCGAGCGGCTCGACCTGTCCTTCGAGGCGGGGCTCTCGGTGCTGACCGGCGAGACGGGCGCCGGCAAGTCGATCCTGCTCGACAGCCTGTCGCTGGCGCTCGGCGGCCGTGGTGACGGCTCTCTCGTCCGTCACGGCGAGGACAAGGGCCAGGTGACGGCCGTCTTCGACGTGGTTCACGCCCATCCGGTCCGCGTGCTGCTGCGGGAAAACAGCGTCGACGAGGACGGCGACCTTATCTTCCGGCGGGTGCAATCGGCCGACGGCCGCACCCGCGCCTTTATCAACGACCAGCCGGTGAGCGTGCAGCTGATGCGCCAGGCAGGCCAGCTGCTCGTCGAAATCCACGGACAACACGACGACCGGGCACTCGTCGACACCGATGCCCACCGCACCCTTCTCGATGCCTTCGCAGGGCTGACGGAGGAGGTGGCAGAACTCTCGGAGACCTACCGTCGCTGGAAGGATGCCGATCGGCAGCTGAAGGCCCACCGTGCACGGGTCGAGGCGGCGGCGCGCGAAGCGGAATATCTGAGAGCCTCGGTCGAGGAACTGGAGATTCTTTCGCCGCGCGACGGCGAGGAGGACGAACTCGCGGACCGCCGTTCGCAGATGCAGAAGGCGGAGCGCATCGCCGGCGATATCGCCGAGGCATCCGAGTTCCTCAACGGCAACAGCTCCCCCGTTCCGATGATCGCCTCGCTGATGCGACGGCTCGAGCGCAAGAGCCACGAGGCGCCCGGCCTTCTCGAAGACACTGTGCAGCTTCTCGACGCGGCGCTTGACACCCTCTCCAACGCCCAGATGGAGGTCGAGGCGGCGTTGCGCCGGACGGAATTCGACCCGCGCGAACTGGAGCGGGTGGAGGAGCGCCTGTTTGCGCTCAGGGCGGCAGGACGCAAATATTCCGTGCCGGTCACCGAGCTTCCGGCGCTCGCCGAGCGGATGGTCGCCGAGCTCGCTGATCTCGATGCGGGCGAGGAGCGGCTCGGGCAGATGGAGGCCGCGGTCGCCGAGGCGAAGGCCGCCTACGACCACCGCGCGGCGGCGCTTTCCTCCAAGCGCGCGAATGCGGCGACGGCCCTCTCGGAGGCCGTGATGGCGGAACTGCCGGCCCTCAAGCTCGAGCGCGCCCGTTTCATGGTCGAGGTGATGTCCGATCCGGAGGCCGCGACCGCCGAGGGCATCGATACCGTCGAATTCCACGTCCAGACCAATCCCGGCACGCGGCCGGGGCCGATCATGAAGGTCGCCTCGGGCGGCGAGCTCTCGCGCTTCCTGCTGGCGCTCAAGGTTGCGCTCGCCGACCGCGGCTCGGCGCCCACCCTCGTTTTCGACGAGATCGACACCGGCGTCGGCGGTGCTGTGGCGGATGCCATCGGCCAGCGGCTGAAGCGGCTCTCCGACAAGGTGCAGGTGCTGTCCGTCACCCACGCGCCGCAGGTCGCCGCACGCGCCGCGACTCATCTGCTGATCTCCAAGGGGCCGGTCGGCGACGCCGGCGACAAGATTGCGACCAGGGTCGCGACGATGGAACCCGAACATCGCCGTGAAGAGATCGCGCGCATGCTTGCCGGTGCCTCGGTGACCGACGAGGCGCGGGCGGCGGCGGCACGGCTTCTCGCCGGCGAAAACTGACGCGGGAACGCTTTCGCCCGCGGACGGCGATTGCATTCCAGCTACAAACCTGTTTCCCTCCGCTTCGATGTTCGAAACGCTGCAAAGCTACTGGCCGGAGGTCCTTGCCGTCCTGTCGATCGGGATGGGCACGATCGCGGCCGTTCACGCAGCGATGACGAAGCGCGAGGTGCGTTCTGCGATCGGCTGGGTCGGCATCATCATCCTGTCCCCGATCGTCGGCGCGCTCGTCTATGCCCTCGTGGGCGTCAACCGCATGCGCCGGAAATCCATCCTCCAGCGGCGGCCCCACCGTCACGAGGCCCTCCGGCGTGTCCTGTCGCAGTTCCACCTGCCGGCCGGTGAGGTCGAACGGCAGTTCGGCCGGCCAATGGCCGCATTGAAGGTTCTCGGCGACCGGGTGACCGGCAATTCGCTGTCATCCGGGAACAGTCTTTCGATCCTTTGCTCCGGCGACGAGACCTATGATGCCATGGCTGCGGCGATCGAGGGCGCGCGGCGCTCGATCCTCGTCGAAACCTACATCTTCGATCGCGACACGGCGGGGCTCAGGATGGCCGACTGCCTGATCGCGGCGCACAGGCGCGGCGTCGAGGTTCGGGTTCTTGTCGATGCGGTCGGCGCCCGCTACAGCACGCCGAGCATCCTGAGCTACCTGAAGGACGCCGGTGTTGCGGCCGCCGCCTTCAACGGCAAGGTCATCCTCGGGCTCCGCCTGCCTTACGCCAATCTTCGCACGCACCGGAAGATCATGGTGGTCGACGGCGCCGTCGCCTTCGCCGGCGGCATGAACATCCGCGAGGGGTTCATGGGCAAGGACGGCGCCCGCGACACGCATTTCCGGCTGACCGGACCGGTGGTCGCCGACCTGCTCGCCGTGGCGGCGGAGGACTGGGCCTTCGAGACGGGGGAAGAACTGAAGAGCGATGCCTGGACGCTCTCGGTGGGCGAGGCAGCTCCGGGAGCGCCGTCCTTCGTCCGGGTGATCGCCTCCGGCCCCGACACGAATCTCGAATGCAATCACAAGGTGCTGATGGGCGCGTTTTCGGTCGCCGAGCGCTCGATCCGAATCGTCTCGCCGTACTTCCTTCCCGACAACATCCTGCTCGGGGCGCTGGCGACCGCGGCAAGGCGCGGGGTGGCCGTCGACATCATCGTTCCCTCGCAGAACAATCTCGCCATCGTCAGCCACGCGATGATGGCTCAGTTCGACCAGATCCTGAAGGACGGTTGCCGCATCTGGAGTGCAAAGGGTCCGTTCGACCATTCCAAGCTGATGACCATCGACGGGCAATGGAGCTTCATCGGGTCGTCAAACCTCGATTCCCGTTCGCTGCGGCTCAATTTCGAGGTCGACCTCGAAGTCTATGATCCGCATTTCGCCGAACGCATCGACGCGAGGATCGCCGCCGCGCGGGAGAGCGCGGAGGAGATCACGCTCGAGGCGCTTCGCCACCGACCTTTCATTCTCAGGCTTTTCGACCGTGTTCTCTGGCTCGGTTCGCCCTATCTTTGAGGAAGGTCGATGTTTGTCTTGGGAAAGAACGGTTCAGGCATGAGAAGAAAGACCGGGAACATCGCGCGGACGATGATCACCTCGATCCGGAACCGGCACGACCGGCCGGCGGCGCATACGCCGCATCAGCGCTCCGAGGAGAGCATGGTCGTCGCCTCCTACAATGTCCACAAATGCGTCGGCACCGATGGAAGGTTCGATCCCGAACGGGTGATGGAAGTGATCCGCGAGATGGATCCGGACGTGATCGCGCTGCAGGAGGCGGACGAGCGTTTCGGTGAAAGGTCCGGGCTCCTCGATCTGCCGCGGCTCAGGCTGGAGATGGGGCTCACCCACATCCCGGTCCTGCACAAGCCGAAGTCCCACGGCTGGCGTGGCAACGTGCTGCTCTTCAAGGAAGGGGCGGTCAAGGACGTCCACCAGGTCGCGTTGCCGGGGCTCGAGCCGCGCGGCGCCGTCGTGGCCGAGATCGACCTTCGTCGCGGGCTCGGGCTTCGCGTCATCGCCGCCCATCTCGGACTGCTGCGCTGGGCGCGGCGCCAGCAGGCCGACGTGATCGTCGACATCATGACGGAGCGGGAGGAAAAGCCGACGGTGCTGATGGGCGATTTCAACGAGTGGCGGCTCGGCGAGGGCTCCTCGCTCATACGGTTCGAGCGGGCGTTCGGACCGCTCCCGCCGCCGGTGCCGAGCTATCCGGCGCGTCTGCCGGTGCTTGCCCTCGACCGGATCATGGCCAACCGGTCCGGCTTGGTCGCCGACATCAGCGTGCACGACTCGCCGCTTGCCCGCGAGGCGTCCGACCACCTGCCGATCACCGCCCGGATCGACATTTCGAAAGCGGTCGTCGACTGAGCGGAGACGTCTTTTCATTCGCGAGAATTCGGCTAATACCGGCAGGTCCCATTCTGGAGAGCGGCGATGGCGAATGACACGATTGCAGTCGAGGATCTGACCGAGGAGCAGGCGGCCGCCGAGCTCGCGCGGCTCGCAAAGGAGATCGCCCACCACGACGCGCTCTATCACGGCAAGGACCAGCCGGAGATTTCCGACGCCGACTACGATGCCCTGAAGCTGCGCAACGACGCGATCGAGGCGCGGTTCCCCGCGCTCGTCCGCGAAGACAGCCCGTCGCGGCGTGTCGGGGCGGCGCCCGCCGGCGCCTTCGCGCAGGTCGTCCATGCCCGGCCGATGCTGTCGCTCGACAACGTGTTCACCGACGAGGACGTCGCCGACTTCGTAGCCTCGGTCTACCGATTCCTCGGCCGTCTGCCGGACAATTCGATCGCCTTTACCGCCGAGCCGAAGATCGACGGCCTCTCGATGTCGATCCGCTACGAGAACCGCCGTCTGGTGACGGCGGCGACCCGTGGCGACGGCACGACGGGCGAGAACGTCACGGCGAACATCCTGACCATCCGCGAGATCCCGCGCGAGTTGCCGGCCGGTGCGCCGGACGTCGTCGAGGTTCGCGGCGAGGTCTACATGGCGAAGAGCGACTTCTTCGCGCTCAACGCGCAGATGGAGGCCGAAGGCAAGCAGACCTACGTCAATCCGCGCAACACCGCGTCCGGTTCACTGCGGCAACTCGACCCCAAGGTGACGGCAAGCCGCAAGCTGAAGTTTTTCGCCTATGCCTGGGGTGAGATGACCAACATGCCGGCGGAGACCCAGATGGGGATCGTCGAGACGTTCCGCGAATGGGGTTTTCCGGTCAACCCGCTGATGAAGCGCCTGCATTCGATCGAGGAGGTCCTCGCGCACTACCGGGAAATCGGCCTCATGCGCGCCGACCTCGACTACGACATCGACGGCGTCGTCTACAAGGTCGACCGCCTAGACCTGCAGGAGCGGCTCGGTTTCCGCTCGCGCTCGCCGCGCTGGGCGACCGCGCACAAATTTCCGGCCGAGCAGGCGCTGACGCGGCTTCTCGGCATCGACATCCAGGTCGGGCGCACCGGTGCGCTGACACCGGTCGCGCGGCTGGAGCCGATCACCGTCGGCGGCGTGGTCGTCACCAATGCCACGCTTCACAACGAGGATTACATCAAGGGAATCGGCAATTCCGGCGAACCGATCCGCGAAGGCCGCGACATCCGCATCGGCGACACGGTGATCGTACAGCGGGCGGGCGACGTCATCCCGCAGATCGTTGACGTGGTGCTCGACCAGCGGCCGGACGACGCGGTGCCTTACGAGTTTCCGCAAACCTGCCCTGTCTGCGGTAGCCATGCCGTGCGCGAGGTCAACGAGAAGACCGGCCGGATGGATTCCGTCCGCCGCTGCACCGGCGGCTTCGTCTGCAGCGCGCAGGCAAAGGAGCATCTGAAGCACTTCGTTTCCCGCAACGCCTTCGACATCGAGGGGCTCGGCACCAAGCAGGTCGATTTCTTCTTCGATTGCGGCGATCCGTCGCTGGAGATCAAGACCGCGCCGGACATCTTCACGCTGGAGCGGCGGCAGCAGTCGGCGCTGAACAAGCTGGAGAACCGCGACGGCTGGGGGCGCACGAGCGTCACCAAGCTCTTCGAGGCGATCAACAGCCGGCGCGAGATCGCGCTCCACCGGCTGATCTTCGCGCTCGGCATCCGCCATGTCGGCGAGACGACGGCCAAGCTGCTCGCGCGCTCCTACGGCACCTACGAAGCGTTCCAGCGGGCGATGCAAGACGCGGCACCGATGCACGGCGACGCCTGGAACGAGCTCAATGCCGTCGAAGGCATCGGCGAGGTGGTCGCGACCTCGATCGTCGAATTCTTCAAGGAGCCGCGCAATATTGAGGTCGTCTCGCGTCTGCTCGACGAGGTGACGCCGCTTGCCGCCGAACTGCCGGTCGCAACCGGAAGCCCGGTCGCCGGCAAGACTGTCGTCTTCACCGGCTCGCTCGAAAAGTTCACCCGCGACGAGGCGAAGGCGAGGGCGGAAAGCCTCGGCGCCAAGGTGGCCGGTTCGGTGTCGAAGAAGACCGACTACGTCGTCGCGGGTCCGGGCGCCGGCTCGAAGCTCGATAAGGCACGCGAGCTCGGCGTCGCGGTGATGGACGAGGACGAGTGGCTGGCGCTGATCGGGGCGTAACGGACGCGGGTTTTCTGCGAACGGGTCGCGTCTTGCTGGCCCCGTGGCCGCTTCTGGTGTATAGGCCTGCCAGATTGCGCGCCTGGGGCGCGCCCGAGAAGGTTGATCCATCCGATGACAGCAATTGCCAGACGTTCCGAACTCCTGATGCCCGCCGGCTCGCTCGAGCGGTTGAAGGTGGCCGTGCTCTACGGAGCGGACGCCGTCTACATGGGCACGCCCGACATGTCGCTCCGGACCAAGTCGCAGCTTTCGCTCGACGACGTGAAGGAGGGGATCCGCTTCGCCCATGAGCATGGCGTTCGGGTCTACCTGACGCTGAACCTCTTCACCCACAACAAGGACGTGCCGAAGGTCGCCGACTACGTCGCGGTCTTGAAGGATGTGCAGCCCGACGGCGTCATCGTCGCCGATCCCGGCGTCTTCCATTACCTGCGCAAGCACGCGCCGGAGCTGAAGCTGCATGTCTCGACGCAGGCGAATGTCTGTTCGTGGCTGACGGTCGATGCATGGAAGGAGCAGGGTGCCGAACTCGTCGTGCTCGCCCGCGAGGTGACGTTCTCCGAGCTCACCGAGATCCGCGAGAAGTGCCCCGACGTGCGGCTCGAAACCTTCGTCCACGGCGCCATGTGCATGACCTATTCCGGGCGCTGCCTGCTTTCCAACTTCATGGCCGAGCGCGGGGCGAACCAGGGCAACTGCGCCAATTCCTGCCGCTGGCAGTACAAGGTGCATCTGCGTCTCCGCGACGGCACCATCAAGGAACTGGAAATCAACGAGCACAACGAGGGGCTCTTCGAATTCGTGCTGGAGGAGGGGGCTCGCCCCGGCGAGCTGATGCCGATCGAGGAGGATTCGCGCGGCTCCTATATCCTGAACTCCAAGGATATGTGCCTGATGCCGAAGCTCGACGACTACCTGAAGCTTGGCATCGACAGCCTGAAGGTCGAGGGCCGCAACAAATCGCCTTATTACGTCGCGACGGTGGCGCGCACCTATCGCCGCGCGATCGACGACTACTATGCCGATCCGCAGAACTGGTCGCCGGAACCCTATATGCGCGAACTCGAAACAGTCGGCAGCCGCGGCTTCACCATCGCCTTCCACGAGGGGCGGCTGCAGAACTACGCGCACAATTACGAAAACACCAAGACCTTCGGCACCTGGGAGTTCGCGGGCATCATCCAGGAGGTTCGCGAGGACGGCTTCGTCGTCTCTGTGAAGAACAAGCTTGAAGCTGGCGACGTGCTGGAACTCATCCCGCCGACGGCGACGGACGAGACCGTCTTCCTGCGGCTCTACGACTTCCGCCATGCCGATGCGCCGGACGTCGCGCTCGAGACGGTCAATGCCGGGCCGCAGCGGCCGATCCTCGTTCCGTTTTCCGCCTTCGACCGCGAGAAGGTCGAGGACCTGATCGCCAAGTTCCCGCCCTTCACCATCATCCGCAAGGAAGCGCCGCTTACCGAGGAAGAATGGCAGCGGCTGCGCGTCGACAAGGTGGCGCAGAAGATCGAGCTCGGCCAGACGGTCTACGAGGGCGCCTACCGCAACGGCGTTAAGAAGCTGCAGGAGGCGATCTCCGAGGACGTGATGGACAAGCGCTCCAAGACCTCGCGCAAGGGCGTCGAAGGCTGCTGCGGGCGCGGCTGCAACGGGTGCCTGATGTTCTGGAACGACCCGGAATACGCCAAGGCCCGCGAACTTCTGGCAAAGAAGAAGCACGGCGAGATGCTGGAGCGGGATATGCGGGAGGTCGCTCCGGCGGCGGAGTGAGAGTGGCTGCCCTTCACTTGGAATTTCTAACACTTAGCTTTCAGCTAAGGTGTTGAAATTCCATTCTGCCCCGCCGAGGGTAGTTCGACGGTGTCTGCAAGTGAGTGGCGCGCGATCCCTTAACGTCGTCTTCCACCGCGCAGCTCTGACGGCGACCGCTGTGGTCATGCCTAAGGGGCGATAGATGCAACTTCCGGCCGTGCAGGCTCACCGGTCGGGCGAGCGCTGCCGCGGTCGGAAGACGATAGCCGCGTGCAGCGTGGAATGCCGTCAGCCTTTCGGCTTACCGGGCTTGCCCTTCTTCGGGCCGCCGTTGCCGGCTCCGCCGAACTTGCCCTTCGGCTTTCCTGCGAAGTCCTTCTTGCCGGAAAAATCCTTCTTGCCGGCAAAGGCCTTTCCGTCGCCCTTCGGCCGGTCGCTCCGGCGATCATCGGAGGCCCTGTCACGGTCGGACCATTCGGGTCTCGCCTTCTTGGCGTAGGGCTTCTGGGCGGGACGGTCGCTGCGGTCATCGAAGCGTTTCGGCCGTGCCGGAGCATCCGCCCAGACCTCGGCATCCACCGCCGAGAGGTCGTCACGGCGCGGACGGCGACCGGTCTCCTCGGTCTTTTTGGCGTAGGGCCGCTTTTCGCCACGTGGCGCGAATTCCTCCCGTTCGCGCGGCGGCCGCGGGGCTCTCTCCTTCGGCGGTGCGGAGAAATCCGGCGTGCCGGGAAGCTGCCGGACGGTGATCCCGCGCTCCAGTGCGCCGCCCGGTCCGATCGCCTGCAGGAAGGTGTCGAGGCCGTCTTGCGCGATCTCGACGAAGGTTTCTTCCGGCTGCATCTTGATGGCGCCGATCTCGTTCTTGGTGATCTTGCCGTTGCGGCAGAGCATCGGGATCAGCCAGCGCGGCTCGGCATTCTGCCGCCGGCCGACCGAGAGCGAGAACCAGACGCTCGGGCCGAAATCGCCGCGCGGCTTCGTGGCGGCGCTCGACGGGTTGGCGTAGTCGGGCTCGCGGCGCTGCTTGCTCGCTTCGAGATTGACGGGAATGAGGTCTTCGGGAGCCGAACGGCCGGCACGATAGATGCGAAGGAAGGCGGCGGCGACCTTCTCCGCCCCGTGGGTCGCCAGAAGATCGGCGATCGTCGGCTGTTCGTCCTCGGCCACGGCTTCGGCGAAGGCCTGGTCGGCAAGAATGCGCTCGCCGTCGCGGGCGAGAACCTCGTCGGCAGAAGGCGGGTTCGCCCAGACCGGCGTGATCCGTGCGCCCTGCAGCAGGCGCTCGGCCTTGCGGCGCTGGTTGACCGGAACGATCAGCGCGGAGATGCCCTTGTTGCCGGCGCGGCCGGTGCGGCCGGAGCGATGGAGCAGCGTTTCGGAATTGGTCGGCAGGTCGGCGTGGATGACGAGTTCGAGGCCCGGCAGGTCGATGCCGCGGGCGGCAACATCGGTCGCGATACAGACGCGGGCGCGGCCGTCGCGCATCGCCTGCAGCGCGTGGGTGCGCTCGTTCTGGCTCAACTCACCGGAAAGGGCGACGACGGAGAAGCCGCGGTTATGGAGCCGTGCCGTCAGGTGGTTCACCGCTGCGCGGGTCGAGCAGAAGACGATGGTGTTGCGCGCCTCGTAATAGCGCAGCACGTTGATGATGGCGTTCTCGCGGTCGGCGGGAACGACGGCGAGCGCGCGATATTCGATGTCGACATGCTGCTTCTGCTCGGAGGTCGTGGCGATGCGGCGGGCATCGCGCTGGTAGCTGCGGGCGAGATCGGCGATCGAGCGCGGCACGGTCGCCGAAAACATCAGCGTCCGGCGGTCGTCCGGCGAGGCTTCGAGGATGAATTCGAGATCCTCGCGGAAGCCGAGATCCAGCATCTCGTCCGCCTCGTCGAGGACGACGGCGCGCAGCGCCGAAAGGTCGAGCGCGCCGCGGGTGAGATGGTCACGCAGGCGGCCCGGCGTGCCGACGACGATGTGGGCGCCGCGTTCGAGGGCCCGGCGTTCGTTGCGGATGTCCATGCCGCCGACGCAGGAGGCGATCGTGGCGCCGGTGAACTCGTAGAGCCATTCGAGTTCGCGCTTCACCTGCATGGCGAGCTCGCGCGTCGGGGCGATGGCGAGCGCCAGCGGCGCCCCGGCACGGCCGAAGCGGCTTTCGCCGGCAAGCAGCGTCGGCGCGAGTGCAAGCCCGAAGGCGACGGTCTTGCCGGAGCCGGTCTGGGCGGAGACGAGCGCGTCGCGGCCCTCGAGCTCGGGGTCGAGCATCGCCTGCTGCACGGGGGTGAGCGTCTCGTAGCCGCGCTTGCGCAAGGCCTCGGCGATCGCCGGAACGATGCCGTCAAAATCAGTCATGGAAATCGTCTTTCGAAATCAGGAGTGTCTGCGGTCCGATGCGCCGCGCCCGCCTCTTGCGGGTGTTTGGGCCGTTCCTACCCGTGTTGCCCGCGAAAGTCGAGGGGGAAGGGCGGAAAAGGCCGGATAAGGTGAAGGTGGGCGTCGTGAGGCGCGAACCGCCTCACGCTCCTCTCCGCCTGATCGGCACGGAGACGCGCCATGGTATGTGCGTCCATGTAGCGGCCAGCACGGTAAGCATAGTCCCTCAGGGTTCCTTCCACGCGAAAGCCGAAGTGTTCGTAAAGCCGAATAGCCGGCTGATTGTCCGTGTAGACCGTGAGTTCGAGGCGCCGGATGTTCAGCCATTCGTCGGCGATCCTGACGATCTCGCTGAGGAGCGCGCGTCCGATCCCCCGACGGATGTAGTTGTCATGTACGCCCATGCCGATCATGCCGACGTGTGACCTGCGGCCTTGAAAGCCATGCAGACCTATGTCTCCGACGATCCGGCCGTCCATTACGGCGACGAGGGCCGTGACGCCGGCACCCTGCGCTTCGATTGCGCGCCTGACGTCGTCGGCGCTCTGGTAGGGCAGGCGTAGCGTTCCGGACCGGTAACCCGGCATGTTGTGCAAGTCCGCTAAGCCCGCCACATCCGTCGCCGTCCTTGCGCGAATCTGCAGTCCGTCCGGCCAGTTCGTCGGTCGGGGACATGAACACGGATCTTGAAGGGACATTGCACTCTCCTTGGTTGACGGGGAGAGCGGGCATCTCGAACCCTACTCGCCTCGGTAGGGCTTCTGAGATGGTTCGTTCCTTATCGACGCGACCCGACCCAGACACCCTGATAAGGGGTGACTGCTACGAAGGTCATCACTGCGGTCTGTCGGATCGCGAACATGCTCTCAGAATGGAGGCTGCCGGCAGCCGGGTCAAGCTCGGACGCTCATGCGGAGCGGATCTTGCCCGAATCCCCGGTCCGCCCTATGGCTTGATCATGTCCAGCTATCCGTTCTCCGGCAAGACCATCGCCATCGACTTCGAGACCGCCAGCGAAGCACGCGCCAGCGCCTGTTCGATCGGGCTTGCCTGGATCGAGGACGGTGCCGTCGTGCGGGTCGAGGAGCGGCTGATCCGTCCGCCGGGCATGCGCTTTTCGTCGTTCAACATCGCGATCCACGGTATTCGTCCGGAAGACGTGGCCGATCAGCCGGAATTCCCCGACGTGATGGGGGAGTTCTTCGAAGACTTCCACGGCGCGGCGATGATCGCACACAACGCCTCCTTCGACTTTTCCGTCTTGCGGGCGAGCCTCGATTTCTACGGCCTCGCCTATCCGGAACTCTCCTACTACTGCAGCGTCAAGCTCGCCCAGCGCCACTGGCCGGACCTGCCGTCTCATCGGCTGAACAGCCTCGCCGATCATCTCGGCCTTTCCTTCGAGCATCACAATGCGGCTGAGGACGCGCGCGTCTGCGCGCTCGCAACGCTTGCCATGGCCGAGGAGGCCGGTGTCAGCGGGATCGGTGCGCTTGCCGAGCGCGCCGGTGTCAATCCGGGACGACTGCGCCGGGGTGGCTACGAGGCCTGTTCCTTTGCCAAACGGGCGCGGAAGATGCCTGTTCTTCAAGGGTAGAGACTGCGTCGCTTCGGTGGATGAGTGGCGCTTGTCGCGGGCGGGGCCCGACGCCACATAAGGTCCGAACACAGAACAGGAGCGAAGCCATGCCCTTCCGCAAGCCGATTTTCGCCGCAGCACTCATTCTCGCGGGCAGCATTCCCGCCGCCGCCGAGGTGGTCGGCAAGGTGGGGGTGGACTGGGTCGGCAATGATATCGTCATCGAGGCCGTCACCGATCCGCAGGTGAAGGGGGTCACCTGCCACGTCACCTATTTCGACCGCTCGATCATCGACCGGCTCTCGAAGGGCAACTGGTTCGAGGATCCGTCGAACAATTCGATCGCGTGCCGTCAGACCGGCCCGATCGAGATCGGCGACATCGATCTGTCCGAGGAGGGCGAGGAGGTGTTCCGCGAGGGCATGTCGCTCATCTGGAAGAAACTCGTCGTCAACCGCATCTACGACAAGGCGAACGACACGCTCATCTATCTCGTCCATTCCCGCCAGGTGGTGGAGGGATCGGCCAAAATGGCGATCTCGACCGTTCCGCTGTTCGACCAGCCGGTGACCTGGACGAACGGCAAGCCACGGTGAAACGGGATGCGGGCTATGGCCCGGCGTTCCAGAATGACCAAAAAAGGTCGGGTAGCCGTATCGAAAATGCGACAGGGCGCGATTTTCCACCTTCAGATGTGATGGGATTTGAGGCAGGATACAACCGATGTGTTGTGAAATCGGCGATCTACCCCATCACCGCATTTCACACGCATGTCTTGCCAATATTGCTCGGCCAAGGGCTCACGTCCGCGGTCGTTGAAAGACGAAGGCCCTGGGAACGATCCGTTTCCAGGGCCTTTTCCATTCCGGGGATGTTCATGCGGATGTGGCAATGCCGCAGGAGGCCGCCTCGCGGAGGCAGCCCGCGCATTGGTCTGGAGCGCCGGTCAGGCGGCCTGCGCGAGCTCGTCGGCGATGACGGTGTCGAGGTTCAGGAAGCAGACCATCGACTTTTCGAGTGCGACGATGCCGCGGCAGAAGGCGCGCTGGGCTTCCGGAATGATTTCGGGGGCCGGCTGCAGGTCTTCGGCGCGGATCGTCATCATGTCGGAAACCTGCTCGACGAGGAGTCCGACGAGCTTTCCGGCGATGTCGGTGACGATGATGGCGGCGCGCTCGGAGGGTTCCGTCATCTTCATGCCGAGACGGCAGGCCATGTCGATGACCGGGATGACGGCGCCGCGCAGGTTGATGAGGCCGAGGACGTAAGGCGGTGTGTGCGGCATCGGCGTCACCGGCGCCCAGCCGCGGATTTCGCGGATCGCCATGATGTCGATGCAGAATTCCTGATCGCCAAGGTGGAAGGATACGATTTCCAGATAGGCGCCTGACTGCTTGATTGCGTTCGTCATGTCTGAACTCTTCCCGGTTTGCCGGCGGCGCGGATCGGGTCCGGTCGGCGCGGCGGCATTGCGTCGTCCGCTGCGTCACGACGGAGCCGTGCCCCGCTTTCGCGTCGGTGGTGCATGATCACTGCGGAGTACCGAGGAGATGGATCGGCCATCCCGGCGGACGTGATGTCCAAACGATCCTTGCGGAATCATCTTCGCCCCGCGAGACTGGCAGAGATTCCTTAAACATCCGCTAATCCTGGGGGGCTCCGTGTCTCCTCAGTCGATGGCGACGACGCGCCGGTAGAGATGCCAGGTTGCGTGTCCGAGAACCGGCAGCACGACGAGCAGGCCGGCAAACAGCGGCACCATCGCCACGACGGCCGCGGCGGCGACAATGGCGCCGAAGCCCAGCATCGCCACGGGGTTCTCAGCGACGGTCCGCACGCTGGTGATCATCGCGGTGACGAAGTCGATGTCGCGGTCGAGCAGCAGCGGCATCGAGACGACCGTCACGCTGAAGAGCGCGGTCGCGATGACGGCCCCGACGATCGTGCCGACCGCCAGAAAGAGCAGGCCTTCCGGCGTCGTGGTCACCACCTCCAGGAAGACCGGGAGCGAGGCGGAAATCTTGAAGCCGAGGAAAAGCGCAAGTAGCAGGCGCACCTGGTAGATCCAGACCCAGAAGACGAAGAGCACCACGAAGGCCATCCAGGAGAGCTGGCGCTCCCGCTGCCGGAAGACCTCCGCCAGGATGCCGTGCCACGTGATCGGCAGACCCGATTCGTCGCGGCGGCTCACCTCGTAAAGCCCGACAGCGACGAAAGGCCCGATCAACGGAAAGCCGATGGCAACCGGGATGATCATCCAGGGCTGGTGGTAGAAGCTGAGCATGACGACGATGAAAAGGCCGCCGAGAGCATAGATGCCGCCGAAGAACAGGCCGAAAAGCGGGTGCCGGGCGAAATCCTTCCAGCCCTCCCGCAGCGCCATTTTCACATCTGCAAGGCCGACCGACCTGATGCGGATCTTGTGCGGCGTTGCGGCGCCGATTGCCTGTTCTCCCATGTGCCCCTCCCAAGACTTCCGGCAGATATTCCGGAAGGCAGGATTGCAGATCAGCGGCCTTTGTCCATCTTCTTCGCAAAGCGCGCGGGCAAGATTGGGACTTCTCCCGGGCGGCCGGAGGAGGTATGAAGACCGCATGGAACAGCAGGCGAGAAAATCTCCGGCATTTGCCCTCTGGGCCGCGCTTTTCGGCGCCGGCGCGATGGTGACGGGCGCCGTTTTCGCGGGTTGGTTGAACTATGGGTCGGCAATCGTGCTCGCCTATATGGAAAACGGGCTTCCCAACTGCTTCTGAAGCGGAGAGACAAATCCGCGCGCTTTTCCAAGATAACCGCCTCTTGAATTGCGCTGACCTCCGCCGGGTTGTATCAGCGGGACATGATGTGTGCCGGAGCGACTCCCTTGCATTCGGCCCGATAGAAACAGGACAGGGACAAATGAAGACGCTGCGGATCATTCTCTGGGGAGGCGTTCTCGTTTTCGCCGGGCTGCTCGGATGGCTGACCTTCCAGGTCACACAGTCGAAGGAGCAGATCGCGGAAGCGCCGTTCGGCGTGCCGTTCCAGCTCGTCGACCAGACCGGCAAGCCGATCACCGAACAGGCGTTCCGCGGCAAGCCGACGGCGCTCTTCTTCGGCTTCACCCATTGCCCGGAAATCTGCCCGACGACGCTCTTCGAGCTTAACGGATGGCTGGAGAAGGTCGATCCGGACGGCACCCGGCTGCAGGCCTATTTCGTCACCGTCGATCCGGAGCGCGATACGCCGGAACTGCTCAACAACTACATTTCCAACGTCACCAAGCGGGTGATCGGCATCGCCGGCCCGCCGGAGAAGGTGGCCGAGGTCATCAAGGGCTTCCGCGTCTACGCCAAGAAGATCCCGCTCGACGAGAAGGACCCGAACGGCGACTACACGATGGACCACACGGCGTCCGTCTTCCTGCTCGACGCAGAGGGCCGGTTCAAGGGCACCATTTCCTATGGCGAAAACCCGGACGTGGCGGTGCAGAAGCTCGAAAATCTCAAGAACGGCTGACGCCGCCGGCGGTGCTGCACGCATCTCCCAGGTTGCCAGCGGCGGCCCGGCGTTGTACCGGAGACGACGACAGAGGGCAGGGCCGGTGGTCCTGCCCGTTTCCATTACCAGGAAGGCCCGTCGTGAGTGAAATCCGTCTCTACGTAACCGTCACCGAAAAGGTGGCGAACGACATCCTCGAGTTGATGACCAGTTTCTTCGGCGAGGAGGATTACGCGATCGCGACCACCGAGATCGACGAGAAGAACGACGTCTGGGAAGCCTCGATCTATCTGATGGCGGACGAGGAGGCGGAGGTCCACGAACGCCTGCGAGAGATGCTCGCCGAAGATTTTTCGTCGCTCGAAATCGAGAGCGAAGTTATCCCCGACATCGACTGGATCGCCAAGTCGCTCGAAGGACTGACGCCGGTTCGCGCCGGACGCTTCCTCGTTCACGGCTCGCATGACCGCGACAAGGTCCAGGTCAACGACCTCGCCATCGAGATCGACGCCGGCCAGGCCTTCGGGACGGGCCATCACGGAACGACGGCGGGCTGCCTCGAAATGATTGCCGACGTCACGCGGGCGGAACGCCCCCGCAACGCGCTCGACCTCGGGACGGGAAGCGGCGTTCTGGCGATCGCTGTGCGCCGCCTTCTGCCGATCCCGGTGCTCGCGACCGACATCGATCCGATCGCGGTGCGTGTCGCCAAGGAAAACGCCCGTCGCAACGGCATTGTCTCAGGCATCGAGTTCCGGGTCGCGCCCGGCTTTCACTCGACGGCGTTCGGCAAATACGGTCCGTTCAACCTGATCATTGCCAACATTCTCGCGCGGCCGCTGATGAAGATGGCGCCGCAGCTGGTCGCCAACCTTTCGGGCGGCGGGTCGGTCATCCTGTCGGGGATTCTCGCAAGCCAGCGGTGGAAGGTGATCGCCGCCTATAACGGTGCCGGGCTGAAGCACGTCCGCACGATCTGGCGCAACGGCTGGGTGACGATCCACTTGCGCGGCTGATGTCGAGGCTTTGCTGCATCGCAGTATTGCTTTTGGCGCATGGCTCAATACAAGTCCCGAAATACGAAAGGCGGCATCCGGGGATGCCGCCTTTCCGATCAGATCGACTGATCGATGCACGGGCTTGGGAGGAGGAGAAGCCCATGCGTGTCGCGTATTCCGGCGCCGGCGCAGACCTGGGAGGAGGAGGGGCCTGCGCGGCGCTCGATCAGAATACGGAGCCTGTTGCCCGCTTGCGGCGGAGTTCGGCGCGGCTGGTGCCCATGGATTCCAGCGTCTTGTCGTCCAGAGACAGCAGCGCGTCATTGACATAACGGCTGACCTGACGCTCGCGCGCTTCGATGATCCGCTGATACGCCCTGCGAAGGAAAGAGCTTGCCATCTTCGTGTTCCTTTCGTGCCGGGCGGCGATCCCGCCCGTTCGATGACTGAAATATAGTGACTCCGGCGCCGGGCGGCAGAGGGTAATCCCTCATGGGTGTTATGCGTTCTATGCATGAATTGCTCGCCGCTTTGGCTCGTACCTTGCTGCCTTGAACAAAAAGGAGGCAGTCTGCCGCCGATTCCGGCTGACGCTGCCTTGTCCCGGTGTGCACCGGTCCGAGAAAACCTGATGAACCGGGCTCGGCTCTTGCTATAAGGCAAAGCAGTCATCAGTCAGAGCGAGTCCGTCATGTTTCAATCCTTCGAGGTGAAGTCCACTCCACAGTTCGGCCGTGCACGCATCGAGGCGCTGCGGGCGCGGTTCGCCGAGCTCGGCATCGACGGTTTCCTGGTGCCGCGGGCCGACGAGTATCAGGGCGAGTATGTTCCCGAATCCGCCGAGCGGCTCGCCTGGCTCACCGGCTTCACGGGATCGGCGGGGCAGGTGCTCGTCACCATGGCGGAGGCGATCGTCTTCGTCGACGGCCGCTATGTGACGCAGCTTGCCGAACAGGTCGATCCTTCCGTCTTCAAGGGCGGGGATCTCGTCGGCGAGCCGCCGCACAAGTGGATCGGGGCCCACGTGCGGAAAGGGTTCCGCCTCGGCATCGATCCATGGCTGCATACCGGCGCGGAAGTCCGGCGGCTGGAAAAGGCACTCGCGGAGAAGGACGGCGCGCTGGTGCTGCTGCGGGAAAACCCGCTGGATACGCTCTGGACCGATCGGCCGGCCGAACCGCTCGGTGCCGTCTCGATCCAGTCGCAGTCGTATTCCGGCGTTCCTGCCGAGGAGAAAATCGCCCGCATCGCCCGGGAACTCGGCGAGAAGGACCTGTCCGCCGTCCTCGTCACCGATCCCTCGTCGGTCGCCTGGATCTTCAACATCCGCGGCAGTGACGTGCCGCATACGCCCCATCCTCTGGCGCGCGCGATCATCGAGGCGAACGGACATGCCGTGCTCTTCCTCGACGAGCGCAAGACCGGGATAGAGGCGGAGACCTATCTCGCCGGGCTCTGCACGCAGGTCGAGCCGTTGGAGCTTTCGCCGCGGCTCCAGGCGCTCGCCGCCTCGGGTGCCCGCATCCTCGTCGATCCCGACCTGGCGCCGTTCGCGCTCTCGGAATTGATCCGCGATCACGGCGGCACGGTGGTGGAGGGCAATGATCCGGCGAAGATCCCGCGCGCGGTCAAGAACACCGTCGAACTCAACGGCTCGGCCGTCGCGCACGTGCAGGACGGGGTGGCCGTCGTCGAGTTCCTCTCCTGGTTCGACCGCCAGCGACCGGGCACGGTGACCGAGATCGGGGCGATCCAGGCGCTCGAAGAGGCGCGTCGGCGCGTCGGCGAGCGGATGCAGAACCCGCTGAAGGACATTTCTTTCGACACGATTTCCGGCACCGGCGAGCATGCGGCGATCATGCACTACCGGGTGACGACCGAGACCGACCGGACGATCGATTCCGGCGAACTCTTCCTCATCGATTCCGGTGCGCAGTACGTCAACGGCACGACCGACATCACCCGCACCGTCGCCGTCGGGCCGGTATCGGACGAGAAGAAGCGCTTCTTCACGCTGGCGCTCAAGGGCATGATCGCGATCAGCACGGCACGGTTCCCGAAGGGGACGCGCGGCTGCGACCTCGACCCGCTGGCACGCATCGCGCTCTGGAAGGCGGGGGCGGATTTCGCCCACGGGACCGGCCACGGCGTCGGCTCCTATCTTTCGGTGCATGAGGGGCCGCAGCGCATCGCGAGGCTTTCGACCCAGGAGCTGCTGCCGGGCATGATCCTTTCCAACGAGCCCGGCTACTATCGCCCCGGCGTCTTCGGCATCCGGATCGAAAATCTCGTCTATGTGCGGGAGGCCGAGCCGGTCGAGGGCGGCGACATGCCGATGCTCGGCTTCGAGACGCTGACCTATGTGCCGATCGACAAGTACCTCGTCGTCACCGACCTGCTGACGGCGGAGGAGCTCGACTGGCTCGATGCCTATCATCGCCGCACACGCGAGGAGCTGATGCCGCTCATTCCGGATGACGAGACGCGGGCCTGGCTCGAGCGGGTGACCGAGCCGTTCAGCCGATGAAATAGCGCATCGCCATCACCGCGATCCATCCGGAAAGGAGGAGCGGGATGGCGGAGAACCGCAGGCCGACGGCAAGGGCGACCGCCATGGCGACCTTGACGTCGGTGCCGCCGGTAAAGAAGGCGGGGGCGACGAGCGTCGTCAGCACGGCCGCCGGAACGGCGCTCAGCGCCGCCTCGAGGCGCGGCGGCACGGTCTTCAGCCGCGCGATCAGCAGATAGCCGCCGATGCGGGTGAGGTAGGTCGCGGCCGCCGCGGCGACGATCAGGAGCGTCATGTAGGGCGTGAGGAACTCGCTCATTCGCCGGCCTCCGCGCCCGCCGGTACCGGCAGCGGCGCAGCAGCTTTCGGCGGCAGCAGTGCGGCGAGCACCACGCCTGCGAGTGCGCCGATGCTGACGTGCCAGGGCGTGCCGACCATGCGGTAGGCAACGATGGAGGCGGCGGCGCTGACGGCGACCACCGGCAGGAAGTTCGCCCGTCGGCGGAAGCCGAGGACCAGTCCCATGAAGTAGATCGGCAGCAGCACGTCGATGCCGATTGCCGCCGGGTTGCCGATCATGCTGCCGAAGTAGGCGCCAATGGTCGTCGTCGCCACCCAGCCGACATAGATCGTCGCGGCGAAACCGAAATACCAGGCGAAGGAGACGGACCGGCCGGTCTCGCCGCGCGTCAGCGTCTCGGCGAATTGCGGATCGGTGAGGAAAAAGAAGGAGAGCGCCTTCTGGAGCGGCGAGAAATGCCGGATGAAGGGGGCGATCGCCGCCGAATAGAGGATGTGGCGGAAGTTGACGGCGAAGATCGACAGCACGATCACCCACATCGGCACGTCATGGCCGAAGAGCTCGATGCCGACCAGCTGGCTCGCGCCGGCAAAGACGATGGCGCTCATCAGCGTCGCCTCCGCGACCGTCTGGCCGTTGGCGACGGCAACGGCACCATAAAGCGCGGCAAAGGGAATGGTCGAGATCAGGATCGGCGTACTGCCGCGCAGGCCGTCGAAAAGGTCGGATTTCATGAAGGCTTCCTTTTGCGGAAGAGATAGAGGCGAGGCGCCCGTCGGACAATTGAATTCGCCTGATGGATCGATTGATTCGCCTTACCTGTCGTGGCACGCTCCGGCGGCAGCGACCCTCGCTGAAGGAGCAGGCGGATGCCGAAACTCGATTTCTCTAACGACGATCAGGCGGCGATCGTCGCCCGGGTGAGGGACTACTTCCTCTCCGAATTCGACCTCGACGTCGGGCGGTTCGAGGCCGAGGCGATCCTGACCTTCTTCGCCAAGGAGATCGGCGCGCATTTCTACAATCGCGGGCTTTACGACGCGCAGTCGGTGATCGTGAACCAGGTGGATGTCATCAACGACGCGATCTACCAGCTCGAAAAGGCGCCCGGCGACTGAAGGGCGCCGGGACATGTCGTGCCTCCGATCCTACTTCTTCGGACGGAGCTGAAAGGTATGTTCGGGGCCCGGAAATGTCCGCGCGCGGACCTCCGTCGCATAGTCCTGGACCGCCGTGGAGATGACGTCGGCCAGTTCGGCGAAATGCTTGACGAAGCGCGGCCTGAAATCGTTGAACAGGCCGAGCATGTCGTCCGACACCAGCACCTGGCCGTCACAGGCGGGTGAAGCGCCGATGCCGATCGTCGCGGCCGATACCGCACCGGTGATCTCCCGGGCGAGCGGCTCGACCGTTCCCTCGATCACCATGGCGAAGGCGCCGGCTTCGTCGATGGCGCGGGCATCCCTGCGGATCTTGTCGGCTTCCTTGTCGGTATGACCCTTGGAACGGTAACCGCCCGAGGTGTTGACCTGCTGCGGCATCAGGCCGACATGGCCGAAGACCGGCACGCCGCGTGACACCAGGAAGGCGACGGTTTCCGCCATTTCCTCGCCGCCTTCGAGCTTGACGCCGTCGCAGCCGGTTTCCTTCATGATGCGGGCGGCCGTGCGGAAAGCCTGTTCCTTCGATTCCTGATAGGAGCCGAAGGGCAGGTCAACGATAACGCAGGCGCGGCTGACGCCGCGCATGACGGCCTGTCCATGGGCAATCATCATGTCGACGGTGACGCTAACCGTGGTGTCGAGGCCATAGAGCACCATGCCGAGGCTGTCGCCGACGAGCAGCAAGTCGCAATGCGGGTCGAACAGGCGCGCCATCGGTGTCGTGTAGGCGGTGAGAGAAACGACCGGACGCTCGCCCTTGAGTGCCGTGATGTCATTCGGTGTCAGCCGTTTCTGGCGGGGCGGGGTGCTCATGTCAGGCGGCCTCCATGCCGTTTTCGGATGCGATATCGATCACGCGGTTGTCGAGCAGCCTTGTCCTGCCAATGCGCACGTAGAGCAGGATCAGAGCGGCGCCGGAGATCGTGTCGAGTGGTGCCAGCGTTTCCGGATGACGCACGGCGACGACTTCCGTCGTGGCGAGCGGCTCGCTGCGGACGAAGGCGTCGAGCTTCGCCTCGAGCTCGGCCGGATCGCGAACACCGTCGCGGACCAGGCGTTCGGCTTCGTCGAGGGCGCGTGGCACGATCACGGCCGCACGGCGCTCTTCCGCCGAGAGATAGACGTTGCGCGATGAGCAGGCGAGGCCGTCCGCCTCGCGCACGGTCGGGACCGCAACGATCCGCACCGGCTGGGCGAGGTCCTCGACCATGCGGCGGATGACCGCCACCTGCTGGTAGTCCTTCTCGCCGAAATAGGCCGTGTCCGGCTGAACGATGTTGAAGAGCTTGGTGACCACAGTCGCGACGCCGGCGAAATGGCCGGGCCGGGCCGCGCCTTCGAGTTCGCTTCCGAGCTTCGGCACGTCGACCACCGTTTCCATCGGCCGCGGATACATGTTCGCGACGGTTGGGGCGAAGAGGAAATCGACGCCGGCGGCTTCAAGCATCGCGCTGTCGCGCACGAGATCGCGGGGATACTTGTCGAGGTCCTCGTTGGCGCCGAACTGCAGCGGATTGACGAAGATGGAGACCACCGTCACGTCGTTTCCGGTTCTGGAATTCGCAACGAGCGTCATATGCCCGTCATGGAGATAGCCCATGGTCGGCACGAAACCGACCTTCTTCCCCGCCGTTCTGAGCGGTGCCAGGCGCAGGCGCAACTCCTCGATGGTGCTGACCGTTTCCATCCGGCCTCCTCCTTTTCGCACTTGCGAAGGCTCACTAACGCGCGCGTGAAAAAAAGGCAATTGATGAAATCGGGTGCAGCCCTTCGGCTATCGGAGAATGTCGGCGCTGCGGACGATCTCTACGCCCTTTTCCCGCATCTCGGCGATTGCCGCCTTGATGCCTTCCGGGTCGATGCCGCGGCTCGCATCCTCGATGAAGCGGACCTTCACGCCGGGCAGCATCTCGACGGCATCGAGCGCGGAAAACTTCACGCAATAGTCGGTCGCAAGTCCGCAAATGTCGACTTCGCTGACGTCCTTCGCCTTCATATAGTCCGCAAGCCCGGTCCGCGCCGCCTGGTCATTGTCGCGGAAGGCGGAATAGCTGTCGACGGCCCGGTTCTGTCCCTTGCGCTGCACATGGTCGACGCTGCCAACGTCCAGGTCCGGATGGAAGGCGGCGTCCCGCGTTCCCTGGATGCAATGGTCCGGCCAAAGCATCTGCGGCTTGCCGGAGAGTTCGCCCATTTCGAAAGGCGTCTTGCCGGGATGCGAGGAGGCAAAGCTGCCATGGCCCGGCGGATGCCAGTCCTGCGAGGCGATCACGAGGTCGTATCTGCCGCTCGCCATCAGGGCGTTGGCAACCGGAACGACCTCGTCGCCGCCGGCGACCGGCAGGTTTCCGCCGGGGCAGAAGCCGTTCTGGATATCGATCAGCAACAGGGCTCGGGCCATCGTAGTTCCTCGGATTGCGTTCACCGGGCAGGATGGCAACCGGTCCGTCTCGGATCAAGGGCAAAAAGCACTCTCTCCGTGGTCCCCAGCGGATAAACGCCTGATGCGGAAAGGCGATCGCCTTCTCTTGCACCGCCGACGGGTGCCGCTATTCTTCCCGTGGTTGAGGGCGGGCGAGGAGACACGTACATGCCGAGGCGGAAACTGCACCGGAAGGCACCGTCCCTGACCGTGGTCACCTTCGCCTTCGTGGCGGCGAGTGCGATCGTGGTCGGCCTCATGTTGTTCTTGCTCATGCGCGACCGGCTCGAGACCTATGGACGCGAGACGCTGGCGACGGAGATCGGCGTCCGTGCCGAAGGGGTCCAGACGGCGCTTGCGCATGTCCTCTACGACGAATGGTCGAGCCTGAAGGTTCTGGCGCAGGACGTCGGCGCCGACGATCCCGCAACCATAAGGGGGAAACTGCAAACCCTGGTTGGCGAGGGAGACAGGCTTTCCTGGGCGGGTTATGCGGGACTCGACGGGACGATCCAGGCGTCCGCCGGGGATGTCGTGCTCGGGGAGGACGTTTCCTCGACCTCTTGGTTCCAGACGGGTTTGAGCAAGCCGACCGCCGAGGATCTCCGGGAAACCGTGTCAACGGTGTCAGGGCAGGACCGCTCGCGGTCCTCTCTGGTTTTTGCAGCGCCGGTGCGCAAGGCAGACGGTCAGGTTCGCGGGGTGATCTCTGCTCGTCTCGACCTGTCCTCGGCCACGATCCTGTTGCGTGACATGGCGAGGGCGCTCGATATCGACCTCGTGCTCATCGACTCTGCCGGCGCCGTGCTCATGCAGACGCGCGGGCGGGCGGAAGATGCGCCCGATCTGCCGAGCCTGCAGGCGGCACGGGCAGGCGCATCGACGGTCACTCTCGAACGCTGGCCGGACGGCAGGTCGTATTTCAGTGCCGCGATGCCGGACATCGCCTATCGCGACCTGCCTTCGCTCGGATGGAGCCTCGTCGCCCGCGTTCCGGCCGATCTGGCGGTGGCACCGGCGGAGCAATTGTCGCGCGGCATGATCTTCTATCTCGCGAGTTTCGGGCTGATGCTGCTCCTGCTGACGATGATCTTCGTGGAATCCTTCATCCGTCCGTTCGGTGTGCTGGCGCGGATCGCGAGCAAGATCGCCGACGGTGCCGAGGTCTATCCGCCGGACACCAACCGCACGCGCGAAGTGCAGATGATCACGGCGGCGATCGTGCGTCTCCAGACCCGGTTGCACCGGCATTGATCCGGCGAGACTCTAGCGGACGTGAGAACCGAAGACGAGATCGTGCAGGATCGCGCCGATCCTTGTCCGCGTGACACCCGGCGCCGAGCCCTCGGCATAGAGCCGGCGTAGCAACGCCTCGTATTGCCTGTCTGTGGGGTCGAGCGAGATCAGGCCACCGTCGGACGTCGTCTCGATGACGTAGCCCGAGACATCCCCGACATCCCTTACGGCGATTTCGACAGGCGAACCCTCCGCCAGAACCACGCCGCGCACGCGAGCCGATTGCTGGGTGAGGTCGGTTAGCCAGACGCGGTGCAGCCCGTCGTCGAGACGCATCAGCACCCGCTGCGGACGGTCGTCAAAATGGCTCTCGACGCGGGGCATTTCCACGCAGACCATCATTGTCACGGCAAGCGTCATCAGGTTGTAGAGGCTCCAGAAGAGCACGATGGATTTGCCTTCTCCGGCGTCGCTGAAGACAAAGCGGTCGGAGAGGAGGCCGACGACGAGGCCGAGGAGCGTCAGCGCCGCGAGAGTGAGGAACGGCGCCATCATGCGCCACTGCACGACGAATTGGCTGCGATCTCCGCCCTTCGCCGTCACCTTGAAACTGCGGTTCCTAGGCCGGATGAGGCCGGTCCAGGTCGCGCGGATGATCGGGATCGCGCCGAGCAACTGGCTGACGTCATTGACGATCGGGATGACGAGGCCGCGCGAGATGAAGTTCAGGGCAAAGAGCGTCCAGACGTAATAGGCGCCGAAATGCGAGAGGATTTGCGGCACCGAGGCATAGACGGCGATCGTGCCGAAATACCAGTAGAGCAGGGGATAGACGAAGGCGGCGAGACGGAAGGGGTAGGTCGTCACCCAGTAGAGCAGGCTGTCGAGGACGCTCCAGCGGTCGCGCAGGCGCAGAGGCTTGCGCAACGAGAACGGGCCGTAGTCACTGCGGACGATCTGCATCAGGCCGAGGCACCAGCGGGCCCGCTGCGTGACGTATTCCTTGAGGCCCTCCGGCGCGAGGCCTTCCGTCAGCGCCTCGTTGAGGTAGGCGGTGTGCCAGCCCTTGGCCTCCAGTACCAGCGTCATCAGGAAATCCTCCGTTACGCTCTCGGTCGGGAAACCGCCGACATCGACGAGTGCCGTCCAGCGGACGACGGAGGAGGTGCCGCAGCAGAAGGCGATGTCCCAGCCGTCGCGGCTCGGCTGCAGGTGATCGAAGAAGAAGCGCTGCTCGTCGGGATAGGAGCGGCTCAGTCCGAGATTGTGCTGGATCGGGTCCGGATTGAAGAAGTGCTGCGGTGTCTGGACGAGCCCGACGTTGTGGCGATGAAACAGGGCGAGCGCCCGCGTGAGGAAGTTGCGGTGCGGTACGAAGTCCGCGTCGAGGACCGCGACGAAGTCGGGAACCTCGCCACGCTCGGTGAGCCACGCGATCGCATGATTGAGATTACCGGCCTTCGAGCCCTTGTTGTCCGGACGGCGGAGATAGCTCACCGCCTGTTCGTGGCAATAGTCCGCCAGCCAGTCGCGCCGGCCGTCGTCCAGGACATAGACTGCGGTGTACGGGTGGTCGAGCGCCTTGGCGCCGGCGATCGTCCGGGCGAGCACCTCCTTCTCCTCGTTGTAGGTCGCGATCAGCACAACGACCTTGGGAGGAGGGGCGGGGCGCCACCAGTTACGAGCCGCTGTTGCTTCCGGCGAGCGGTTCTTCCGACGCATCAGGATGACGAAGGCGCTGAGGGAGGAGACGAGGGCGGCGGCCTCGATCAGGAAGAAGCTCCAGGTGACTACGCAGTCCCAGGTCGCCCCGAAGGGGGCGAGCGTCTCGGTTGCACGCCACACGATGTAGCGGGCCGAGAGGACGATGGCGACGGCGAAGATCAGAACACGGTGGGCGACGGCCTCCCGACGCAACACGAAAGGCGTGACGAGGGCGAGGCCGAAAATCACCGCCACCACCGCGTAAGCCGATTGCTGCTCGGTCGGATGGAGTTCGAGCATCGACTATTGCCAGAGCTGCCGCAGCCAGTCGAGCGGTCGTGCCTCGAAGAAGGCCCGGCCCGTTCTGCCGATGGCGCAGCGCAGTTCGTTGTCGTTCAACAGACCGGGGACAGCAAGCGTAACGTCGAACCGCTCGAGATGCTGCGGGCTCGCGGCGACCGCGAGATTTCGGTAGACACCTTCCGCGCCCGGGCCTGCGAGGCGGATGATCGTCGCATCGAAGACGCGTGTTTCCCCGGTCGGGCGAAACTGCGCCCGCTGCCCGTGCGTCAGGGTGTTGTAGGTGCTCTCCGTCACGCTCAAGGTTACGATGGTGGAATCGCAATCGACCAGCTGGAAGAGATCCTGTCCCTGTTCTACCCGCTCGCCACCGGTCGTCATCAGCGTCCAGAGGATGCCGTTGACATTGGCTGAGAGGTTGGCGTGGGAGGTCCGGGTAAAGCGCAGGCGCTCGGCATCCAGGCGCTCGCGCTGTGCCGCAAGGATGGCGATCTGTGCGGCGAGGGCGGTCGTTAGTTCCGATTCCTGCCAGCGCAGTTCACTGATCCGCTGCTCGGAATAGGGTGCGTCGTTGTAGCCGTCGCCGAGGAAGACACCGCGCCCTCCGGCGTTGAGGCCGACCTGTGCGGCGGCGGTTTCCGCCTGCGTCCTTTCGAGCTCGCGCTCGGCGACCTGCAGGCGGGATTCGGCCTGTTCGAGCTCGCTCATTCGTTCTGCCCCGGTCGTCGTGAGCTTGCTCGCCCGGTCCAGCATGTGTTGGTAGAGATGGATCTGCGCCTGCCACGCCTGCTCGGCGGCCTTCGACGCGGCAAGTTCCGCCTTCATCTGTTCCTGCCGTTCGCGTTGATAGACGTTGGCGCGCTCTTGCAGCTTGGCGATCGCCTCGCGAACCGAGCCGAGTGCGCCTTCGAGCCGCGCGCGCTCGGCCTCGGCCCTCGCCCTTTCGTCGGCGAGGTCGGAGAGGCGGGAACTGTTGGCGAGATCGTCGTCGATGAAGCCGAGCGTCTGGCCGGCGCGCACCCTTGCGCCGAGGACCGGCGCGTCGAAGGTCAGGAGACCGGCAATCGGCGCCCTGGCCGTGGTCAGCCTGGCATTGATGACCGCGTCCGCGCTGGCACCGGCCAAATGTTCTCCGATGATCACGAACAGCGCAAGTCCGACCAGAAGGACCCCGATTGTGAGCCGTGCAAGTCTCATCCGCCGCCTCCCGTATTCCGTGTTGAGGACTGTCTGGTCGGCCACTCAAGATAGCGGCAAACGGGGAGTGCTGCAGCTGGAAAGAGCGGTTGTTAACCGCAAACGTTGAAGCAGGTTAACGGGATGGCGCCATCTCCTCCCAATGAGCAGGAGCTCGAGGTGGCCTCGATGAGGAGATCGTGCGCCATTCCGTTACAACCGCGGCGAACGGCCGTCTTCAGTGGAGGAATACGCCGACGCTCGCTGCCCGTCCGGTGGCGTCGATGACCGTCAGCGTCGAGAAGCCGACGCCTTCCGGCGTCCATTCCGCCGTGCGCCTGCGCGAGCGGTCGCCCAGCGGGACGCCGTTCGCGAGCCAACGGAAGGGCGCGCGGCCGGCCTGCAGTTTGACGACGAGGGGGAGCGGTTTGCCGTCGGGGCCGGTGCCGAGCTCGACATGGGCGCCTTCCGGCGGGTAGACGATGCGTGGCGCCTTCTCCCGCGCGGATGTCGCGAGCAGGCCGTTGGCACCCATCGAATAGCGTCGGAGCGCCGGCGGCAGATCGGCCTGCGCGATCCGTTCGGCGCCGGGCGGCGGGGAGGGCAGCGGTGTGCCGCCGACGCCGGACTTGGAGAAGGCCTGGAAGAGGATCGGTGCGGCCGAACCGTAGCCGGTGATGCCGGGAACGGCGGCGTTGTCCGGGCGTCCGACCCAGACGCCGAGCACGTAGCGCCCGTCATAGCCGACAGACCAGGCGTCGCGGTAACCGTAGCTGGTGCCGGTCTTGTAGGCGATGCCGAGCGGCCGGCTGCCGAGCGGCGGCAGGACGCCGCGCAGGATGTCCGTGACGTTCCAGGCGGCGACGGGCTCCATCAGCGACGCGCCGTCGATCGGCTCGGCGGTCTCCCGTACACCGTCGCCGAGGCGGATCGGCGACCCGCGATTGGCAAGCGCCGCATAGGCCTGCACGAGGTCCTTCAGGGTCACGCCAGCGCCGCCGAGGGCGATCGCAAGGCCCGGCGCTTCGCCGGTCGGCAGCGCGAGCCGCACACCCGTGCGGCGCAGGCGCGACAGCAGTTCGGCCGCGCCGACGGCGTCGAGCAGGCGCACGGCGGGGACGTTGAGCGACAGCTGCAGTGCCTGGCGGATGCTGACGTCGCCCTGGTAGGTCATGTCGAAATTGCGCGGCCGATAGCCGAAGAAATCGGCCGGGCGGTCCTCGATGATCGTTTCCTGCGCGATCAGGCCCTGCTCGAAGGCGAGCCCGTAGATGAAGGGTTTTAGGGTCGAACCGGGCGAGCGCTCCGCCCGCGTCATGTCGATCCAGCCATAGCGGGCGGCATCGAAATAGTCGGCGGAGCCCACCTCGGCGACGATTTCGCCGGTCGTGGCGTCGGCCATCAGCATGGCGAGCGAGGTCCGCGCCGGCAGGTCGACGGCCGCCTGCCGGGCGACGGCTTCGAGCTCGGTCTGCACGGATTTCCGGAGCGTTGAGCGATGGATGCGGGCCTGCGGATCGGTGCGCCGCGCGGCTTCTGCGAGATGGGCGGCGAGTGCGGGCAGCGCTAGCCGCTCCTTCGGCACCGGTGCAATGCCGGCGCTGGAGACCTCGCGCGCCTCCATCATACCGTTGGCCTGCATGCGTTCGAGAACGCGCTGCCGGGCGGCGCGTGCGGCTTCCGGGTTGCGGTCGGGGCGGCGCAGTTCGGGAAGCTGCGGCAGGGCCACCAGCAGGGCTGCTTCGGCGACCGTCAGCCGCTTCGGCTCCTTGCCGAAATAGGCGAGGCTCGCGGCGCGCAGGCCTTCGAGGTTTCCGCCGTAAGGGGCGTGGGTGAGATAGAGATCGAGGATCTGCTGTTTCGAGAGCCGGCGTTCTATCTGCAGCGCGCGCAGGATCTGCAGGAACTTTGCCGAAAAGGAGCGCTCGCGGCGCGGTTCCATGAGGCGGGCGACCTGCATCGACAGCGTCGAGCCGCCGGAGACGATGCGGCCGTTCGAGGCGAACTGCAAAGCAGCGCGCGCGAGGGCGATGACGTCGACGCCCGGATGGTCGTAGTAGCGGCGGTCTTCGTAGGCGAGCAGCATTTCGACGAAGCGCCGATCGACGTCGGCGCTCGTCGTCTTCAGCCGCCAGCGTCCCTCGGGCGTGGCGAAAGCCCGGAGCAACTGGCCGTCCGCATCGAGGAGTTCCGTCGACACGGCGTCGTCCGCCGCATTCGGCGGCGGATACGCCTTGTCGAGCGCATCGAGCCCGCCGACCCCGGCCGCCGCCACGAGGATGGCGAGGCCGGCAGCCGCCCCGATTTTCTTCCAGCCGGGCATCAGGGTGCCGCCTTGACCTCCATGCGGCCGGTCGCGGTCCGCGCGGAGTATTCCGGCCGGTACATGTCCTCGACCTGCGCCGCCGGATGGGCGTAGGTGCCCGGTGTCACGGCGCGCACGACATAGGCGAGGGTGATTTCCTCGTCATTGTCGGCAGGCCGGTCGATCGCCGCAACGAAGCGGTCGTTGCGGAATTCGAGATGCGCCGCCTCGGTCTCGCCGATCCAGTCGAAGTTTTCGAGCTGGGCACTGTCGACGAGGCTCGGATTGTCGATCTCGAAGCCTGCCGGCAGCAGGTCGGTGATGAGGATCTGCGAGGGCCAGCTGTCTGCTTCGGTGACCGACAGCACGACGACGTAGCGTTCGTTCTGCTGCGCTTCGGTGACGTTCGCCTCCTCGCCGTCGAGCGTGTAGTAGGTGCGCTCGATGGTGAAGCCCTCGCCGCCGGCCGGGGGCGCTTCCTTCGGTGCCGCGACCGTTGTTACCGCTGCGGTGATCGGCGCGCTGCTGCGGTTGGTGAGCACGACGGGTTGGGCGAGCAGTTGGTCCCCGGGAATGGTCGCCATGTAGCCGCCGGTGTGGCTCGCGCCGTTGACGTCGACCTTGAGCGCATCGTCACCCTTCTGCAGCGCGCGGGCGGCGAGCAGCGTCCATGTCTGCTCCTGGGTGCTGGTGTAGCGCTTCGTCGAAAGCTCGCGGGAGACGGTCTTGCTGAGCCCCGACAGGATCGGCGGCACCGGCCGGCTTTCGGCGGCGAGGGCGAGGATCGCCGCGCCGTCGCGCAGCGTGCTGCCGTAATAGTCGGAGTAGTTGAAGCTGACCTTGGTCAGGACGGCCTTTTCCGTCATGCCGGCGGCCTCGGTGAAGATCGCCTTGGAGCGCTGGCCATCGCCATAGAGCGCAAGCGCCGCGGCGAGATGGGCCTTTGAAAGCGGTGTCGGGAACTCGCCGAGCCGGGTGTCGGCATAGTAGCGCAGGTCGCTGATCGCCGCCCGCTTGTTGCGCGCAAGCACGTAGAGCGCGTAGGCGAGCTCGTCGCCGCGGTCCTTGACGTCGATGTCGTAGCCCGTCTGGTTCTGCAGATTGTCGAGGGCCTGGATCATCGCCTGGTCCGGCACCTCGAAATTCTGCTCGCGGGCACGGGTCAGGAACTCGGTGACATAGGAATCGAGCCAGAGGTCGCCGTAGCCCGGCGACCAGAGGCCGAAGCTGCCGCTCGACGACTGGTAGGCGAGGACGCGGTAGATCGCATCCTGCACGCGTTTGGTGATCTCCTCCTGCTGCGGCAGGCCGGAGACGGCCGACAGCTCGTTGAAATAGAGGAGCGGCAGGGCGCGGCTGGTGGTCTGTTCGGCACAGCCGTAGGGGTAGCGGTCGAGGCTCATCAGCAGGGCAGGGATGTCGAAGCCTTCCGCGCGCATGACGTTCAGGCTGACCGAGGCATCCTGCAGGATGCTGTCGGCAAGCAGTTCGCCGTCGACGATCAGGCTCTTGCCGGCGGCGATCGTCAGCGTGCGGCGCTCGGCAACCGGCAGCGCGGCTGGACGGACCGGGATTTCGAGCGTCTGGTCGATGGAAAGACCGGCCCCGGTGAGCGCGATGTCGATCCGCCCGGTCCCGGCTTCGGTTCCAGTGAGCGGCAGGTTGATCGCGGTCTTGCCGCCCTGGGTCAGGCTTACCGTCTGGCTGGCGGCCGAGGCGTCGACCGCGAGCGCCGTGTTCGTCGTGACCTGCAGCTGGTAGTCGCCCGAAGGTGCGTCGGTCGCGGCGATCTCGAGCCTTAACCGGCTTTCGTCGCCGGGGCTCAGGAACCGCGGCATGCTGGCGGTGACGACGACCGGATCGCGGATGACGACATCGGTGCTGGCATGTCCGACGCCGGTCTTGCTCCAGGCGACCGCCATGACGCGGGCCGTGCCGTTGAACTGCGGGATGTCGAAGCTGACTTCCGCCTTGCCTTCGTTGTCGAGCTTCAACGGTCCGGAGAAGAAGGCGACCAGTTTTTCCGTCGGCGGCTTGCCCTGCAGCGGCATCTGACCGCCGTCGCCACCGGTGCGAAGCCGTCCCATGGCGCCGAGCGAGCCGTCGATCAGTCGTCCGTAGAGGTCGCGGATTTCAAGGCCGAGGCGGCGCTGGCCGAAATACCAGTCCTCCGGATCGGGCGCCTCATAGCGCGTGAGGTTCAGGATGCCGACGTCGACCGCGGCGACCGTGACATAGGCCTCCTCGCCGATGCCGGCACCCTTCACCTGAACGGGAATGGTGAGCGGCTGGCGCGGCAGGGTCTTTTCGGGCGGCGCGAGGCTGACTTCGAGCTTGTTGGCGCCCGGATCGACGGCTAGCCAGGTAACGCCGATCGCCCGCATCGGCATGCGGCTCTCCAGCGCCTCGCCGGGGCGGAAGAGGGTTGCCGTGACATAGGCGCCGGCGCCCCACTTGTCGGTGACCGGCAGGTCGACCTCGCCGCCCTCGGCAGGAATGGTCGCCGTCTGCGTGGTGATCAGGTTGTCGGTGCCGACGGTCACCAGCAGTTCGCCGGCAAAGCGCGGCGACACCTTGAGCTTGGCGGTCTCGCCGATCGCGTAGTTTTCCTTGTCGAGCCCGATTTCCAGCGCGTCCGGGGTCTCGGTCGAGCTTGCCTCGACGTACCAGCCGGCCTCGAACTCGACGCTGCTCGCGGGTCCGTCCGCCACGGCGGACTCGACTTCGAGGCGATAGCGTCCCCAGGCGACGGGCACCGAGATCGCGGCGCCGTCAGCGGTGATGTCGACGGTGCCGTCGGCAATCTGCTTCGTGGTGATGATCGGCTCATAGGTCCAGGAACTGCCGTCGCGATACCATTGGTAATTGCGCTCGAGATTCACGAGCCGCCATTTGGCACCCTGGAGCGGCTGCTTCTTGCCGTCGGCATCGATCGCGATCACGTGGAATCGGGCTTGCGTGTTCTCGGCGAGGTCGCCGGAGAACTCCGGCTTGATGCCGATCATCGGCCCTTCGGGGCGGACCGGCAGGGTCAGCGTCCGTTCGACGGCGCGACCGCCGCCTTCCTGCATGCGCACGACGACATCGGCGTTCAGCATCTGCGTCGTCGAGGGAACCTCGTCCAGCGACACTTCGAAGCTCGCCTTGCCTTGCTCGTCGAGGACCGGCAGGTCTTCGAGCGTCAGGCGGGTCTCTTCATCCGTCTCCTCGTCCACGAGGCCGAACTGGTAGTTCTCGAAGGCAGCGCTGGTGCGGCTGCGCTTCAGGTTGACCTCACCTTCGAGCATAAGGCCTGCTGCCGGCGCCCCGTAGAGGTAGCGGCCGTCGACGTCGACGGTCACCGGCGTGCCGATGGCGATGTCCTTCGCCTCGCTCGTCAGGTCGAATTCGGTGCGGTCGGGCACGAAATCGTCGACGAGGAACTGTTTCTGGCCGATCGCCGCCTTCTTGGGATCGGTGTAGATCTGCATGGTCCAGGTGCCGCGCATCGCGCTTGCGAGCAGGGGCAGGTCGACGGCGTAGCCACCGAGCTTCGAATCCGTCTCGACCATGCGGCGGTATTCGACGCCGTCCGGCCGCGTGAAGACGAAGGTGAGCGGCAGGTCGGTGATGGCATTTGCGCCGGTGTCGCGGGCGAGCGCTGCGGCGTGGACCGTCTCGCCGGGCCGGTAGATGCCGCGTTCCGTCCAGGGCAGGATATCGATCGCACCCGGCGCCGGACGACCCGTCACTCCGCGGTCGGAGAGGTCGAAGCCTGCCCGCTTCATGTCGAGGAAGACGTAGTCGTCCTCGCCCTTCTTCGCGGTGATTGCGGCGGGCGCGAGTGCTGCTCCGCCGCGGATCAGCCCGGCGTCGAAGCGCGCGTGGCCGTCGGCGTCTGTCACCGCCGTGCCGAGGACCTCGTTGTTGGTCGCCAGCAGTTGCAGTTCGACCCCGGAAAGCGGCTTGGCGCTCGCGAGCGACCGGGCGAAGACGTTCAGTCCGTCCGTGCCGGCAAAGGTCTGCAGCCCGATGTCGGAGACGAGGAACCACTGCGTGGCGCGCTGGTTCCAGTCCTCGACGCGGCTGCCGGCGGCCGCCGCCGTCAGCACGTAGATGCCCGGCTGGCGCTTCGGCAAGGCCTCGTCGACGGGGAAGCTCGTTACGACGTCCTTGTTGAGCTCGCTGGTGATCTCGATCTTGCCCTGCCAGACGAGTTCGCCGGATTCGTCCTCGATGCGGCTCGCATCATAGCCGTCGAGCTGGGTCAGGAATTTCGACTGCGCGAGCATCGGGGCGATGTTGCGTTCGCCGATGCGGTAGAGTTTCAGGTCGGCGCTGTCGGTGTTGACCGAAACGATCGGAATGCCGCGCCGGGCCGTGGACGGCAGGACGAAGCTGTCGCCAGTGAAGCGGACGGTCGGCGAGCGGTCGCGGACGTAGATCGACAGGTCGACCTGCGAGAGCAGCGGCTCGTCGACGGAAGAGGGCAGGCCGGCGCGCAGCGCGAGCGTGTAGCGCTGGCCATGCTGCAGGCCCTCGACGCAGATCTGGTTGTCCTTGGCCTCGACCGCTTTGGCCGGAGCGCCGTCGAGGAGGACGAAGGGCGCATAGTCGACGCCGCGCTTGACGAGCGGATCGGAGAACTGGACGCACGCATGCGGGGTCGCGCTATCGGTATCGATCGTATGCTCGACGACGCGGAAGCCCTTGGTTTCGCGCAGCTCGTTATAGGCGGTCTGGACGGTCTTTGCCGTCACCAGTGCGAGGCTTGCCTTGTACGCACTGAGCGCGGCGCGGTAGTTCTCGCTGTTTTCTAAGGACTTGGCGAGCACGGCGAGGACGTCGGCACGCGCCTGCGCGGTGCGGGTGAGCTGGTAGCCGTTCAGCGCCATCGCGGCGGCTTCCGCGGCGATGTCGGTCCGGCCGGTGACGGTATTGAGCGAGCGGGCGGTCTCCGTCCACAGGCTGGCGTCATCCGGCGTGAGGGACAGTGCCGCCTTGAAGACGGCAAGCGCCGAATCGTAGTTGCCGGCGGAGAGTTCGTTGTTGGCGAGCATTAGGAGGCCGGCCTGCCCGAGCTGCTCCTGCTCCTCGGTGATCGCGAGATTGGCGCGCATCGCCTGCGCATCCTGGCGCAGCTGGTCGGAGACGAAGGGGAGGCGGGACGGTGCGCCGATGTCCGGCTCGGCGGCGGTGACGACGATCTTGCCGGCGATGGCGCCGGGGAAGGTGTCGAGACGGCTGAAGTCGGATTTCAGGAAGCACCACTTCACCTTCGGGTTGTAGGTGAAGGCGCGACAGGACTGGTCGGCGATGCAGCTCTCCTGGCACTGGTCGAGGGAGACGTTCTGCTCGGTCCTGAGATCGAACCCGAAATAGTCGCCGTCCCTGGTGATGACGACCGAGCGCGTCTGCTCGGCTGAGCTGGCCGCATATGCCGAACTCAAGAGGCTGAAGGCAAAAACGAAGAAACCGATAGACTTGCGCATCGACATGCCCCCTCTACGCTGTCCGTCCAGACGGCTAAAGTGTTCTGACTAAAGCGGTCGGTTGTCAATCGCGCTCATGCACAAGTCAAGCGTCAGCTCTCGTCGAAAACCGGGCGAACGCTGAGGTGGAAGGCGTGTCTGACGCTCAACCGTGACTTGCCTGGCCGCGCAGCCACGATTCCATGCCTTCGGCGGCGGCCTTTCCTGTGGCAAGGCAGGCGGTCAGCAGATAGCCGCCCGTCGGCGCCTCCCAGTCGACCATCTCGCCGGCGACGAAGATGCCGGGCAGCGCCTTCAGCATGTAGTGCCCGTCGATGGCGTCCCAGCGGATGCCGCCGGCGGAGGATATGGCTTCCGCGATCGGACGAGGCTGAAGAAGCGGGATCGGCAGCCGCTTGATAGTCGCGGCGAGCGCTTCCGCCGTCGCCCTGCCGGCTTCCGGGACACACTCCCGGACGAGCGCGGCCTTGACGCCCTCAAGCCCGGCCCCCTTGCGCAATCGGGTCGAGAGGCTTGCCTTCGGGTCCTGTTTTGCAAGGTCGCGGACGAGCCGATCGAGCGGGCGACCGGGTGCGAGGTCGAGAAGGAGGGCGGCTTGGCCCTCCCGTTCCAGTGCGTCACGGAGGCTCGCGGCGTGGGCGTAGACTAGGCTTCCCTCGATGCCGTGGCGGCTGATCACGAACTCGCCGGGGAGTGTGCCGTCAGGCGAAGAGGCGCTGACCGCTTTCACCGGCTCGCCGGCGAAGCGCTCTCGGAACGGTTCGCTCCAGGCGACATCAAAGCCGCAATTGGCCGGCCGGAAGGGGGCGATGTCGACGCCCTTTTGCCGAAGCGTTCCGATCCAGGCGGCGTCCGATCCCAGTCTCGGCCAGCTCGCACCGCCGAGGGCGAGGAGTGTCGCCTTGCTGGCGACGCGCTTCTCGCCCTCCGGCGTTTCGAAGAGGAGGTCGCCACCCGCAAAGCCTGTCCAGCGATGGCGGGTGCGGATCACGACACCTTGCGCGTCGAGCCGCCGCAGCCAAGCGCGCAGGAGCGGCGAGGCCTTCATCACCTTCGGGAAGACGCGACCCGACGAGCCGACGAAGGTTTCGGTCCCGAGCCCTTGGGCCCATTCACGAACCGCCTGCGGGGTGAAAGCGTCGAGGGCGCCGCGAAGCCGTGGCGAAGCGCTGCCGAACCGTTCGGCAAAGCGCTCGAACGGCTCGGAATGGGTGATGTTGAGGCCCGACTTGCCGGCAAGCAGGAACTTGCGCGCGACCGTCGGCATCGCGTCGTAGACGGTTACCGCATAGCCGTCGTGCGACAGCCGCTCCGCCGCCGCAAGGCCCGCCGGCCCGCCGCCGACGATCGCGACATCTGTCTGCTCGACCGAAACCACCAGTCGCTCCCGCTACTCCGCAAGCGCGCGGCGCAGCTTGCGCAGGATGACCCCACGGGCCTTGTCGTCGGCGGCTTTCGCCAGCTCCTGCTGCAGGTCGAGGACGAGGGACTGGTAGTCGTTGTGCCAGTCGCGATGACCGACGCGCTCAAGGTCGATGCGCGGTTGCGGCAGCTTCTCCGAGATATCTACGGCATGCTCCGGCCTGAGTTCGAAGGCGCCGTCGAGGTGCGGCACGTTGATCTTCTCCTCGGCAAGGAAGGAAGAGGCGCGCTTGCGCAGGCCGGCGATGCCGTCCTCCTCGCCGTGGACGAGGAAAAGGCCGGCGCGGATCGGCTGGCGCGTCCTCAGCCACGCGGCGAGCTCCGGTCCGTCGGCATGACCGCTGTAGATGTCGAGGCGACGGATACGGGCACGGACATTGATTTCGTCGCCCTGGATGCGCACGATGGAGGCGCCTTCCTCGAGTATCCTGCCGAGTGTGCCGGTGGCCTGGAAGCCAACGAGCAGCACCGTTGCCTCGTCGCGCCAGAGCCAGTTCTTCAGCCGGTGACGGATGCGGCCCGCCTCGCACATGCCGCTCGCGGCGATGACGATGTGGAAGCCGCGCATCAGGTCGAGCGCCTTCGACTGCTCGACCGTTTCCGTGAACCGCACGTTGCGGGCATGCAGCGCATCGGCGAGCAGATGGCCGTTGTCCAGTTCCCGGGCGTGGCGGAGGAAGATCTCGCTCGCCCGGGTGGCAAGCGGCGAATCGATGATGACGGGGCAGGTCGGGATCTTTTCCGACCGCATCAGGAAGACGAGATCGGCGAGCAGTTCCTGCGTGCGCTCGACCGCGAAGGAGGGAATGAGGAGAGCGCCGTTCGGGTGGTAGGCGTCGGCGACCTCGGCCCGCAGGGCCTCCCGGCGGGTGGTGTCGTTCGCCTCCTCTCGGTCGGTGTCGCCGTAGGTGCCTTCGCAGATCACGTAGTCCCAGCCGGACGGAGCCTCGGGATCGTGCTGCAGGAGCTTGTGACTCGGGCCGATGTCACCGGAGAAGAGAATGCGCAGTGTCTTTTCCGGCGTTTCGACCTCCATTTCCACCGAGGTGGAGCCAAGGAGGTGGCCGGCATTCCAGAAGCGGAACCGCACGCCGTCGGTCGCCTGCTGCCACGCCTCGAGCTCCACCGGGCGCAGCAGTGTGACGGCGATCGCCGCATCGCGGGCGTCGTAGATCGGCGTCACCGGATCGCGGCCGCGGCGGAGATTGCGGCGGTTGAGGAATTCGACTTCGCTCTCCTGGATATGAGCGGAATCCGGCAGCATGACCGAGCAGAGATCGATCGTCCCGCGGGTCGCGTATATCGGCCCCTGATACCCCATGCGGGAGAGCTTCGGCAGCAGGCCCGAATGGTCGATGTGGGCGTGGGTGAGGATCACCGCGTCGATGGCCGACGGGTCGAAAGGAAAATCCCGGTAATTGAGCTCCTTCTCGGTCTTTGATCCCTGGAAGAGCCCGCAGTCGACGAGGATCTGCCGCTTGCCGACTTCGAGCCGGAAGCACGATCCGGTGACGGTTCCTGCGGCACCGTGAAAACGCAGGACGGGATGGTCGTTCATGGGCGGCTTCTCCAAATTGCAGTTCGACAGCATCAATGTAGCCCGGATGGGACAGTCGCCATTTGACAGGCATCAATCCCTGATAAGCCCCAACGGGCGTGCGCGTCCACAGACCTTCACCGGAAAACCTCCGCATTTCGTGAACGATGACTCAAGAAGGCACGCGTCTTCGACGGAACTTTTCCGGAAGCCTCCAGTTGAGCCCGAGGCAGCCCCGGCCCGAGGGCCCGACCCCGTATTCCGATCGCAGGGGATCTCATATGACCAGAATCATTTCGATAATCATCTTCGGTGTGCTGGGGCTCGTCCTGCTCGCCGGAGGGATGCAGCTACTCATGCTCGGCGGCAGTCCGTTCTATCTCGTCGCGGGTATCGTGCTGACCCTTACTGCGGTGCTCATCGCGATGCGCCGTGCGCTTGCGCTTTGGCTCTACGGACTTTTCATCATCGTCAGCCTCGGTTGGGCGATCTTCGAGGTGGGGTTCGAGTGGTGGCAGCTTGCCGCCCGCGGCGGTCTGATCATCGTTCTCGGCCTCGTCCTGCTCCTGCCGGGCGTCAGGCGGCGGCTCGGCGATCCCTATGCGGACGAGCCGCGGCCGGCGAGCGCCATCCCGGTCGCGATCCCCATCGTCATCGCGCTCATCGTTGCCGGCTTTTCGATGACCACCGACCCGGCGGACGTTTCAGGATCGCTGCCGACGGAGGCCGTGGTCGCGCAGCCCAGGTACGGCGGCAATGTGCCCAACGACGAGTGGCACCAGTACGGCCGCACACCCTTCGGCCAACGCTATTCGCCGCTCGAGCAGATCACGCCGCAGAACGTCTCCTCGCTGAAGGTCGCCTGGGAATACCGGACCGGCGACGTCAAGTTGCCCGACGACGTCGGGGAGACGACCTACCAGGTGACGCCTCTGAAGGTGGGGAACACAGTCTACCTCTGCACCCCGCACAACTGGGCGATCGCGCTCGATGCCGCGACCGGCAAGGAGAAGTGGAAATACGATCCGAATGTCGGACTCAATCCCGACCGGCAGCACCAGACCTGCCGTGGGGTGACCTATTATGCAGACCCGGCCGCACCGGCGGGCGGTCCGTGTGCCGCGCGCGTCTATCTTCCGACCTCGGATGCGCGGCTGATCGCGCTCGATGCCGCCACCGGATCGGTCTGTACCTCGTTCGCCGACCAGGGCGTGCTGCATCTCGAAACCGGCATGCCCTACAACCCCGCCGGCTACTACTATTCGACCTCGCCGCCTGTCATCGCGCGGGGCAAGATCATCATCGGCGGCGCGGTCAACGACAACTACTCCACCAGGGAACAATCCGGCGTCATCCGCGCCTTTGACGTCGCGACCGGCGCGCTGGTCTGGAACTGGGACAGCGGCAATCCGGGAGAGACCGCACCGCTGCCGCCCGGCCGCACCTACACCGCCAACTCGCCGAACAGCTGGTCCGTCTTCTCCGTCGACGAGCAGCTCGGCCTCGTCTATGTGCCGCTCGGCAACCAAGTTCCCGACCAACTCGGCATGAACCGCAGCGACAACGTCGAGAAATACTCCTCCTCGATCGTCGCGCTCGATGTCGATACCGGCCGCGACCGCTGGGTCCGGCAGACCGTGCGTCACGATCTCTGGGACATGGACGTTCCGGCACAGCCGGTGCTCGTCGACCTGACCGGCAAAGACGGAACCGCCGTGCCGGCACTGGTCGGGCCGACGAAGCAGGGGGACATCTACGTTCTCGACCGGCGCACGGGCGAGCCCGTCATTCCGGTGCGGGAGATCCCGGCGCCGGGCGGCGCGATCGAGGGCGACTTCGCCGCGCCGACCCAGCCGATCTCCGATCTGACGCTCCGGCCGCCGCGCCTCAGGGAGCGCGACATGTGGGGGATCACCCTCATCGACCAGATGGTCTGCCGCATCAAGTTCCACCAGCTCCGCTACGAGGGGCAGTACACGCCGCCGTCGCTCGAGGGCACAATCGTCTATCCCGGCAATTTCGGCGTCTTCAACTGGGGCTCGGTCGCAGTCGATCCGGCAAGACAGGTGATGTTCGGCATGCCGACCTATCTTGCCTTCACCTCGCGGCTCGTGCCGCGCGACCAGATCGCGCCGAAGGGAGAGGACGAGAAGGCGAGCGAGCAGGGGCTCAACCGCAACGAGGGGGCGCCCTACGGCGTCTATATGGGCCCGTTCCTTTCGCCGCTCGGCATTCCCTGCCAGGCGCCGCCCTGGGGCTATGTCGCCGGTGTCGACCTCAGGACCGGCAAGACGGCCTACATGCACCGCAACGGCACCGTCTACGACATGACGCCGCTGCCGCTTCCCTTCAAGGTTGGCGTGCCGGGGATCGGCGGTCCGATGATCACCAAGGGCGGCGTCGCCTTCCTCGCGGCGGCCGTGGACGATTACCTCCGCGCCTACGATCTGACGACCGGCGAGCAGCTTTGGGAAGCGCGCCTGCCCGCCGGCGGACAGGCGACGCCGATGAGCTATGCTCTCGCGGATGGCAGGCAGTATGTGGTGATCGTCGCGGGAGGGCACGGTTCGGTCGGCACCAAGCCGGGCGACTATGTGATCGCCTACGCCCTGCCCAAACAGTAGTCGCGAGCTGTCCCCATTTCCGGCCGGCGTCAGCGCGATGCTGGTTGGAAAGTTCGCGTCATGCGTGTATGATCCCTGCTGTCCCGGCGTTTCGGGCGGACAGGGGGAAGTCATGCCGAACTATGCCGACCTCAAGCGGATCACCGACGTCGACAAACGCAAGCGGATTGCCCGCGGCCTCAAGGCGCTCCGGGCAGGGATCAATGCCGAGGGCGCGGCGATCCCGCCTAAATCGGCCTCGGACACGCTGCTGCTCGCCTCGTGGAACCTCCGCGAATTCGACTCCGGCAAGTACCGCTTCCGCGATGTCGAGCCCTATCACTACATCGCCGAGGTCATAAACCGCTTCGACATCGTCGCGATCCAGGAGGTCCGGAAAAGCCTGTTCCCGCTGCAGCAACTGAAGCGCATGCTCGGGAGCTGGTGGGATTTCCTCGTCACCGACGTGACGCTCGGCCGGTCCGGCAATTCCGAGCGCATGGCCTTCTTCTACGACCGCCGCAAGGTCGATTTCACCGGGCTTGCCGCCGAACTGGTGCTCGAGGAGGCGATCCCTGCGGCCGGCCGCCAGGTGCAGTTCGCCCGCTCTCCCTATGTCGCCGGCTTTCGGGCGGGCTGGGCCTATTTCACCCTCGTGACGGTGCACATCTATTACGGAGAGGGAACGCCGGTCGATGCGCGGCGTCTCGCCGAGATCACCGCGCTCGGCAAGACGATCGCGAGCAATGCCGGCGATTTTTCCGGCGCCAACGTCTACGGTCCGGAGGACAAGCCGAAACGCGACAACCTGCTGCTGCTTGGCGATTTCAATATCTTCAACCGCAAGGACGTGACGATGGAGGCCCTGACCGCCGCCGGCTTCCGCGTTCCAGACGCGCTGCAGACCATTCCCGGCTCGAATGTCACCAAGGACAAGCATTACGACCAGATCGCCTATTACAACGAGCTGCGCAGCATGCGGCCGACCGGCAGGGCCGGCGTCTTCGATTTCTACGACTGCGTCTATCGCGAGGACCAGGAGGCCGACTATGCCGCCGACCGGCAGGAGAAGCCCGGGCGCAGTTTTCGCGAATGGCGCACCTACCAGATGAGCGACCATCTGCCGATGTGGGTCGAATTCCAGGTCGACGACAGCGACGCCTATCTCGACGAGCTCGGGGCGTGAAGCGACCGAAAACGATCCATTTTCAAGGTGAGGCAACCGAACGTTAACCATGACCGTCCTAGACAGGAAGCATCACGTCAGGATGGTATGGATGACCGTAATCAAGACCGAGTATCCGGCAGCAACGCCGAAGGTCGCTTTTTTCCCGCTCAGGGGGCGTCGCGCCCTCATTCGCCGGTGTGCCCGCGAACTCGACGAGAGGAACGGGGAGGCTGCCGTCACCTATTGGCGCACCACCTGCCGCGGGCTCGGGGCCAAGCTTCTGGAGCAGGGCTGCCCGGAGCCGGAGATGCGCCGTCAGATCCTCGACTTCCAGGACATGGTGCAGCAGGAACTCCAGTGGCTGCATTGCGACGACCGTCGCCAGGGTCGCGCCGACAGCTGAGCACCGGCCGACCTCGAAGCGCAGGTCGAGTACGCTCTATTCGCCAAGCCGCGTCTTCAATGATGCGAGGATGCGGTCGGCAAGCGCTTCGTAGTCCTCGTCGAAATGGTGCCCGCCGGTGATGCCGATGCTCTCGACGCCGCGCGTCTTCAACGTCGGGCACGGATCGTCCTCTTCGTCGGTGCCGTAGATGCACTGAACGCGCTTCGGGTCGATCTTGGTGATGTCATCGACCGGATCGCCGGCACCGGCGCCGGAAACGCCCAGCCAGCCCTCGACCGAAATCTCGTAGTCGACCTGATGCGACAGCGCCATCAGGGTGATCTGGGCGACCCGCGCCCTGTCGTCCGGCGGCAGGAGGTTGTAGGCCGCCGGCAGCACGTCGGCGCCGAAGGAATAGCCGGCGAGCAGCACGTGGTGGACCTTCCACTTGCGGCGATAGGTGTCGATGATCCGCGCGAGATCCTCGGCGGTCTCCTTGGGGGTGCGCTGCGACCAGAAATAGTGGAGCGAGTCGACACCGACGACGGGGACGCCCTTTTCCTGCAGCACTGCACCAACCTGCCTGTCGAGGTCCCGCCAGCCGCCATCGCCCGAATAGATGATCGCCATCGTGTCCATGGCGGGCGTCGTGTCGAGGAGTGTGAGCGGAAGCCCGAGCGGGTCGTCGGCATTGCCGCCGGCGTCGACGCGGTCGCCGAGTGCCTGGGCGAGGGCGTCGCCGGCGGTGTCCTCGACGTCACGAACCTCGATGTCATTGTGATCCTTGACCAGCGAGGCGACGTGGTCGCGTCCGGCCCTGTCGGCCTTGGGTGAGAAGAGAACCGTCACCGGAGCCGGAAGCGGGCCGTCGGTCAGGCCATAGACCATGCGGTCGCCGATTTTTTGCTTCGCGGCGGGCGTGCAGAGTTCCTTGTCCAGCGGGATGCCGGCCACCGGATCGACGGCGATCGCCTCGCCGATGGTTGCAAGCGGGCTCTGGGCGATCATCGCGAGCGCGAGCGCGGCACCTTCGCCGATCCCGGCGACGATCGGCGGATTGAAGACGCTCGTTCCTGCCGCCCGCTGGACCTGATGGGCGAGCGACTCGACATCGGAGATCATGTAGACGCAGTCGCCGCCATCGGCGCGCAGCGCCTTGAGGTAGGCGGGGAAGTCGATGCCGACCACGATCGCGCCCTTGTCGACGAGCGCCTGCGCCTGCTGCTCCTCGTTGTCACCCCAGCCGCCCGCATCCGAGATCAGGAAGATATCGGCGCGCACCTCGCCCTCCGGTAGCAGGATATGGTCGGCCGGGATCATGCCGGGCTGGTAGGCTGCAGGCGCCCGGGCGGCGGCGATGCCGGGGGAGACGAGAAGGCCTGCGGCGAGCCCAAGGCCGGAAAGTCCGAGAGATTTCATTTCGCGACCACGCCTTTCATGCCGCCGCTGATCAGGAAGGTGATGTCCATGAGAGCCAGCGCCGCGCCGGTGCCGTTGGTGACGGCAAGGTAGCGCGGCTCCCATTGCGGATGGAATTTTGACTTGAAGGCCCTGAGGCCCTTGAAGTTGTAGAAGCGTTCGCCGTGCTCGAAGACGAGACCGCCGATGCGATCCCAGACGGGTGCCGTTTCGCGCCGCGACATGCCGGAGAGGGGCGCCATGCCGAGGTTGAAGCGGGTGAAGCTGGCCTCGCGCATGTATTTCATCAGGCTGATGAAGAGAAAATCCATCGCGCCACGCGGCGCGTCGGGCGCAAAGCGCATCAGGTCGACCGTCGCCTCCGCCTTCGTGGCCGTGGTCATCACGGTGGCAAAGGCGACGATCCTGTCGCCCTTGGTGAGGATCGCCACCGGCTGCGAGAGCACGTAATCCGGATCGAAGGCGCCGAGCGAGAACGACTTTTCCCGGGTATTGTGGTGGGCGAGCCACGCATCCGAGATCGCTGTCAGCTCATCTAGGATCGGCGGCACGTCCGGCGGTTCGACGATCGAGAAGACGAGCCCATCGCGCTGGCCGCGGTTATAGGACTGACGCAGCCCTGCAAGGCGGCTGCCGGCGAGATCGAATTGTCCGAGATCGACGGTTGCGAGTTCGCCGAGCTTGAAGGCGCGAAGACCCGCATCGATGCAGGAGGGCAGCAGCGCGGGCGTGATCTGGTAGAAGACAGCGCGACCGCCCGAGGCGCGGGCCATGTCGACGAACTGCCAGACGAGATCGGGGAAATCCTCTTCCGCCCCGACAGGGTCGGCGAGCGCGATCCAGGATCGCCCCTGAATGCCGTACATGATGAAGGCCTTGCCGCTCTGCGAGAAGAGCAGCCTCTTGTCGCCCATGCGCACGAGGTTCGCATCGGCCACGTCCTGGTCGTCCACGATCGCCACCGCACGCGCGAGATCGTCTTCAAGCGCCTCGCCTGGTCGGTGGGCGACCGGTCGCAACAGGCTGAACACCGCCACCGCCGCCGAACCGATCGCAAGGCCGAGCAGTGCCCGCAGGCCGCGCGGGGCTTCCTCGGAGAACTCGAACTGCCACCAGAGTTCGTGGCTGTACTGTGTGTCGCGGTAGACGAAGAGCAGGATGCCGGCGGCGCCGACGACGGTGACGGCCATTGCCGTCAGCCAGGCGGGACCGAGCGCCTGGCCGAAGAGCGAGGCGTGGCGGGTGAAACTGCCGGCGCTGGCGAGCATTGCGGCGATGAAGAGGCCGAGCGCGACCGCCTCGAAAACGGCGAGCGCCTTCATCAGCGAGAAGAGGAAGGCAATGGCCGCCGCCGCGAGCCCGACCCACCAGGCGCCGTCGAGACGCTGTGCGATGCCGCGCGACGCGACGACGAGCACGAGGCCGAGGATGCTCGACAGGAAATGTGCCGCCTCGACGATCGGCAGGGGCAGGAGCCCGGCGAGGAAATCAAGGTCGCCGTCGGGCGTCGGCGTGACGCTCGAGAAGATCAGCATGGCGCCGAGCATCAGCGCATAGGTGGAGAGGAGCGCGGGCACGAGCCGCACGGCGATCTGGGCGATCTCGGCGGCGAGCGGCTGTTTCGCGAAGCTCCGCAACTCGCCGACGACGGCGAGCGCGAGCGCAAACAGTAGCGGCAGGACGTAGTAGACCAGGCGGTAAAGCACCAGGCTGCCGAGCAGCTGGTCGGCGCTGACGGCGTTGCCGAGGCCGGCAATCATCACCGTCTCGAAGACGCCGAGGCCGGCCGGAACATGGCTGAGGACGCCGAGCGCGACGGCCGTCGCGTAGATCGCGAAGAAGGCGGGCCAGCCGACATGTGTCTCCGGCAGCAGGACGTAAAGGGCCGATGCGGAGCCCGCGAGATCGAAGGCGGTGACGAGAAACTGCCGGGACGACGTGCGCGTGTCGGGCAGGCGAAGCGTCACGCCGGCGATCTTGATCTCGCGCCCGTTTCTGCCGAGGAAGACGAGGGCCGCCAGCATCACGACGACGGCGACGGCACCGAAGCGGAGTGCCGGACCATTTAGGCCGACGATGTCGGCAACCCGAGGCGCGACGACCAGCAGTGCGAGCGCGCTGACTGCGGCGAGCCCGAGGCCGAAGGAGAGCGTCACGAAGGCGATGACACGGGCGATTTCGCCCGGCTGGAGCCCCAGCTTCGAATAGGCGCGGTAGCGGATCGCGCCACCGCTCAAGGGGCCGAAACCTGCGGTATTGCCGACGGCGTAGGCAATAAAGGCGGTCGTCACGACCGACGGCAGCGGCAGCTTGCGTCCGATATAGTCGATGGCGTTGGCGTCGTAGAAGGCGAGCGCGCCGTAACTGAGCGCGGTGAAAAACGCCGCCCAGAGGAGCGACCGCCAGGATCTACCCTCGAGTGCAGCGAGGACGTCGTCATAGCGCACCTCCGCGGTCAGGCGGTGGATCGCGAAGATCATCATCGTGAACACGGCGACGACGGCGACGGCCGTCAGATAGCCGCGGTAGCGGGACAGGAGCCGGCTCGCGCCGGAATGCGTTTCACTGTCGGGCAGCATGCCGGGATCCGTTGCGGGAGGTCTGGCGGGTTTCGCATGATTCGATGACAGGCCCGTGCCGACGATCGGGCGCGGACCGGGCAGGGGACTTTCGCGTGCAGCCGGGTTGGTGGAGGTCGGACGGCATCATCTCTCGTCGATCCTTGTCGAGGCTGACGCGGCCCCGGGTGGCGGGGACGCGCGCGATTGAAGCGTCTTTCAGACAACGAGAATGCGAAGGAATAGTGGCAAGCGGCCGGACGGTGGCGAGGCTGGGTGCGTCGGCGGGTTGCGAGGGGCTCACACCCGCTCGACGAACCCGTCCAGCACGCGTTTCTGGCCGGCCCGGTCGAAATCGATGGTGAGCTTGTTGCCCTCGATCGCCGAGATGTTGCCGTTGCCGAACTTCACGTGGAAGACGCGGTCGCCGAGCTTGAACTTCGACGGTTCGGAGCTCGTGGATTTGGCCACCAGCTCGCCCTCGATCGTCCTGCCGCGCGGGCCGCTCTCGCCGTAGCCGATGCGTTCCACCGCATGGCCGGAGCGGGTGCCCCAGTTGTCGCGGGTGGCATCCGACTTGTTCTGCTGGGCGCGCTTCCATCCGGGTGTCGAATAGGAGTTGGCGAAGGGATCGGCGCGATCGAAGCGTGACTGGCCGTAGCCGCCGCGCCCGTAGCCGCCGTAGGAGCTCTCCGCTTCTGCGACCTCGACGTGGCCCTGCGGCAGTTCGTCGAGGAAGCGCGACGGCATGGTCGACTGCCAGAGGCCGTGGATGCGGCGGTTGGAAACGAACCAGATGTGGCAGCGGCGCTTGGCGCGGGTGATGCCGACATAGGCAAGGCGACGCTCTTCCTCGAGGCCCGAGCGGCCGCCCTCGTCGAGCGCGCGCTGGTGGGGGAAGAGGCCTTCCTCCCAGCCCGGCAGGAAGACGGTGTCGAATTCGAGCCCCTTGGCGGAATGGAGCGTCATGATCGACACGGCGTCCATGTCCTCGTTCTGCTCGGCGTCCATGACCAGCGAGACGTGTTCGAGGAAGCCGCGCATCGACTCGAACGCTTCCATCGAGCGGACGAGTTCCTTGAGGTTTTCGAGCCGGCCCGGCGCTTCGGCCGACTTGTCGTTCTTCCACATGTCGGTATAGCCGGACTCGTCGAGGATCTGTTCGGCGAGCTCGGTATGCGGAGTCGTTTCAAGGCGTTCCGACCAGCGGCGGAAGTATTGAATCACGTCGAAGAGCGCCTTGCGGGCCTTCGGCTTCAGCTCGTCGGTCTCGACCATCTCAGCGGCGGCGGCGAGCATCGGGATGTCGCGCGCGCGGGCATAGTCGTGCAGCGCCCGGACCGTCGTGTCGCCCAGCCCGCGCTTCGGCGTGTTGACGATGCGCTCGAAGGCGAGGTCGTCGGCCGGCTGGCAGACGAGGCGGAAATAGGCCATGGCATCGCGGATTTCGAGGCGCTCATAGAAGCGCGGGCCGCCGACGACGCGGTAGTTGAGGCCGAGGGTCACGAAGCGGTCTTCGAACTCGCGCATCTGGAAGGAGGCGCGCACGAGGATCGCCATGTCGTTGAGGGCGTGTTTCTTGCCGTCGGCATCGCCGCGCTGCAGTCGTTCGATCTCCTCGCCGACGGCACGGGCCTCCTCCTCGGAATCCCAGGCGGCGTGAACCATCACCTTCTCGTCGTCCGGTTCGGTGCGGTCGGTGAACAGCGTTTTGCCGAGCCGTCCCTCGTTGTGGGCGATCAGGTGGCCGGCAGCGCCGAGAATGTGCTCGGTGGAACGGTAGTTGCGCTCGAGCTTGATGACCTTGGCGCCCGGAAAATCCTTCTCGAAGCGCAGGATGTTGTCCACTTCTGCCCCGCGCCAGCCGTAGATCGACTGGTCGTCGTCGCCGACGCAGCAGATGTTGACGGTGGGTTTTCCCTTCTCCCCAGCGGGGAGAAGGTGGTCCGAAGGACCGGATGAGGGGGACTGTCCGCCAAGGTTCGTGGGTGCCGCCCCCTCACCCGGCGCTTTCGCGCCACCCTCTCCCCGCTGGGGAGAGGAGGGAGATGACCGCTGCGCGAGCAATCTCAGCCACATGTACTGGGCGGTGTTGGTGTCCTGGTACTCGTCGACGAGGATGTATTTGAAGCGCTGGTGATAGTCGCGCAATACGTCCGGATTGGCCCTGAACATGCGGATCGGGTGCAGCAGCAGGTCGCCGAAATCGCAGGCGTTCAGCGTCTTCAGCCGGTTCTGGTACGCCGCATAGAGCTCCCGTCCCTTGCCGTTCGCGAAGGCGCGGGCATCACCCTCCGGGATCTGCGCCGGATCGAGGCCCTTGTTCTTCCAGTTGTCAATCATCGCGGCGAACTGGCGAGCCGGCCAGCGCTTGTCGTCGAGCCCTTCGGCCTGGATCAGCTGCTTGATCAGGCGGATGACGTCGTCCGTGTCGAGAATGGTGAAATCAGACCTGAGCCCCACCAACTCGGCGTGGCGGCGAAGGATCTTCACGCCGATCGAGTGGAAGGTACCGAGCCAGGGCATGCCCTCGACGGCGCCGCCGACCAGCATGCCGATGCGCTCCTTCATCTCGCGGGCGGCCTTGTTGGTGAAGGTCACCGCGAGGATTTGCGACGGAAAGGCGCGGCCGGTGGCGAGAATATGGGCGATGCGGGTCGTCAGGACGCGGGTCTTGCCGGTGCCGGCACCGGCGAGAACGAGCACCGGGCCCTCGGTCGTTTCTACGGCTTCGCGCTGTTCGGGGTTGAGGCCGGACAGATAGTCCGGGGTGCGGGCCTGATCGCGGGCGGCCATGGCGCGTGCGGCAATTCCGCCTGTCGCCGGCCCTGCCGGCTTGCGCGGCGGCGGCTCCTCATCGAAGAAGGGAATGTCGTCGTAACCGTTACTCATGGCGCCCAATGTAGTGATTCGGACCGGAAAGGCGAGTCAAGTCGTTCTGGTTTCATTCCGCCTCGGACCGGTTAGCGGTTCTTCTACAGGAAATTTCCGACGACGCCACCGATCCGCTTCCGTCTCCGCCGGCCGATGACAATTTGGTAATGTTCGCCGTCAGGCCTTGTCGTGCATCGACCCCGCGGAAATATTGGCGCATATATCGACCGAATTTGGACGCCTCCGATCGTCCGCGCCTCCCGCGCGGCTGTCCGGCAGTCCTCGCCGGAGCTTTTGAATGCCCGTCTGGAAACAGGTAATTGTTATTCTTGCGGTGGTTGCCGTTTTCGTCGCCGGCTGGGTAAGGTTCGTGCCGGGGGCCGGAGACATGTTGCTCCGGATGGGGGCACCCGCCGGACTGGTTGCGGTCCTGGCACCCGCCGACGAAACGGCGGCACCCGACGCCAAGGGCGGAGCAGGCGGCGAAGGCAACCGCCGTGGCGGAAATGGCGCACCGCTCGTTGTCGTGCAACCGGTCGGCATCGGCACGGTCAACGATCGGCTGTCGGCGATCGGAACGGGTGACGCGGTCCAATCGGTCACGGTGATGCCGCAGGTCGACGGTACGCTTGCCAAGGTGGCGATCGTCTCGGGACAGAGGGTCGCCAGCGGTGATCTTCTCGCCCAACTCGACAACGACGAGCAGACGATCGCGCGCGATCAGGCGCGGGTGGCGCTGAAGAGCGCGAGCGAGAAGGCCAACCTCTACGCCAATCTGAAGTCCACGGTGTCGCGCATCGACGCCTTCGACGCGCAGATCGCCGTCGAGGCCGCGAAGCTTGCGCTCGATACCGCGGAGCTCAACCTGAAACGGCGCGACATCGTCGCCCCGATCGACGGTATCGCCGGCATCATCACGGTCAATCCGGGGGACAACGTCACCACCTCCACCGTGATCGCCACGCTCGACGATCGCTCCGAGATTCTTGTCGATTTCTGGGTGCCGGAACGCTTTGCGCCGATCCTCAAGGTCGGCCAGGCCGTGGAGGCGACCGCCGTCGCACGCCCCGGCCAGCTTTATCGCGGGACGGTCGAGGCGATCGACAACCGTATCGACGAGGCGAGCCGCACGCTGCATGTGCGTGCCCGCATCGGCAACGAGAACGACGACCTGAGGGCCGGCATGTCGTTTACCGTCACCATGGCCTTTGCCGGCGAGGACCACCCGTCGGTCGATCCGCTTGCGGTCCAATGGGACGGCGACGGCGCCTTCGTCTGGCGCATCGGGAGCGAAAACAAGGCGGAAAAGGTGCGCGTCCGGATCGTCCAGCGCAATCCGGACACCATTCTGGTCGATGCCGACCTGCGCCCCGGCGACAGGGTGGTGACGGAAGGCATTCAGCGGGTGCGCCAAGGCGGGACGGTCCGGCCCGCCGGAGAGGAGGCCGGCGTTCCGGTCGCGAGCCAATGAACGGGCCGTTTTCGGATTTCCCCGGCGGCGGCAGCGCCGGCTTTACCGCTCTCTTCGTCAGGCGGCCGATCCTCGCGCTGGTCTTCAACGCGCTGATCGTCGTCGCCGGGCTTGCAGCCTTCTACGGCATCGAGGTCCGCGAACTCCCCGACGTCGACCAGCCGGTCATCACCGTGCGCACGACCTTCGACGGCGCGTCGCCCGAAACGATCGACCAGGAGGTGACAACCGTCATCGAAGGGGCTGTTGCGCGCGTGTCGGGGCTGAAGAGCATGTCCTCGACTTCACAATTCGGGCAGAGCCGGGTGACGCTCGAGTTCTCCGACAGCACCGATCTCAACGTCGCATCGACGGACGTGCGCGACGCGATCTCGCGGGTTTCGAACGATCTGCCCGACGACGCGGACGAGCCGCGCATCGTCAAGGCCGATTCGGATTCGCAGCCGATCATGCGGCTTGCCGTGACCTCTGACCGGATGAGCCTCGACGACCTGACCTTGCTGGTCGACAACCAGATTTCCGACCGCCTCGCGACGGTGGACGGCGTCGCCGACATCGAGATCTATGGTGATCAGGAGAAGATCTTCCGCATCGACGTCGACCAGGCGGCGCTGGCAAGCCGCGGGCTTACCATCGCATCGCTGACATCCGCGCTCTCCAACCTCGCCTTCGACGTGCCGGCGGGTTCGCTCACCAGCCCGACGCAGGACATCGTCGTGCGCGCGACCGCCGACCTCAGGACGCCAGAGGATTTCGGCAATCTCATCATACAGAACCGGGTGCGGCTGAGAGACGTGGCGACCGTGACCTTCGGGGCCGACACGGGGACGACCAGCCTGCGTGCGAACGGCCGGGTGGGGATCGGCCTCGGCATCATCCGGCAGGCGCAGTCGAACACGCTCAGCATTTCCGAGGGTGTGGCGGCGGCGGTCGCCGAGCTTTCGAAGACGCTGCCCGAGGGCACCGAGCTGCGCATCACCAGCGACGACGCCGTCTTCATCCGCGGCTCAATCGAGGAAGTGGTGCGCTCGCTGGTGCTTGCCGCCGTGATCGTCGTCGCGATCATCTATCTCTTCCTGCGCGACGCGAGGGCGACAATTATTCCGGCGGTGACCATGCCGGTTGCGCTCATCGGCACAGTGGCCGCGATCTACCTCGCCGGATTTTCGATCAACATCCTGACGCTGCTTGCCGTCGTTCTGGCGACGGGCATGGTCGTCGACGATGCGATCGTGGTGCTGGAAAACATCGTGCGAAGGCGCGGGCAGGGGCTAGGTCCGCGGGCTGCGGCCGTCCTCGGTACACGGGAAGTGTTCTTCGCCGTCATCGCGACGACGGCGACGCTCGCCGCCGTCTTCGTGCCGCTTTCGTTCCTGCCCGGGCAGGTGGGCGGGCTGTTTCGCGAGTTCGGTTTCGTGCTCGCCTTTTCCGTCGCGCTCTCGGCGCTCGTGGCGCTCACCCTTTGCCCGATGCTCGCCTCGCGGCTCCTGAAGCCGCACGAGCACCGGGAAGGCGGCGATCCGCTCGGCCGTTTCGGCGACGCCTTTTCGCGCTTCTACCGCAGGACCCTTCACGCGTGCCTCGGCGCGCCGGTGATCGTCTTCGCCGTCGCGGCCCTGTTTTCGTTCGCGGCGCTTGCGGCCTTCTCGTTGATCACCAGCGAACTCACGCCACGGGAAGACCGCTCGGCGCTGATGCTGAGGGTGACGGCGCCGCAAGGTGTCAGCCTCGAATTCATGCGCGACCAGATGCAGCGGATCGAGGAGAACCTCGAACCGCTCCGCAAGAGTGGAGAGATCGCGAATCTCTTCTCCATTTCGGGTTTCGGCAGCAGCAAGAACAGCGGCTTCATGGTGCTGACGCTCGCCCCGTGGGAGGAGCGCAGCCGCAGCCAGGACGAGATCGCCGCCGACGTCAACGCCGCCGCAGCGCGTGTGCCGGCGGTCAGGACCTTTGCCATGCAACCGAACAGTCTCAGGATCCGCGGCGGTGGCAGCGGTCTGCAGTTCGCGCTCGTCGGCGCGGATCACCAGACCCTGACGAGCGCGGCGACGCGACTGGTGTCGGCGATGGAGGAAAGCCGACGTTTCGACGGTCCGAGGCTCACCAACGACATCAGCCAGGCGCAGCTCTCCGTCACCGTCGACCGCGAACGGGCCGCCGAACTCGGCATCGACTTCACAGGGCTGTCGCAAGCCCTGCAATCGCTCCTCGACGGCCGTTCGATCGGCGACGTCTTCGTCGACGGGGAGGCCTATCCGGTAAAGCTCACCTCTACCACCCGGCCGATCGACGATCCGACCGACCTCGAGAACGTCTTCCTGAGGACCGCGGACGGCAAGACTGTGCCGATGTCGGTGATCGCCTCGCTACGGGAAAAGGCGGTGGCGCCGTCGCTGACCCGCGAGCAGCAGCTCGCCTCGGTCGCGATCACGGCAGGTCTGCCGAGGGGGATTTCGCTCGGTGACGCCATGTCGGAGATGCAGGCGATCGCCGCACCGCTGCTGCCGCCCGGTGCGCGCATCATGCCTCTCGCCGAGGCCAAGACGCTGACCGAAAACTCGAAGGGCATGGGGGCGACCTTCGGCTTTGCGATCGTCATCATCTTCCTAGTCCTGGCGGCACAGTTCGAGAGCGTCGTCTCCTCGCTGATCATCATGGCGACCGTGCCGCTCGGCCTCGCCTGTGCTGTCTTCGCGCTGCTCCTCACCGGCTCGTCGCTCAATGTCTACAGCCAGATCGGGCTGGTCCTGCTGGTGGGGGTCATGGCCAAGAACGGCATCCTGATCGTCGAGTTCGCAAACCAGTTGCGCGACCGTGGGCAATCGGTGCGCGAGGCGATCGAGAATGCGGCGAACCTGCGCCTGCGGCCGGTGATGATGACGATGATCTCCACGGTCCTCGGCGGTGCGCCGCTGGTGCTCGCGACGGGTGCGGGGGCAGAGGCGCGCGTCGCACTCGGCTGGGTCATGGTCGGCGGGCTCGGGCTCGCCACGGCCGTCACACTCTACGTGACGCCCGTCGCCTATCTGGCGCTGGCGCGCTTCTCGAAGCCGCACGCGGACGAGGAAAAGCGCCTGCATCAGGAGATGGCGATCGCGGCCGCGGTCGAGGCTGGCGAGTAGGTGCGTCAGCCTTCCGGCCGCTCGGTGCCGGGGCCGGTGACGGTATAGACGTTTCCGGCCGGTTCGCGGTGCAGGTAGCGGTTGGCAAGCGCGGCGCTGCCGCGGCGGAGGATTTCGCCGAAGACTTCGTCGATCGCCTCGTTGCGCTGCCCCGAGACGAAGAAATAGTGCCGCCAGCTTTCCGGGTCGAGGACGATATAGTCGGCATTGCCGGCGAGCGGTTCGGCGCTGCCGTCGAGGTTTTCGAGGGAGCGTCCGAGCCGGGCCTCGCCGAACATCGTCGTCGCCACCTGGAGCGCCGGATCATCCTTGTTGATGAACACGAAGACCTCGTCGGCGAAGGTGAGCTTTTCCATCCAGGCGCGATGACCGGGCAGCCCCGTCTCCGGGACGGCGAAGAGAATACGCGCGGCAAGCCCTTCCGGCAGCGCGGCGTCGGCCTCGCCGACATGGCGGAAAACCTCGCCGGCGAGCGAATGGGCGACGATCACGAGCGGCCTTCCAGCAAGCATTCCGCCGGGCGCCCGGCGCTTCGCGATCTGCCGCAGGAGCGCGACGAGCCGCCCGCTTGCCGCCTTCGCATTGAGGACCGGAAATTCCGTCACCGATATCCAGGAGGGCCAACGGAACATGATGACGTCGGCCCCCGCACCTTTGGCGAGTTCCCCCATGGTGTAGAGGCCGAAGTCGCCGTCCGGCTCCGGGCCGAAACCGTGGACATAGAGCACGAGCGGCTTTGGCTGCAGGTCGGCGGCAGGAAAGCTGGCGATCGCGGCGTCGAGCTCCGAAAGGGCGAAATGGCGACCGTCGGCGGTGACGAGCGAGAAGCTGTCGTCGGAGGCGCTGGCGGCCGTTGTCTGCGGATGCAGGATCGCCGTGACCATGGCGTCATAATTCCACCAGGCATAGCCGGCGGCCATACCGATCGCGATGAACGCCAGAGCGAGATATTTGAGGAACCCGACCATCTCCGCATTCATAGGTGATCGCCGTGGGTTTCGGCAATGCGGTGGGATGCGGCAGCGCTGTGAATTGGCTCTCGCGGTCCGGCCTCGTCACTGGACAAGGGGTGAACTCCTGTCCCATACCACATGCGACAGACGTTGAATGGCGAGCTGCGCCGGGGACGTCGGGACAGGAGAGTGACGACATGGCGATGAAGGACGTGCAGCCGGGAACGCGCAACGAGGAGGGGATCGCGGCGGTCCTCGGCATCCTCAAACAGACCTTCGGGGAGCGATTCCAGACCGGTCAGTCCTTTCGTGAGCAGCACACCCACACGACCACCTATCTGCCGGCCCAACTTCCCGACGGCGTCGTCTTCGTCGAGAGCGCCGACGACGTGAAGACGGTGGTGAAGACATGTGCCGCCCACAGGGTACCGATGATTCCCTTCGGCACCGGCTCGTCGCTGGAGGGGCATCTGAACGCCCCGAGCGGCGGGATATCCGTCGACTTCAGCCGCATGAACAGCGTGATCGAGGTGAATGCCGAGGATCTCGATTGCACCGTCGAGCCGGGTGTGACGCGCGAGGAGCTCAACACCTACCTGCGCGACACCGGGCTATTCTTTCCGATCGATCCGGGGGCGAACGCCTCGATCGGTGGCATGACGGCGACGCGCGCCTCCGGCACCAATGCCGTGCGCTACGGCACGATGAAGGACAATGTGCTGTCGCTCACCGTCGTCACGGCCGACGGAGAGGAAATCCGGACCGCCCAGCGGGCGAAGAAGTCGTCAGCGGGATACGACCTCACAAGGCTCTATGTCGGGTCGGAGGGAACGCTCGGCATCATTACTTCGGTCACGCTGAAGCTACAGGGGATACCGGCTAAGATCGGCGGCGGCGTGTGCGCCTTCCCGAGCCTGAAAGCCGCCTGTGACGCCGTCATCATGACGATCCAGATGGGCATTCCGGTCGCACGCATCGAGCTTCTCGACGAGATGCAGATGAAGGCCTGCAACGCCTATTCGAAGCTCTCCTATGCGGAGAAGCCGACGCTCTTCCTCGAATTCCATGGTACCGAGGAGACGGTGGCGCTGCAGTCGGAGCAGTTTGCCGAGATCGCCGGGGAATGCGGCGCTGAGGAATATCGCTATACTGCCGACGCGGACGAACGCGCGCAGCTCTGGAAGGCGCGACACAATGCCTACTGGGCCGGCCGCGCGCTGGCGCCGGAGCTGAACGGTCTTTCGACTGATGTCTGCGTGCCGATCTCGAGGCTTGCCGACTGCGTCGCCGAAACACAGGCGGATATCTGCGAGACGGGACTTCTGGCGCCGATCGTCGGCCATGCCGGTGACGGCAATTTCCATGTGTTGATGCTCTTTAACGACAAACAGCCGGAGGACCTCGCCCGTGCGGAGGCCTTCATGGCCCGCCTGAACGGCCGGGCGCTCGCGATGGGCGGCACCTGCACCGGCGAGCACGGGGTCGGCCAGGGCAAGATGTCCTACCTGGAACAGGAGCTCCACTCGGCGCTGCCGGTCATGCGCGCGATCAAGAAGAGCCTCGATCCGGACAATATCTTCAATCCGGGCAAGATCTTCCGTCTCTGAGGGGAAGGGTGCCGATTCCGAGATTTGGGCTGGCGATTGCCGTAGCGGAATGCAAATATCGGTTCGGGCCACTGGTATCTTTGAGTAGGGAGCAACGGGAGTCGACGGGTCGTGCTCGGACGCATATTGGTGGCATTCGGTGGTCTCTTGGTGGCGGCGCTCTTCGCGGCGCTGCTGGCGCCGTTCTTCGTCGACTGGACGAATTTCCGCTCTGATTTCGAGGATCAGGCGAGCCGTATCCTCGGCAAGAAGGTCACCGTCCACGGCGCGGTCGACGCCCGTATCCTGCCATTCCCCTCCGTCACGCTGCATGACGTGACCGTCGGGTCGGACCGCGACGGCGCGCCGCTCGTCAGCGTCGCCCGCTTCTCGATGGATGCGGAACTGGCGCCGTTCCTCTCCGGCGAGGCCCGCATCTTCGACATGCGCATCGAGGAGCCGAAGGCGCGCATCCGTCTGCTTTCCGACGGAACACTCGACTGGGCGCGCGGCAGTGCGGCGGAAATTCCGGCGCGGACAGTCGTGCTCGAGCGGGTGCACGTAAGCGACGGCGTGGTCGAGTTCATCGACGAACAGTCTGGCCGCACCCGGATCGTCTCCGGTTTCGACGCTAACATGTCCGCACGCTCGCTTGCAGGCCCCTGGACGGTGGACGGGCAGGCCTCCGTCGACGGCGAGGCCGGCCGGTTCCACCTTGCGAGCCTGCAGCCGGACCCGAAGAGCGGCGCCGTGCCGCTGAACATCCGCCTCCTGCCGGATACGCGGCCCTTTGAGATCGATCTTTCCGGTGGCCTGACGCTGAGCGGCGGCAAGCCACTCTACAAGGGGAGCTTCCAGGCGAACTGGCTGATCGCCGAGGCCGAGGCTGCCGAACAACAGGCGTCGGGTGCGAAGCCGGTCGCGCCCAAGGTGAAGGGCGAATTCGAGCTGACGAACGAGCGCGTGCGCGTCCCGTCCTACCGGCTGGAGCTGGGCGATGCCGCAAATCCCTATGCCGTTACCGGCGAGGCGACGCTGGATACGGGCGCGCGCCCGGAGTTCCTGCTGACGGCCGACGGCCAGCAGATCGACATGAGCCGTATCGGTGAGGAGGCTCCGAGCGGCAAGACGAGCCGGCGTGTCGCCATTTCGATCCGCGAGCGTATCGAACGGCTGATCGCCATTGCCGCCCGTATCCCGATCCCGTCGGTCCCCGGCAAGGCGAGCCTGGCGCTGCCGGCGATCGTCGCCGGCGACACGGTGTTGCGCGATATCCGGCTCGACGTGCGTCCGGCCGGCACCGGCTGGACGGTCGAGCGGGCTCTCGCGACACTGCCCGGCCGCACGCAGGTGGAGGCGAGCGGCACGCTGGACCTCAAGGGAGAGCCATCGTTCCGTGGCGACCTGCTGGTCGCCTCGACGCAGCCTTCGGGGCTCGCCGCGTGGATTGCCGGCGATGTCGATCCGGCGATCCGCGAGATGAAGACGGCCGGCTTCTCGGCGAAAGTGGACCTCACGCCCGAGCTGCAGCGCTTCGAGCGGCTGGAGCTTGCGATGGGAGCCGGTGTTCTCAACGGCCGTGTCGAACGCGAGGCACGCGACGGTACGGCGCCAAAGCTGTCGGTCGACCTCACCGGGAACGAAGTCGATCTCTACGCCGTGCGCGCGCTTACGACGCTGGTCGCCGGCGACGAGGCGGGAGCGAACCTCTTCGCACAGAGGATTGCCGGCCGCCTCAAGGTCGGGAGGCTCGCTGCCTCGGACATCGTCGCCACGGATGTCGACGCGGTCTTTACGGCCGATGGCGAGAGCATGATGGTCGAGCGCCTGCAGGTCGGCGATCTTTCAGGCGCGAAGATCACCGCGACGGGGAAGATCGAGGGTGCGCTTTCGGCACCGACGGGCGAGGCCGATCTGACCTTCGTCGCCGCCGATCCCGGCCCGTTCCTTGCCATGCTGAAGGCGCATGTTCCGGCTCATCCGGCGCTCGATGCGCTGGTCCGCAACGCCTCATGGTATGCCGGGACGGACCTCAAGGCGCATGTGGCGCTTTCGGGTCCGGATGCCGCCATGTCGGTCAAGATGAGCGGTGTGGCGAACGGCAGTCGTGTCGCGCTCGACTACGGCCGCGAGACTATCCCGCCCAGACCGGGCGCCATGACGATCGGGGCGAGCCTCGAGAACACGGACGCGCAGGTCCTCTTCGGGCAGGCCGGGCTGGACCCGCTGCCGATCCCGTCGTCCGAGCCGGGGCAGCTCTCCGTCTCGCTCAAAGCCGAGGCGGGCGAACCAGCCGATACCGTGTTGACGTTCTCCGGGACCGAGACCTCGCTGACGGCCAAGGGACGGCTCGATCTCGGGGCCGGAAGCTTCCTGCAAGGCAACCTGCAGGCGTCGCTGCGCAGCAGCGACATCGAGCCGTATCTGATGATCGCGGGTATCGGCCCTCCGCAGTCCGGTGCCGGTCTTCCGGTGACGCTGTCGGCCGATGCGGAGATCGGCGGCGGTACGGCGAAGATCAATGCGATCGACGGCGCCTTCGCCGGGAATGCGGTTCGCGGCAATCTCTCGCTCGACTGGAAGGAGCCGGGCCTGCGCGCCGGCGGTGCACTCGAACTCGATACCGTCGACCTCGCCTGGCTGGCGGAGGCGGTGGCCGGACCGGTTACCGATCCGGCGACGGGGGACCTCTCCTCGGCGAGCGTCGTGGCACCGATGACTATTCCCGACCTCGATCTCTCAGTCCGTTCATCGACGCTCTGGCCAGGTGTCCTCGGAAAGGTGACCGATTTCTCCGGCCATCTGACGGGTCGCACGGGCGAACTTGTACTGGAGGACGCTGCGGGCAAGTGGCTCGGCGGCGATCTCAACGGGCGCGTCAGTCTTTCGAATGCAGAGAAGACTGCCTTCCTGCAGAGCCGCCTGACGCTGGAGAACGGCGATCTCGCGACCGCTTTCGCCGGCGCCGGCGAGGGCGTGACGCCGCCGCAGATCACCGGGCGTTTCGATCTCACTGCAGTCGCAGAGGCGACCGGGGGCAACATCGCGGACCTCGTCTCGTCGATCAACGGCTCGGGCGAGATGCGCCTTTCGGACGTCGTCGTGCCGCACTTTGATCTCGGCTACCTGCCGCCGCTGCTCACCGCCGCCGACCTCATCGAGGGAGAGGTCGACGAAAGCAACGTGCGGCCGCTCGTCGAGAATCTGGTCTCGGAAAATAGCGCTTCCCTCGAGGCGCTGACCATTCCCTTCAACATCGGCGATGGTGTCGTGCGGGCGCAGAATGTCGTCGCCGGCAATGCACTCGCGAAGCTTGGTGGTGATGCGAAGGTCGACCTGCAGAGCGGCGAGACGGAAGCCGTCGTCACCGTATCGCCGGAGGTCGGAACGGACGGTCTCGCGGGCGCCGCTCCCGACATTCGCATCCGGCTCGCCGGCCGCCTGCCGTCGCCGGCGCGCTCGCTGGATGTCACGGACGTCACCAACTACCTTTCAATGCGGGCCTTCGAGAGGGAGCGTCGCCGCGTCGAGACGCTGCAATCCAACGTGCTCGAGAAGCAGCGGCTGAGGCGTGAGGTGGCGCTCTATAGGTTCCGCGCGGCGGAACGCGAGAAGGCCGCGGCGGCGGAACGGGTCCGGCTGGAGGAAGAAGCCGCGCGCCGTGCAGCCGAAGAGGAGGCTGCACGGCAGCGGGCGATCGAGGAGGGTGCCGGATCAGCACAACCACCCGCGGAAGAGGCCGCTCCTCCAGCGGAAGGGACGACGCCTTCCGGTCCGACGACCGGCGGGACGCCACCGGTGAATTTGCAGTTCGAGGATCTGCCGGGCGTGAACTGACCGGTATCAATGATCCCGACTGTGTGAGGGAGTACTGGAAGGGAGTGGCCGGCGCGGTGCGGCGGTATTCCGGGATATTCAGGACAGGGGGAATGACATGCGCACACTTCGATATCTCGTTCAGGCGTTTTCCATGTTGCCGCTTCTCCTTTCGGCCGAAGCCCGCGCGGAGGAGCGCTACGTCACCTTCTCCGAGAATCGCGGCTGGACGATCAATTACGACCGCCAGGAGAACAACTGCATCGCCGCGCCGAAGACGTCCGACGGGCTCTATTTCATCCGACCGTCGAGCCGCGAGATCGTCGTCATGATCGCCGGGCCGAAATTCGCCTGGGTGACCGACGAGAAGGACTACAAGGTTGAAATCCGCACCGACCGGCAGCGCTGGGACGGGACGATGCGCGCCGATACCGACGAGGGCTTCGGAGGCCTCTATGTCTCGGACCCGAGCGAGAGCTTCATGTCGGCGCTGCGGGGCGCATCGCGCCTCAGTCTCCGCGTCGAGAACGTCAACTACGGACCCTATTCGCTGAGTGGATCGAGCGACACTCTGAAACAGATCCTCGGCTGCGCGCAGGCCGTGGAGCGCGGCGAGTTCAAGCCCGCCGAACCCGATTACATAGGCATGAACGATCTCGTGTCGTGGAAATCGGAGGATTTCGGCAAGAGCTACACGTCGGAAGGATGGACGCTGACGCTCAAGGGACAGGACAATGTCGACGGTACGGCGACCGCCTATCTCGAAGTCTCCCGCGAGGGGAAGGGATCCGCGACCATCAAGGCCGAGAGCGTTCCCGAGGGGCGCGGTTTCGGCAAGCTCGGCATCTACAAGTTCGACTGGTCCGATCCGGCCGTCCTCTTTACCTCCTATACGGGCGGCGCCCATTGCTGCATCGAGGCGCGGGTGGCGCTCTCGACCAATGACGGCATCAAAGTCATCGAACTCGGCCAGTTCGACGGTGACGTGGTCCATCCGGTCGACCTCGACGGCGACGGCATCTACGAGTTCGAGCTCTCCGACCAGCGCTTCCTCTATGCCTTCGCGCCTTATGCGGGTTCGGTGCCGCCGGTGCAGGTGCAGGCGCTGCGCGACGGCAAGTTCATCGACGTGACCAAGGAGGCGGCGTACCGGCCGGTCGTCGAGCAGGCGCTGCTGCGAACGATGAAGCTGTGCGGAGAGGAGCAATATCCTGGCGCATGTGCCGGCGCGCTCGCCAATGCCGCTCTTCTCGGCCTCTACAGCAGCGCCTTCGAGTTCATGGTCTTCGACGAGATCAACCCGAAGCTCGAGGACAGCTATCTCAAGTGTTCGGATACCGCGGTCTGTCGCGGGCGAGGGGACTTCAAGGATTTTCAGGAAGCGGTCGCCTTCCGGCTCAAGGACTGGGGCTACGACATCGAGCCGGCGATCAGCGAACCGGCCGCGGCCTTCTTCGGCGAGCTCGCCAAGACGAAGACGGGCTACAGCGCGCCGGGCGACACGACGGAGGGCGGCTGCGCCATGGGACCGACGCGCTTCGAGGAGGCGCGGGCGAAGGGTATCGTCGCCGTCAGCGGCTACGAGTACGTCTGCCATATCGGCCGGGCCGACGTGCTGCGCGACAGTGTGGTCACCGAGGCGCTCTGTGCGGGCGAGGGGGAGTACTGGCTCGATCGCCAGATCTTCGAGAAGGACGGCTCAGATCTGTGGCAGCACTCCATGAGCCGCATGGAGGCGGGACTGAAGCCGGTCAAGGCCGCGCCCTGTCCGGCGAAGCCGTAAACGGCGGGCGGCCCGCATTTCCTACTCTATCCGGAAATGCCGGCCGCTCTTCAGCCAGTCGAGCACATAGAGCCTGAGGGCGGAGGAGAGATTGCTGTCCGGCGGACGCTTGTCGTCGATTTCGGCGACGAGGGCGGCAAGCGGCAGGGCGCGCTCTGCCGCGATGATCTTCAACTCGTCCCAGAAGGCGTCCTCGAGGGAAAAGCTCGTGCGGTGGCCGTGAAGGGTCGCCGAGCGTTTGCGAATCGCAGCCGTTGCCAAACTGATTCAAGTCCTTGAGAAAGTGAGTCCCTAACTGCCCGTAAGATGTTGAGGCGGAATCTCTATCGCGATTTGCTGTCGCCCGGTTCCGGGCGTTCGAGCTTGCCCTGATCGAGGGTCTTTTCGGCCTTTTCCCGAACCGCGCGCGTCAATTCCTTCTCCGCCCTAGTGCGTCCGAAGAGGATACGGTTCTGTTCCGCGGTCCTGTCCTTTTCGGCGCGCGCCTTTGTCTTCTTGAACTGGCGAAGGTTGACGACGTCTGCAGCCATGACTGGGGCTCCGGCAAGGCTCGGGGCGGGAACGCTCCCGCCCGGGATGCGCCTGCTAATGCTTCTTGCGGAAGGCGTCGAGGGAAACGACCGAAGCCGGCTTCTTGTCTTCCTCGCCGTCCTTGGCGGCGACCAGCTCCTGCGGCTCTTCGGCCGCGGCCAGCGGATAGGCCGTGATCTCGGCGCTTTCCTCGTCCTCGTCGGCGAGCGGCACATCGAATTCCAGCTCGAAGTTGACGGACGGGTCGTAGAAGCCGCGGATCGCGTTGAACGGGATGACGAGCTTTTCCGGCGTGTCGGAGAAGGAAAGGCCGATCTCGAACTGGGTCTCGGTGACCTTCAGGTCCCAGAACTGATGCTGGATGACGATGGTCATCTGCTCGGCATACTTCGCCTTCAGGTGCTGGGAAATCCGCACACCCGGCGCACCGGTCAGGAAGGTGATGAAGAAGTGATGATCACCCGGCAGACGGCCTGTCGCCGCCACTTCCGTCAAAACCTTTCGAATGACACCGCGCAGCGCGTCCTGAGCCAGAATGTCGTAGCGAATATGGTCCTGCCCCATGTGATCCTGTCTTTCTTCTGTAACGTCTTTTCCAAGGCTATATGCCATGGCACCGGATGCGGGGAAAGCCCCGGTTGGCGAGTCTTACGGAAGCATAATACATGAATTGTCATCAAGGGAGTAGGTGAAGGCTTCTGTTGCCAGGTGCCTTCGAACCCCGCCTTCAGGTGCTAACCAGAAGGGCTTTAGTGTGGGTTTCCCGCACCGCCATTAGGCAGCGAGAGCATAACCCTGAGCGTTGTTGTCGTTTGCAACTACTCTTGTGACCCGATAACGGCGGTATCATGCCGAGCAAAAGTTCGATCTTTACGCCCTTGTCGATCCTATTTCGCCCCCATCAAAAGCCGGTCCGGAAAGAACTCCGTCACCGACCGGTTTTTGGTGGAGGCGCCGGGTACCGCCCCCGGGTCCAATAGGTTTATTACACCGACCGTTTATTGCCATAGCCGGCCCGAGAGCCGGCACTCCCCATATAGGTCGTTCCGGGGCGAATGAAAAGGGTGGGACGCTGCCGTTTTTTCAGTCGCGGCTTGCGGAGGGGAAAGGCGGCCGGACAGGGTACGCGCGCGGAGGGCGAGGGGTGACGCCTCCGCGGGCGTCTCCTGCGGATGCAGGGGCGGCCTTTGCCACCCCTGCCGCTGCCTGCATTGCGGGAAACAGCGTGGCGCTGCGCTCCTCAGGGCTGTACGTTGACGATGAAAAACACCGTCATGTCGCCGTTGACAGTGTAGGTCACCGTGTAGGTGTGGCCCTGAAAGGCGACCCCGGCAGTGCCGCCTTTCGGATTGATGTTTTCCTTGTTGTTGTCGACCCATATCTGCACGGCGCCGGCAAAGGCTATCGGATCAAGACCAAGGTTCTGAACGGCGCTCAGGCCGGATGGTTCGTATTCCACTCTCATCTCAACACCTCTCGTTTCGCTTGCTTAAAAGCCCACGCCGAGGCTGAGAGGAGGATGATTTACATCTCTGATTGTGTCAATGAAAAATGCATCTATTGGTTATATTGGGTGACTCAGTCGTGCGTCCGCCGCATCGCGACCAGTGTGCCGTCGGCGAGCCGGCCGAAGAGGATGCCGCGGACCGGTTCGAAGGTGACGATCACGGTCCCGTCCTTGCCGAGCAGCGAAAGGCCGCGGGGGACGGGCTTCCAGGCGCGCAGAGCAGCGAGCGCTCCCTTGCAGGTGGCGGCGCGGGCAACGAGCCGGCCGTCGATCCGCTGGTCTCGCAATTCGACCGTACAGCCGCCCGTGCTGCCGGACTGGATGATCCATCGGCCGACGAACTGCCCGGGGGCGGGGCCGGCATCGCCGGCTTGAGCGGTGAACAGCAAGGCAATCGTGGCCAGAAGGATCTTGGCGACGCGGAAGGCGAACGTAGATATCAGTTCATCAGGAGTCATCGGCTTCTCGTCCTTTCCGCGGGTTCGGATCTTCGGCCGGTTCCGCGAAGTATTCGCCATCCCCTTCGCGGCCTTTCCAAGAAATGGCCCGAAAAAGGCCAGTGACGCTCCACCGTAATGCCGGCTCTTGCGCAAGTCACACGGGAGAAGGCAAGCGTTTGCCGGTGCATTAACGTAACTTGTTGACGGTTTTCTCTCCCGGTAGCATGCTCTACGTGCGATGAATCTAAAACAACGCGGCGACTATCGGCGGAGACAGGGACATGACGGACTATCTCAAAGACGTGAAGCACTATGACGCGGGTGCCGACGAGGCGGTGGTCAACAAGATCGTACGCCACCTCGGAATTGCCTTGCGCAATCGGGATTCGTCGCTTGTGGCTGCGTCCGATCCGGACGAACTCGCCCGCGTCAAGGAAAAGTGGTGCAGCAAGAAGCTCGGTGTGACCGGCCCGGCGGCAGACAAGGCGGTCGATACCGCCTGCACCATCATGGCGAAGGACAACAGCAAGTCGCGCGTGACCTTCTACTATCTGGTTGCCAAGGAGCTCGGCAAACTCGACGATCTCTGACGCGAGCTTGGATAACCTGCCGGACCGGCTTGGTTCGGAGGGCCGCGGGCGCTAATGTTGCCGTCGAACAGGAATCGGCGGCAATACCATGAAGCAATATCTCGACCTTCTGAGCCATGTCCTGGAACACGGCAGCGACCGGGGCGACCGCACCGGCACGGGTACGCGTTCCGTTTTCGGCTACCAGATGCGCTTCGACTTGTCGGAAGGTTTTCCGGTCCTGACCACCAAGAAGCTGCACCTGCGCTCGATCATTCATGAGCTTCTGTGGTTCCTGAAGGGTGACACCAACATCGCCTATCTTCATGAGCACGGCGTGTCGATCTGGGACGAATGGGCCGACGAGAACGGTGATCTCGGTCCCGTCTACGGCGCGCAGTGGCGCTCATGGCCGGCGCCGGACGGTCGCCGCATCGACCAGATCGCCAATCTGGTCGAGGGCATTCGCAAGAATCCCTATTCACGCCGTCACATCGTCAGTGCCTGGAACCCGGCGGAAGTGGACGAAATGGCGCTGCCGCCCTGCCACTGCCTGTTCCAGTTCTACGTCGCCGACGGGCGGCTCTCCTGCCAGCTCTACCAGCGCTCGGCCGACATCTTCCTCGGCGTGCCTTTCAACATCGCGTCCTATGCCCTTCTGACCATGATGGTGGCGCAGGTGACGGGTCTCGAACCCGGCGATTTCGTCCACACGCTCGGCGATGCGCATCTTTATGCCAACCATTTCGAGCAGGCGAAGCTGCAACTGACGCGCACGCCGAAGCCCTTGCCGCGGATGCGGATCGATCCTGAGGCGAAGGACATATTTTCCTTCAAGTTCGAGGACTTTACGCTCGAAGGCTACGAAGCCGATTCAACCATCAAGGCACCGATTGCGGTCTGACATCCGCAACGGGGACAAAACGTGCGGGAGAGCGGCATGAGCCCCATCAAGACCACGATCGTCGTCGCCGTCGCTGAGAATGGCGTCATCGGCCGCGAGGGTGACATGCCCTGGAGGCTCTCCACCGATTTGAAGAGATTCAAGGCGCTGACGCTCGGCAAACCCCTCGTGATGGGGCGCAAGACGTTCGAATCCATCGGTCGGCCGTTGCCCGGGCGCCCACATGTGATCGTCAGCCGGAGCGCCGGTTTCCGCCCCGAGGGTGTCGAGGTGGTGGAAACGCTCGATGCAGCGATGGCGCGCGCGCGGGCCATTGCTACGGCAACCGGTGCCGACGAAATCTGCGTCGTCGGCGGGGGCGAAATCTACCGGCAGGTGCTCCCCTTCGTCGACGAACTGCACGTGACCCACGTGGAGGCCGAGGTCGAGGGTGATACGACCTTTCCGCCGATCGATCCCGCGCTTTTCGAGAAGGTCATGGAGACCTCCGTGCCTGCGGGCGAAAAGGATACGTACCCAACACGTTACGCCATCTATCGCCGGCGGACTGCGGCATAGTCGACTATTTTACCGTTCTTCCGAAGAAGTTCACGCCGTTCCGTTGAAAGCGGCTCGCGCGATACCTATAACGGTCCGAGGATCGTCGCATCCATGCGGTGCGGGCGAGGCTGGGAGCATTTTCAACAGAAGAGGTCTTGATGCCCTGGAGCAATCAGAACGGCGGCGGCCCTTGGGGCGGCGGCGGCAATAATCAGGGTCCCTGGGGGCAGGGGCCGAACCGTCCACGCGGCGGCGGCAATACCCCACCCGATCTCGAGGAACTCATTCGGCGGGGCCAGGACCGCTTGAAGAACATCGTTCCGGGCGGGTTCAACGGCGGGGTCATTTTCGCCCTGGTCGTCGTGCTCGCTGCCTTCTGGCTGATCCAGTCCATCTATACGGTGCAGCCGGACGAGCGCGGTGTCGAACTGCGCTTCGGCCGGCCGAAGGACGAAGTCTCGATGCCAGGCCTGCATTTCCATCTCTGGCCGCTTGAAAGCGTCGAAATCGTCAAGGTGACGGAGCAGCAGCAGAACATCGGCGCCAAGGCGTCCTCGACCTCGACCGCCGGCCTGATGCTTTCCGGTGACCAGAACATCGTCAACGTGCAGTTCTCGGTCCTCTTCACCGTGACGGACCCAAAGGCGTACCTGTTCAACCTTGAAAGCCCGCCGGAAACGCTGCAGCAGGTCGCCGAAAGCGCGATGCGCGAAGTGGTGGGCCGCCGTCCGGCGCAGGACATCTTCCGGGATGCGCGCCAGCAGATCGCTGCCGACGTGAAGAACATTATCCAGGGCACGATGGACCACTACGGCGCCGGCATCGCAATCAATGCGGTCGCGATCGAGGATGCGGCACCGCCCCGCGAGGTCGCCGATGCCTTCGACGAGGTTCAGCGCGCCGAACAGGACGAGGACCGCTTCGTCGAGGAAGCCAACAAATACGCCAACCAGAAGCTCGGTCAGGCGCGCGGTCAGGCGGCGCAGATCCGCGAAGAGGCTGCCGCCTACAAGGACCGCGTCGTCAAGGAGGCCGAAGGTGAGGCCCAGCGCTTCCTGTCGATCTACGAGCAGTACACGAAGGCACCGGACGTTACCCGCAAGCGTCTTTATCTCGAAACCATGGAGCAGGTCCTGAAGAATTCGCAGAAGGTCATCATCGACGAGCAGGAGGGGGTCGTTCCCTACCTGCCGCTCAACGAGCTGGGCCGCAAGCCGCAGGGGGGCAACTGATCATGTCCAATCGTCTGCCCTATTTCCTGATCGCCTTCGCAGCCCTGCTGCTTCTGGTCTATTCGTCGGTCTTCGTCGTCAACGAGCGCCAGCAGGCGATCGTCGTCCGCTTCGGCCAGATCCAGGCCGTGCACAAGGAGCCCGGCCTCTACTTCAAGCTGCCCTTCGCCTTCATGGACGCGGACCGGGTCCAGTATGTCGAGGATCTCGCATTGCGGCTCGACCTCGACAACATCCGCGTGCAGGTCTCCGGCGGCAAGTTCTACGAGGTCGACGCCTTCGTGGTCTACAAGATCACCGACGCCCGCCGTTTCCGCGAAACCGTTTCCGGTGACCGCGAGTCTGCCGAGGCACGCCTGCGCACACGTCTCGATGCGTCGCTGCGTCGTGTCTACGGCTTGCGCGGTTTCGAGGCGGCGCTCTCCGACGAACGTTCGTCGATGATGCAGGAGGTCGCAGCCGCCCTCAAGGCCGACGCGGAATCGCTCGGACTCACCATCGAGGATGTGCGCATCCGCCGCACGGACCTGACGCAGGAAGTCTCCCAGCAGACCTTCGAACGCATGAAGGCCGAGCGCCTCGCCGAAGCCGAGCTCATCCGCGCCCGCGGTAACGAAGAAGGCCAGCGGCGCCGCGCGATCGCCGACCGCCAGGTCGTCGAGTTGCAGGCGGAGGCCCAGCGCGATTCGGAAATCCTGCGCGGTCAGGGCGACGCCGAGCGCAACCGCATCTTCGGCGAGGCCTATACCCGCGATTCCGCTTTCTTCGAGTTCTATCGCTCGATGCGGGCCTATACCGGCGCGTTCGAAACACCGGAGGGAAGCAGCATGGTGCTGTCACCGAAGTCGGAGTTCTTCCGCTTCTTCAACGGCTCGGACGGCCAGCCGTCGGCACAACCGCCACAGGCTGAACCTCAGGCCGGCAACTGACCGGATCTGACGATGTCGGATCTGATCACCGGATTTGCATTTTTCCTGATCATCGAGGGGCTGGTGTACGCACTGGCCCCTCACTTTCTGGTGGCGATGGCGAAACTCCTGCCGGAGATACCCGAGCAACACCTGCGATTTTCGGGCCTTGCCGCGGTGGCGCTCGGGGTGGCGGTCGTCTGGCTGGTGCGCGGGTGAAAGCCATTCCTCCGGTCATCAATCCGCCTTATGGTTCGGGCACTAGACCGAATAGTTCGGGCCCTGGACCAACAATGACAAACGGGGAAACTTCATGACTGCGAACGCCTCCACGAGATCGAAGCGCCTGATGACCGGCCTTCTCGGCATGGCCCTCGCCTTCGGGGCGACGATGGGGCCCGTGAGGATGGCGGAGGCGCAGCCGACCGGCCCGGAGTCGGTGGCAAACCTCGCAGAAGGCCTGATCGGAGCGGTGGTCAACATCGCCACCTCGCAGAACGTGAAAGAGGAAGAGCGCGGGCCGATGCCGCAGGTGCCCGAGGGCTCGCCCTTCCAGGAATTCTTCGACGATTTCTACAAGAACCGCGAGGGCGGCGGCAATCAGAAGGTCAATTCCCTGGGGTCGGGCTTCGTCATCGATCCGAACGGCTTCATCGTCACCAACAACCACGTGATCGAAAACGCCGACGACATCGAGGCCATCTTCTCGGACGGTTCCAAGCTCAAGGCCAAACTGGTCGGCACCGATCCCAAGACCGATCTTTCGGTGCTCAAGGTCGAACCCCCGAAGCCGCTGACGGCGGTGAAATTCGGCGATTCCCGCAAGATGCGCATCGGCGACTGGGTGATGGCGATCGGCAACCCCTTCGGGCTCGGCGGATCGGTGTCGGTCGGCATCGTTTCGGCACGGGGCCGCAACATCAATGCCGGCCCCTACGACAATTTCATCCAGACGGATGCCGCGATCAACAAGGGCAATTCCGGCGGCCCGCTGTTCAACATGGACGGCGAGGTCATCGGCATCAATACGGCGATCATCTCGCCGAGTGGCGGCTCGATCGGCATCGGTTTCGCCGTGCCCACGGAGCTTGCCGAAAACGTCATCCGGCAGTTGAAGGAGTTCGGCGAGACGCGGCGCGGCTGGCTCGGCGTCCGCATCCAGCCTGTCACCGATGCGGTCGCGGCGAGCCTCGGGCTGAAGAGCAACAAGGGCGCGCTCGTCAGCGGTATCATCAAGGGCGGTCCCGTCGAGAACGGCCAGATCCAGACCGGTGACGTCATCCTCCGTTTCGACGGCAAAGACATCAGCGAGAGCCGCGATCTCGTGCGCAGCGTGGCCGAGAGCACGGTCGGAGCCGAGGTCGAGGTCGTGCTCGTTCGCGACGGAAAGGAACAGACGGTCAAGGTGAAGCTCGGTCGCCTCGAGGACGAGCCTGCTGAGGCCGAGGGCGAGGTGACGGAAGCCCCCTCCGGTGAGGAGACGCTGCCGCCGCAGGCCGGAGAGCCGCAGCAGGGCGACCAGCCCTCCGGCGAAGCGGCCCCCGGTGCTCCGGTGAGCCCGGAGAAGCTGGGGCTTTCGCTCGGCGCGCTCGATGACGCGGCGCGCCAGAAGTTCTCGATCGCCGAGAGCGTCGAGGGTGTGCTCATCACGGACGTCAAGGCCGGCTCGGCGGCTGCCGAAAAGGGCCTCGTCGCGGGTGAGGTCATCGTCGAAGTGGCGCAGGAATTCATGGAGACGCCGGATCGCGTCGGCGAAGTGCTGCAACGCCTCAAGAGCGAGGGACGCCGCAGCGCCCACATGATGATCGCCAATCCCGCCGGCGACCTGCGCTTCGTGGCGATCCCGCTCGAATAGACCCGGTGTCACGGCGAGCGGGTTTCCGCCCGCTTGCCTGATCCTGTGGTCGAGCTCTGCGCGTCAAGCCTTTGGCGCAGAATCCGTTCGGAAGCTGGAGCGGGCGCGTTGGCACCCGCGGGACGATCAGATGTCGCTTCTGCCGATCCGGTAGAGGACGTGGCGCTTCAGGTGCGGATGGCTGTCGGGGACGCGCGGATGGTCGAAATCGCCGTCGATGTCGCGCCGCATGCCGATCCGCTCCATGACCGCCTGCGAGCGGATGTTGGCGGCGACGGCGAAGGAGACAACTTCGTCGATGCCCTTCTCCTCGAAGGCGAAGCGCAACAGTGCGCGGGCCGACTCCGTCACGTAGCCGTTGCCCCAGAAGCGTGTCGCAAGCCGCCAGCCGATCTCGACCGTGCTTTCGGGAAGGACCGGGGCGATCTTCGCCTCGGCGAGGCCGCAGAAGCCAATCGGCTCGGCAGTTTCCTTCAGCTCCAGTGCGTAGAAGCCGTAGCCCGTCTCGTCGATCATGTCCCGCAGCAGGTCCATCATCGCGTCGGCCTCCGCATGCGTCCGGCGCATCGGAAAGAATTCCATCACCTTCGGGTCGGCATTGATCTCGCGAAAGAGGTCGCGGTCAGTATCCGTCCAGTTGCGGACGATCAGCCTTGGCGTTTCGGTGATGACCATGGCGTCCCCGGACGGTCAGGGGAAAATGAAGTCGGTCTTGCGATAGCCCTGCAGATAGAGAAGGGCGGTGAGATCGCAGTGGTCGAGGCGGATCTTCGCCTGGGCCGCCACCGCGGGCTTTGCATGCAGCGCGACGCCGCTGCCGGCGAGGCCGAGCATGGCGAGGTCATTGGCACCGTCGCCGACGGCGATCACGTCGTGCGGGGTGATTCCGAGCCGCTCGCAGATTTCGGTCAGCGCATCGACCTTGGCCTGCTTGCCGAGGATCGGCTCGGCCACTTCGCCGGTCAGGTAGCCGTCCTTCTCGAGCAGGATATTGGCGCGGTTCTCGTGAAAGCCGAGGCGGTCGGCGATGCGGTTGGTGAAGACGGTAAAGCCGCCGGAGACGAGCGCGGTGTGGCCGCCGCGGGCCTTCATGGTGGCAATCAGTTCCGGTCCACCTGCGGTCAGCGTGATGCGCTTTTCGATCACCTCGTCGACGACGGAGATGGGCAGGCCTTTCAGGAGGGCCACGCGTTCGCGCAGCGCCGGTTCGAAGGCGATCTCGCCGTTCATGGCACGGGCGGTGATCTGCGCGACCTTGTCCTTCAATCCGACTTCGGCGGCGAGCTCGTCGATGCATTCCTGGCCGATCATCGTCGAATCCATGTCGGCGATCAGGAACTTCTTGCGCCGGTGGTCGGCATCCTGGATCGCGAGGTCGACCGGGGCCGTATCGAGGATCGCCCGTATGTCGACATTCGCCTCGACCGGATCGCTGCCGTCCTTCAGCACGATGTCGCAAGCGGCGCCGTCGGCGAGCCAGTAGAGGCCGGAGGCGCCGACCGCTTCCGCAGCTTTCTCGGCGAGGGCCGGGGTGACGGCGGGATTTGACGGATTGGCAAGAAGCGTGGCAACGAAGGCCATGATGAGGAACCCTGTGGACGATATCGACGCGATCCTGATAACCGGGCCGACCGCCAGCGGCAAGTCCGCGCTGGCGCTTGCGCTTGCGAAACGCCACGGCGGCGTGGTCGTCAATGCCGACAGCATGCAGGTCTACGACACGCTGCGGCTTTTGACGGCGCGGCCTTCGGAGGAGGAGATGGAGGGCGTCCCGCATCACCTCTACGGACATGTGTCGGCGGGGGCGGCCTACTCGACCGGCGACTGGCTGAGGGAGGTCAGCGAACTGCTCCGGCGTCTCAAGGCCGAGGGAACGCTTCCGGTGATCGTCGGCGGGACGGGTCTCTACTTCAAGGCGCTGACCGGCGGGCTTTCCGACATGCCGCCGGTTCCCGCTGAAATTCGGGAGGACTTGCGCCGCCGCCTGGCGGAGGAGGGGACGGCCGCCCTGCACGCCTCGCTCGAACGTGACGATCCGGCGACGGCGGCGCGGCTCAATCCGCAGGACGGGCAGAGGATTCTCCGGGCACTCGAGGTGGTGACGGCGACCGGCCGGTCGATTTCCGAGTTCCAGGGCAAAGCGGGGCCGGTGATCGTCGACCCGGCGCGAGCGCAGAAGCTCATCGTGTTGCCGGAGCGGGATGTCCTCTATGCGCGCATCGACCGGCGCTTCGCGACGATGCTCGAAAGTGGGGCGGTCGAGGAGGTCGAGGCGCTGCTGGCGCTCGACCTGCCGCCGGAAATGCCGGTGATGAAGGCGATCGGCGTGTCACAGATTGTCGCTATGCTGAAAGGCGAGATGAGCCGCGAGGAGGTCACCGAAAAGGCCTCAGCCGCGACCCGGCAATATGCCAAGCGTCAGATGACCTGGTTCCGCAACCAGATGGACGAGAGCTGGGAACGGACGCACTGAGGGGCGGCTGTCGGTTTCCGGCCGGGTCTCAGTCCTTGCGGTAGAGGCTGGAGAGAGGCTTCTTCAGGATGCTCTCGCGAAGCGACAGGCCGGGCTCGCGACGCAATGTCGGTGTCGTTGGTCGCGGATCGATCGCTCTATCGGCGGGCTGAAGGCGGGATTCGTATTCGTGGCGGGGCGCCGGCTCGTAAAGGTCGGATCTTTGCCGCTGCGGTTGCATCTCTTCGCTCGCCGTGTTCCCCATCGGCAGCATGTCGGGACGATAGGGCTCGATCGAAAGCGTGTCCTGCAGCATGGAGGGAGTGGAGGCTGCGAAGGGATCGCCACCGTGTGCGGGCAGGTCGTCAACGAACGCCGGCTGTTCGGCCGCCTCATAACTGCGCTGGAAGGCGGAGATGTCCGGTCCGGAAACGGCGCGCATACGGCTGACGACATTGCGCAGGTCGACCGTATCCGGGGTCTCGTCGGAGCCCTTGACGGTTACCCCGTTCGCCTTCGGCAGGTGGTTCTGCTCGACGCGGGTGAAGCGCATACGCATGGGCACCGCGATCGCTTCGCCGAAGGCGATCGCTTCGCCGTTGCCGATCGAGGAGATGAAGCTGGTGGTGGAGATCGACGAGTCCGGAATGGCCGAACGAATGATCTCCTGGTCGCGGTCGTTGGAGAGCCGCATCGCAAACAGCGTCGAGCACTGCGAGAGAATGGTCTGGTCGAGCTCGCCCGGACGCTGCGTGATGATGCCGAGCGAGCAGCCGTACTTGCGGCCTTCCTTGGCGATACGGGCGATCGCCTGACGCGTCGGGAAGAAGCCGAGATTGGGATCGGAAGGCACGTAGCGGTGGGCTTCCTCGCAGACGACGAGCATGTGGACGGCGCCGTTCGACCAGAGCGCCAGTTCGAAGGCCATGCGGCAGAGCACCGAGGCGACCGAGTTCACCACCTCTGAGGGGATGCCGGCGAGCTGGAAGGTCGAGATCGGCCGGTCTTCGCCGGGGATGCGGAAAATGTGTCCGATGGTCTCCAGGATCGTGTCGTTGATCGTGTTGTTGGAGAACATGAAGTGGTAGCGCGGATCGTTGATCGCCGACATGATCCGCATCTTCAAGGACCGCAGGAAGGGCTTCTCGCCCCGGCCTTCGAGCCGTCCGATGCGTTCGTCGATCAGTGCCAGAAGGTCGGCGATGCGATAGGGTACCGGCGTATCGGCGGTGATCGAGCTCTTCTCGTTGGTGCGGCGCATCAGCCCGTTATCGCTGCCGCGGAAGGCACGCTTGGCCTCCGGCATGAGGTCGCGCAGGATGTCGAGCTCGTCGGGCACCGGCGGGCGCCCGCGGAAGATGACCTCGGCAAACTCCTCGAGTTTCATCAGCCAGAAGGGAAGGTCGAGCGTTTCCGTATCGATGACGACGGCGTGCTCGGGGAAGGCGGCGGCGAATTCGTTGTGCGGATCGAGGATCAGCACGCGCAGCTTCGGGTCCGCCTTGATCGCCTGGCGCAGAAGCAGCGAGACGGCGGTCGACTTGCCGACGCCGGTCGAACCGACCACGGCGAAGTGCTTCGACAGCATCGAGGGGACATGGATCGTCGCGTCGATGCTCTCGTCCTGCGTGAGCTTGCCGATCACGCAGACATCATTTTGGCCGCTGTCGTAGATGCGCGAGAGGTCGGCGGTGCGGATGCGGTGGGCGATCGCCCCGAGATAGGGGTAGCGCGAGATGCCGGTCGAGAATTCCTCGCGGCCGTTCATGCCGACATGCACCTCGCCGAGAAGCTCGACCTCGATCAGGAAGGTGTTGTCGAGGTTTTCGCCCCACGCCTTGGTGTCTGTTTGCATGGAGTAGACGAGAGCGACGACGCGATTGCCGCCGACGGAAATAGAGATCAGGCGGCCGACCGACCAGAGTTCGCTGAGCTCGGTACCTCCGGCCTCTGCAACGGCGGCGACGGTGGCGCGCGATCCGTTGCATGCGACAACGCGCCCCAGCATGCGGTTGCCGGGTCGCAACTGGTCGCGGCGGTCCTGTTCGCCGGCCGTGCCCGACGTGTGGAGGTCATTGTTACGCAATAATAAACTCCCTGCTACAACAGCTTGTAGCAAGAGAGGTTTAATAAGCCGTGTAGGGGCTTTGCGGCTGCAAGGGTACCGTCCCTCCGAGCGCAACGGTGTTTTTTGCGGCGAATGCGCGTTGACGGGGTCTGAATTTCTGTCTATCACTTTCAACCATGACTATTTCGGCAGTTCTTATTGTGGTGGGAAAGCGCATGGGCAGGATGGTGTAACCATCCGGCGACAGCCACCCATGCGCTAGATGACAGGCTCCTCAAGGGGCCTTTTTTTATGGCCAGAACCGGGTGAAAGCCCTGACAAGAAATCCAGAAGGCAAACGGAAACAGGCATGACGGGTACAGACAATCAGATGACCGGCGCGGAGATCGTCATAAGGGCGCTGAAGGACAACGGGGTTGAGCACATCTTCGGTTATCCGGGCGGCGCCGTGCTTCCGATCTACGACGAGATCTTCCAGCAGGACGATATCCAGCACATCCTCGTCCGCCACGAGCAGGGCGCCGGCCACGCGGCCGAAGGCTATGCCCGCTCGACCGGCAAGGTCGGCGTCATGCTCGTGACCTCCGGCCCCGGCGCGACCAACGCCGTTACGCCGCTGCAGGACGCGCTGATGGACTCGATTCCGATCGTCTGCATTTCGGGACAGGTTCCGACGCCCCTCATCGGCTCCGACGCCTTCCAGGAATGCGACACCGTCGGGATCACCCGGCCGTGCACCAAGCACAACTGGCTGGTCAAGGACGTCAACGATCTCGCCCGCATCATCCATGAGGCCTTCCGTATCGCCAGAACCGGCCGTCCGGGTCCGGTCGTCGTCGATATTCCGAAGGATGTGCAGTTCGCGACCGGCACCTATACGCCGCCGGAAGCGCACAGAATTCAGAAGAGCTACCAGCCGAAGGTTCAGGGCGACGCCCGCGCGATCCAGGCGGCGGTCGAACTGATGGCGAGCGCCCGACGCCCGATCATCTACAGCGGCGGCGGCGTCATCAATTCCGGTCCGGAAGCTTCGAAACTGCTGCGCGAACTGGTCTCTCTCACCGATTTTCCGATCACCTCCACCCTGATGGGGCTCGGCGCCTATCCGGCCTCGGGCAAGAACTGGCTTGGCATGCTCGGTATGCACGGTTCCTACGAGGCCAACATGGCGATGCACGACTGCGACGTCATGGTGTGCATCGGCGCCCGTTTCGACGACCGCATCACCGGCCGTCTCAACGCCTTCTCGCCGAATTCGAAGAAGATCCACATCGACATCGATCCGTCGAACATCAACAAGAACGTCCGGGTCGACATTCCGATTGCCGGCGATGTCGGGCATGTGCTGGAAGACATGGTCCGCCTCTGGCGGGCGCTTCCGAAGAAGCCGGATGCCGGCCAGACGGCGGAATGGCGCGACAGCATCGCCCGCTGGCGGGCCCGCAACAGCTTCGCCTACACGCCGTCGAGCGACGTTATCATGCCGCAATACGCGATAGAGCGGCTCGCGGCTCTCACCCAGGATCGTGACACTTACATCACCACCGAAGTCGGCCAGCACCAGATGTGGGCGGCACAGTTCTTCGGCTTTGAGGAGCCGAATCGCTGGATGACTTCGGGCGGCCTCGGCACCATGGGTTACGGCTTCCCGGCGGCGATCGGTGTGCAGATCGCCCATCCCGAAAGCCTCATCATCGACATTGCCGGCGACGCCTCGATCCAGATGTGCATCCAGGAGATGTCGTGCGCCGTTCAGTACGAGGCGCCGGTCAAGATCTTCATCCTCAACAACCAGTACATGGGCATGGTCCGCCAGTGGCAGCAGCTCCTGCACGGCAACCGCCTGTCGCATTCCTACACCGAGGCGATGCCGGACTTCGTGAAGCTCGCCGAGGCCTATGGTGCCGTCGGCCTGCGCTGCGAAAAGCCGGGCGATCTGGATGCCGCCATCCTGGAAATGATCAACGTCAAGAAGCCGGTGATCTTCGACTGCCGAGTCGCCAACCTCGCCAACTGCTTCCCGATGATCCCGTCCGGGAAGGCGCACAACGAAATGCTGCTGCCAGACGAGGCCACCGACGAGGCGGTCGCCAACGCCATCGACGCCAAGGGCCGCCAGCTCGTTTGATTTCAAGGGGTTTACAATGAACGCACACCTTCAGCCCACGGGCTCCGCCTACTTCATCGCCCCGGAAACGGCGAGCGTCGAAAGCCATACGCTCTCGGTGCTCGTCGACAACGAGCCGGGCGTCCTTGCCCGGGTCATCGGCCTTTTCTCCGGTCGCGGCTACAACATCGAAAGCCTCACCGTCTCCGAAACCGAGCACGAGGCACACCTCTCGCGGATCACCATCGTCACCCGCGGGACGCCGAGCGTGCTCGAGCAGATCAAGACGCAGCTCGAGCGCATCGTTCCGGTCCACCGGGTGGTGGACCTGACGGTGCGTGCTCGCGAGCTTGGCCAGGAACGGCCGATCGAGCGTGAAGTGGCTCTCGTGAAGGTCACCGGTTCCGGCGAAATGCGCGCGGAGACCCTTCGCCTTGCCGACGCCTTCCAGGCGAAGGTGGTGGATGCGACCGTCGATCACTTCATCTTCGAGATCACCGGCAAGTCTTCCAAGATCGATCAGTTCGTGGCGATCATGAAGCCGCTCGGGCTGAACGAGATCTGCCGAACGGGCATTGCCGCGATGAACCGCGGTTCGCAGGGGATGTAAGGCAATTCCTGCCTACGGACTGAACGGGCGGCCTGGTGCCGCCCGTTTTGCTTTTGGCGCTTGCCAAGGAAGGCTTGGGGGGAGGTCGCCTCAAAACATCGACATCTGGGCGGGCGCGGGCTTCTCCACGTTTCCAGCATCCATGTCGGCGGGCTCTGTCGTCACAGTCTTTTCCGTCGAAGCGGATCTCGCGGTGTTTTTCGCGCGCGGTTCGGTCTGCTTCTCGTCCTCGGGTAACGCCGGCGTCGTGCTCCCGGTCACGCCGAGGTCTTGCAGGAATCCCGCAAGGCATGGTTCCAGCACCTTCGGGGCCAGCGTGTAGTGGACGAACTGGCCGCGCTTTTCCCGTGAGACGAGACCGGCGCCCTCGAGGATTGCAAGGTGTTGCGAGATTGACGGCTTGGCCATGGAGAAGCGGGACGCGATCTCGCCGGCAGTCAGGCTGGAGGCGGCGAGATGCCTCAGGATGGCCCGGCGCGGTGCCGCCGTCAGCGCCTGAAAGATCTTCTGCTCCAGCTTTTCGTTCCTACCGGTTGCTGCCGTCTTCTTGCTGCGCTTCTGCATATCCCGTCGCCCTGTTTTGCGTCGGTGCAGATATTTCCGGAATTACCTCGTCAGGCAATCCCCTCCGGCGTTGTGCGGTGAATGTATGGCAATTAGTTAACAAGCTAATTCGGCAATTCTTGTCGCAAGGCTTGCCGGTTGGCCTTGCCACGGCGGAGCGTCGTGCTTTCGGGCTTCGCTCAGATCATCGCAAGCGGCATCTTGCGCTCAGGCGGAGGGAATACCACGTCGAGGGTCGCCCAGTCGTCCTCGGTCAAGTGGAGATCGACGGCGTCGCGGTTTTCGCGCACGCGGCGGAGGTTCGCTGATTTCGGGATGGCAATCACGCCTTCGCGCCTCAGAAGAAAGGCGAGGGCGACCTGTGCGGGTGTCGCCTGATAGGCCTTGGCGATGTGGATCAGCTCTGGATGATGGGCGAGCCGGCCTTGCTCGATCGGCGAATAAGCCATGACCGCCACGCCGCGGGCCCGGCACCACGGCAGCAGATCATATTCGATGCCGCGTTGGCCGAGATTGTAGAGCACCTGGTTGGCCGCACAATTGGTGCCGTCCGGCAGGGCGAAAAGCTCTTCCATGTCGGCGACGTCGAAGTTCGACACGCCCCAGGCGCCGATCTTGCCGGCAGCCTTCAGCTCTTCGAATGCGGCGACGGTGTTGGAGAGCGGATGCTCGCCGCGCCAGTGCAGGAGATAGAGGTCGAGACGATCGGTCTTCAGGCGCTTCAGACTGTTCTCGCAGGCTGCGATGGTGCCGGAACGGCTGGCGTTCCACGGATAGACCTTGCTGACCAGAAATGTCTCGTCGCGACGGTCTTCTAGGGCTTTGCCTACGACATGCTCGGCGCCGCCCTCGCCATACATCTCGGCCGTATCGATCAGCGTCATGCCGAGATCGAGACCGAGCCGCAGGCTGTCGATCTCCTCCCCGGCCCGGGCCTTTACCTCGCCCATCTGCCAGGTGCCGAGTCCCAGCGCGGGAACGGCGACGCCGCCGGACAGGGTGACGGTCGGGATGGGATCATGCATTGCTTCTTCCTTCTGGCATTCGTCAGGTGAGCATAGCAGGCGACGTCGGACCGACAAGCCGGCGGCACAGTCCGGTTTGGCTCTTGTTCGCGTGTCACTGCAACAATTCCGCGCTGGACCGGCCGATCGCGTCGACTATGTTGACCTGACCAAAAACAAGTTTCCAGACAGGACGGTCATGACCTCGGAAATGCTGATCGCGCTGACGCTGTTTGCCTTCTCGACCTCGATCACGCCGGGGCCGAACAACATGATGCTGCTCGCCTCGGGCGTGAATTTCGGTTTCCGGCGCACGGTTCCGCATATTCTCGGGATAGAGCTCGGCTTCGGGGCGCTGATCCTTGCCGTCGGTCTCGGTGTCGGGACGATCCTGTCGGCCGAACCGCGGCTCTATCTAGCCCTCAAGGTGGTGGGTGGCGGCTATCTTCTCTGGATGGCGTGGCACATCGCCACGACGCGGCAGATGGGGGAGGCGGCCGGCGAGGCGCGTCCCTTCAGTTTCGTTCAGGCGGCTCTCTTCCAGTTCGTCAACCCCAAGGCCTGGGTCATGGCGGCCGGCGCGGTCGCGGCCTATCAGAGCCCGAATTCCTACGTCCGCGACTCCGCCCTGATCTTTCTCGCCTTCATGTCGGTCGGCATCTTCTGCACGGCCGCCTGGGTCGGGTTCGGCTCGGTGCTCAAGGGCTGGTTGTCCGATCCCGTCAGGCTCAAATGGTTCAACATCACCATGGCGGTGCTGCTGGTCGCAAGCCTGTGGCCGATGCTAGAATAACGCGATCGACGGTCTGGCAAGCATCAGCCAGATGATCGCGAGGACGGCGAAGAAGGCGGGGAAGCCGCAGGCGATGCCCACGCCGTCAGACCAGAGCTGGGCCGATCATCCCTCGAACTGCCGGTAACATTCCTCGGCGATCTCTCGGAGCCGTTCGCGCGAGATCTCGCCGCTCAGTGCATAGCCGACCGGTCCGTCGATCCAGTAGAACGTTTCGATGGTGCCTTCGGTTGCATAGCGGAAGCTCGTCGCGCGGTTGGCGTCGTTGCGCCCGGCAAGCACCGTGATGCGTTCGCCGCCGGCGTCCTCGTACATCAGCATGGCGCCGGCCTTCCCGCCGACAGGTACCAGCCGGCCGCCGACCAGGCGGTATCCGAACCGCGAAAGGTCGGGAATGCTGAACGGATAATCGAGCCGCTTGCTGAGCCAGGCGGCAAGATGCTCCTGTTCGTCGGCGCCGACCTCCACCGGATGGCGGACATCGCTCGCATAGATGAGGAAGGCGGATCGAGCCTCCTGCGGCAAGGCGGCGACCGTCTGGGGCAGAAGGGGCGTCCTTTCCAGAAGAGAGGGCATCGCCTGCCCGATGGCGATACCGGCGCCGAGAAGGACCAGGGATGCGGCCATCTGCCGGAAGGGGAGGCGGCGTAACCGTCGCGCTGCCTTCGGCTGCGGCGTCAGCAGGAGTTCCGGATCGCGCGGGTCGCTGCGGGCATGGCCGGCGAAGAGCGCACGGATGTCGTCGTTCTGGGCCTGCCAGTCGGCGACCATGGCGGCGTCTTCCGGATGTGCCTCGAGCCAGGCTTCGACCTCGCTTCGACGCGCGTCGTCGAGCTGTCCGTCGACATAGGCGTGCAGGTCTTTTTCGTCGATGGAGCCGGGTTCGGGCATTACTTTGGTCTCCGGAGCGTAACGATATTCTGTTGGGTGAGCACCAGCCGCAGCCGTTCACGCGCACGGGAGAGGCGCGACATCACGGTCCCGATTGGAACTCCGAGCAAGCCGGCGACCTCCTGATAGGCGTAGCCTTCGACGACTACCAGCATGAGAACCGAGCGATATTCCGGGGCAAGCCCGTCTAGGGCTGCATGCAGGCGATCGCGCTCGAGCGGGTCCGCCGCCGTCGCCGGCGCTTCGAGGTGGTCTGCCTCGCCGATGTCGACGGCGGGAAAGCGGCGGGCACTGCGGCCACGATTGTGGTGCAGGTTCGTCATGATCGTGTAAACCCACGCCTTCAGGCTGCCGCCACGCCACGTCCTGCGCTTGGCGAGTGCCGTCTCCACGCAGTCTTGCAGCAGGTCCTCGCCGTCGGGATCCGAATGTGTGAGGCTGCGCGAATAGCGCCGCAGGCCCGGCAGCAGCGCAAGCATGTCTTCTTCGAAAAGTCCGGAGCCGGGGCTTGTGCTGCCCGGCTTCGCCTTCTCCCTGTCAGGGCCTTGCGGCATCCCATACGCCTTTCACGCCGTCGCCGGTGGCATCGCCTTCCTTTTGGTCCTTGGCCCAGAAGTAGAGCGGCATGCCGTCCTTCGCCCACTGCATTGCGCCATCCTTGCGGGTCACCAGCGAATATGCACCTTCGGCCTTGGCACCGGAAGCGGCGAGGAAAGGCGGCCAGTTCCTGGCGCAGTCGTCATAGCAGTTCGATACGCCGTTCTGGTCGTTGCGGAAGGTGTAGAGCGTCATGCCGTTGTCGCCGGCGACGACCTCGCCCTTGTCGGTCTTGACGGTCTTGACCGGCGCCTGCGCAAGGGCCGGACCGGCGAGCGCGACGATGGCGAGAGAGAGAAGAAGACGGGATTTCATGGCGGAACCTCCGAAGTGTTGCCCGGCACGTCCCGATCGGTCGTGCCTGATGTCTAAGACACCCGAGCGGCGGGTTTTATTCCCGGCCTGACGAAAAAAAGGTCGGCAGAGCTTTCCGGCAGGGGAAGGGGTGCCGCGATCCGGCGAAGGGAGACGGCTCGGAGGGGCGGTCTTCGGGATCGCCGCCGTCGCGCTTGCCAACGGGGGGGAATCCTGCCAAGCACGGCGCATGCAGTTCGCACCCCAGCAGGACGATGCCCTGAAGGCCGTTTCGAAATGGCTGAAGGAGGGCAGGCAGCCCGTCTTTCGCCTGTTCGGCTATGCCGGCACGGGCAAGACGACGCTTGCCAAGCATTTTGCCGAGCACGTCGACGGCGACGTGCTGTTCGCAGCATTCACCGGCAAGGCGGCGCAGGTGCTGCGCTCGCGCGGTGCATCGAATGCGAAGACCATCCATTCGCTGATCTACCGGCCGCGCGGCGAGGAGGCGGTCGAGGACGAGGAGACCGGCAAGACTTCGATCTCGCCGATGTTCGCCATCAATCGTCAGAGTCCGGTCGCGAAGGCTGCGATGATCGTCATCGACGAATGCTCGATGGTCGACGAGCAGCTCGGCCGCGACCTGATGAGCTTCGGAACGCCGATCCTCGTGCTCGGCGACCCTGGCCAGCTGCCGCCTGTATCGGGCGGCGGCTTCTTCACCGATCACGAGCCGGATTTCCTGCTGACGGAAATCCACCGTCAGGCCCGGGACAATCCGATCATCGAACTTGCCATGCACATTCGCGAGGGCAAGGAGATCATGCACGGGAACTATGGGACTGCGAAGGTGATTTCCAAGAACGAGGTCTCGCAGGATCTCGTCCTCGAAGCCGATCAGGTGCTGGTCGGCACCAACCGCACGCGGCGGCGCTACAACAAGCGGCTTCGGGAGCTGAAGGGTTTTACTGCCGAGTACCCGCAGGCGGGCGACAAGCTCGTCTGCCTGCGCAACGACCAGGTCAAGGGGCTGCTCAACGGTTCTCTCTGGCAGGTGATGACGTCCTCGCGGGAGACGGTGAAGCCCGGCATCAACCTGCTGATCAGGCCCGAAGACGACGACATGGACCGGGGTGCCGCCAAGATCAAGCTTCTGAAGGCGGCGTTCGAGGACATCGAGACCGAAATTCCCTGGACGACCCGCAAGCGCTACGACGAATTCGATTACGGCTACGCGCTGACGGTGCACAAGGCACAGGGTTCGCAGTGGAACAACGTCGTTCTCTTCGACGAGAGTTTTGCCTTCCGCGATACCCGCGAGCGCTGGCTCTATACGGCCGTCACCCGTGCGGCGGAAACGCTCACCATCGTCCGGTGAGCGTTTCGGGCGCCTCTACTGTTTCAGCGTGGTCAGAGCCATCACAACGTCGCGTTCCGTTTTGCCGGAGGCGGTAGCGATCTCGGTCAGCGGCTTGCCGGGTTCGGCGGCGGCGAAACCCTTTTCCTTGAGTGTCGCGACGAAGGCTTCCTCGGTCTGGCCGTAGAGCGCCGCGATCTGGCTCGGCGTGCCGCCGACCACCAGTTCGATCATCGCCACCTGCGGACTGACGCTCGTCGCTCCGGTCATCGCCGGCCAGGCGAAGGCGATCCCGGCGGCGAGCGAGAGGCCGAGCGCGATCGCCATCGGCGGCCGCTTGAAGTAGCTCATGAAGGGACGCCAGTTTCGCCAGATGTGCAGCAAGAACGGTGCGACCAGCACCATGCTCAGCAGTTCGTGCATCTCCCGGAACGCGCTCGTGCCGAAGTGAAAGAAGAGGGCGACGCCGGAGACGAGCGATATCAGGAAGAGACCGGTGGTGAGCGGCGTGGCGTAGCGGGAGAGAAGCGCAGGCATTGTCGTTGTCCATCGTTGTTGGCGATGGAGCCGTGATAGGCGGAGTCGAACCTGTCGTCGTGTTACAAAGTTGTCAGGTACGACAATTGTCAAGTATGCGACAACCTGTCCGCGCGCCGCTCTCTGCGGGATCTACGAGGCGATGACCCCGGACAGCACGGCTTTTGCGACTGCCTGGAAGCGATTGCTGGCGTCGAATTTGCGGATGATCGCCGCCTCCGTAGCCGTGATTTCCTCGCCTGCCATGTTGAGCGTGCGGGCAATGCGCGTCGGCGTGTAGCCCTCCGCGATCAGTTCCAGGCAGCGCCGCTCCAGATCGGAAAGTTCGACGCCGTCGTGCAGGTCGGCGCCGGAAGCCTGTTCGCCCGCGCCGTCGGGAGAGAGGAGGGCGATGATCTGCTGCATCTGCCGGCGGATGGTGGAGAGCGCGGCAATGAGTTCGCGCTTGCGGGCGACGAGGGCTTGCTGAAATATCGCGCTCGCCTCCTCCTCCGAGGCGGCGGTCGCGAGTTCCTCCATCAGCTCCTGGATGACGGCGATCGGCATGCCGATCTCGCGGCACGCATTGATGAGCGCCATGCGCGCAATGTCCGCATGGGTGTAGACGCGCATCAGGCCGACGCGACCCGCCTTGATAAGGCCCTTCTCCTCGTAGAAGTGCAGCGTGCGATGGGTGATGCGGAACATGTTCGCCATGTCGGCTATGGCGACCGGCTCCGCCGGCATATTGCCCGGAAGCGGCATCTGCGGCAGGTAGCCGGGAATGCCGCGTTCAAAAACCGGAGACCGATCGCCCTGCAGCGGGCCCTCCTGCCACCGTTCAGCCATATATGTTCCCCTCGTTTTCTTGCGTCTACATCGTCTCGGCTGCGTCTTTCCTGCTGGACCCTCGATCAACCGCGTCAGGCCTGTCGGGCGCGGCGGCGCAAGGCGTCTGGACACGGGGCTTCCTGAATAAACGTGCAGATTAACGACGTCCTGCGGAGGTTGTAAACCTCTACAGGTGCCCAAGTTTGGTGATTGCAACCAGGCCGGTCGGAATGGATGGTCTCCGGTCGACTTGCGCCTATCCAGGATTGCGGATGGGTGTGGATGCTGCAACCGACCGCAGTCGATTTCCATCAAGACCTCACATGAAGCCATATGTTTTTGTCGTTGGCGTTCTTTCGAGCGATGCCGTAAATGACGATCTGCAAGACCCACGTCCTCATGGAACCGCGCCGATGCCCGCCAAGCTTTCCGTCAATCTGAATGCCATTGCGATGCTGCGAAACCGCCGGGATCTGCCCTGGCCGGATCTCGCCCATTTCGGGCGCATTGCTCTTGCAGCCGGCGCGAGCGGGCTCACCGTCCATCCGCGTCCGGACCAGCGTCACATCCGCTTCAGCGATCTGCCGGTGCTGCGGGCGCTGATCGACGACGAGTTTCCCGAGGCCGAATTCAACATCGAAGGCTATCCGACAGAGGAGTTCCTGGCGCTCTGCGAAGCGGCTGAGCCGGAGCAGGTCACGCTTGTGCCGGACGATCCGAGCCAGGCGACCTCGGACCACGGCTGGGATTTCGCCGGGCAGCAGGATTTTCTGAAGACTGTCGTGGCGCGCCTCAAGGGGAAGGGCATGCGCGTTTCGCTCTTCGCCGACGGTGATGGCGACGCGCAAGCCATGGCGCTTGCGGCGCAGACGGGCGCAGACCGGGTGGAACTCTATACCGGTCCCTATGGCGGCTGCTACGACGACCCGGAGCGTGCGGCCAACGAGATCGAACGTCTCGGACGCACTGCCGATGCGGCGATCGCCCACGGTCTCGCCGTCAACGCGGGGCACGACCTGACGGTCGCGAACCTGCCGCCGCTCGCCCGCCGCATCCCGCAACTCGCGGAGGTTTCGATCGGTCACGGGCTCACGGCCGATGCGCTGGAATACGGCATGGCGGAAACGGTGCGCCGTTTCCGCCATGCCTGCGGCCAGAAGGTCTGAGACGGGCGGCCGGATCGTCCCTCATGGTGCGCGAGGCGCGGCGGCGGTTCGACGTCAAGCGCGTCTGAAGTCCATCGGCGCTAGAGATCGAGCGTCCAGGTCTGGCCGTTCAGTTCCGGACCGAACAGCGTGTGGCGGCTCTCCGACTCGAGCTTGAATCCGGCCTTGATGTAGATGTGCCTCGCCGCGTGCAGGATGTCGTTCGTCCAAAGCGTCATGCGCCGATAGCCGCTGCGGCGCGCGAATTCGATGCATTGGTCGACCAGCAGGCGTCCGAGCCCGAGCCCGCGAGCGGCTTCGTCGATATAGAGCAGCCGCAGCTTGGCGACGTCGTCGCCGCCGTTCATCACCAGCACCGAGCCGATCCGGACGCCGCTCCGCTCAGCAATCCAGCAGCGCTCCTTCGCCGCGTCGAAGTTCGCCAGGAATTTCGAGGCGACGTCGCTGACGAGCGCCTCGAACTGGTCATTCCAGCCGAATTCGCGGGTGTAGAATTCCGCCTGCGACTGCACGATCCAGCCGAGATCGCCCGGCCGGTGCGGCCGCAGCACGGGCGGGGCGGCGTGGCGCCTGTCGGTGTCGAGCAGACGGGTGACCGTCGCCATCGCGGTGATGAGCGTCTCCCGCTCGGAGAGACCGATGCCCTCCAGCATCGTTGCGAGCTGGTCGCGGGAAAGCTCCGCGAGGAGCCGGTATTCGGCGATGCCGTCGGCAGTCAACGTCAGAAGCTGGCTGCGGCCATCGGCAGGGTCACGGGTCTGCTCTACCAGCTTCCTCGTTCGGAAGGCCTTGAGTATGCGGCTCAGATAGGCCGGATCGAGGTGCAGTTCGCCTTGAGATAGGCGCGGTCCAGAATGCCGATGCGGTCGGTGTAGAACCGGTTGAAGGCACGCACGGCGTCGATGGTCGTCAGGTCTCGGGTGTCCGGCATCGATTTCTCCTCGAATACCGGATAAAGCAGAAAATAGACAATGACAACTAAATAGTTGACTTAGGCAACTAATTTCTCGCCGGGTCGAACCTCCGACAAGGCAAACTCGACGGCAGCGGCCGCGTGAATCCGGGTGGAATCGAAGCCGGGCAGGGAGAGTTGGTTGGGGTCGATCAACAGGCAGATCTCGGTGCAGCCGAGAATGACGCAATCGGCGCCGGCCGCCTTCGCCTTGTCGATGATCGCGAGATAAGCCTCGCGGGAGGCATCGATGACCTTGCCGGCACACAGTTCGTCAAAGATGACGTCGTGCACGGTCTGCCGGTCTGCCTCTTCGGGCACGATGGGATCGAGACCCTGCTTGCGCATGCGCTCGGTGTAGAAGCCGTGCTCCATGGTGTAGTGGGTGGCGAGCAGGAGCGGGCGCCTGAAGCCTTCGGCGCGGATCGCCGCGCCCGTCTCGTCGATGATGTTGATAAGGGGAATATTGACGCGCGCGGCGACGGCGTCCGCGACGAGATGCATGGTGTTGGTGCAGATCAGAACGCAATCGGCGCCTGCCGCTTCGAGGCCGCGGGCGCAATCGCCCAAGCGGCTTTCGGCGAGATCCCAGCGGCCGGCCTTTTGATAGCCGACGATTTCGGCGAAGTTGACCGAGTGCATCAGTACTTCGGCCGAGGCGATGCCGCCGAGTCGGCTGCGGACCATCTCGTTGATATGGCGATAGTAGACTGCCGAGCTTTCGAAGCTCATGCCGCCGATAAGACCGATTGTTTTCATGGTCTGGTTCCCTTGCTGGAGTTTGCAGGGATTATCCGTCCGAGGCGGAGCAAGCGGATTGCAAACTTCCGATGCGGGCTGCTAATCTATGCATCGATTTTGCGCAAAGAACGCGGAATACGCGCGCCATGTGCACGATATAGCCTGGAGGAGAGTGAGAGATGCTGGACGAGCGTGATCGGAAGATTTTGGATGCGCTGCAGCATGACGCGGCGATACAGGTATCGCAGCTCGCCGAATTGGTCGCGCTTTCGCCCTCGGCCTGCTCGCGCCGCATCCAGCGGCTGGAAGAGGCTGGATATATTGCAAGGCGGGTGGTGATTCTTGACCGTGACAAGGTCGGCGTGCCGACCACCGTCTTCGCGCTGGTGAAGACCTCGCATCATTCCGAGGACTGGACGGAGGCGTTCCGCCGGGCGATCAGCGACATCCCGGAGGTCGTCGAAGCGCATCGGCTGACCGGCAGCTACGACTACCTGCTGAAGATCGCCGTTCCGCGGGTCGAGCAATATGACGTCGTCTACAGGCGACTGGTGCGCCGTATCGAACTCTTCGACGTCTCCGCCTTCATATCGATGGAGACGCTGAAGGCCGGCGAGGCGGTTCCGGTCAATTATGCCGAATGAGGATTATTCCGGCTTCGGCAGGCTCTTGTCCGCCCGGCACTTGGCGATCTTCAACTGCTTGAACGAGTAGATCGCGGTGATCCGGCCGGCCGAGGCGTCCTGCGGATCGGTATTGCGTTCCGTCTCGACCTTCATGCAGCCGCACGCATAGCCGTAATAGCCGTTGGTCTTGACGTAGTCCCCGGCGGAGATATCGCCCATGTTCTCCATGCCGAGCGCCTCGGTTTCAGAGCCTTGGGTCGCAATGATCCAGGTGCCGTCGCGGTCATCGAGCCAGTAGTTGCCGGGGGTCGGGTTTTGGACCCAGCCACAGCGGTTTTCGGCCGCAAGGACGATACTCGGCAGTGCGGCCAAAGCGCCGGCGATCAACAATGTAGAGATATAGGCCCGCATCGGTGTGCTCCGTGGAGGATTGAGATCCAGCAAGCCATAGCGCGGACACACTCTTCCGCCAAATCCCAAAACTGGTGAGAAGCCTTATCAATGCAATCGGGCCCCGGAGCTTGCGCTCCGGGGCCGTGGGCCAATTCAGACCGGGGAGGGATCAGTTGTTGTGGCCGTGGCTGGGTTCCAGCGACGGCGCGCTGCGGTCATTCATGGTCCGGTATTCGTCGCGGCTCTGGTTGCTGATGGAGCCGGTGTAGAAGATGCTGGTGTCGGCCGGAGCCTTTTGGTAGCTCGCCTCGGGTANGGAGCTTGCGCTCCGGGGCCGTGGGCCAATTCAGACCGGGGAGGGATCAGTTGTTGTGGCCGTGGCTGGGTTCCAGCGACGGCGCGCTGCGGTCATTCATGGTCCGGTATTCGTCGCGGCTCTGGTTGCTGATGGAGCCGGTGTAGAAGATGCTGGTGTCGGCCGGAGCCTTTTGGTAGCTCGCCTCGGGTACGCCGGAGACGGTACGGCCGTTGGTCGGCTCGAGCGCGAAGGCGGACGTGGCGAGAGAGGCGAGGACGGTTGCTGCTGCAATGATGGTCTTCATGATCTCATTCCTTTTTCACTTGTTTCAGTCATGCGGGCAGTTCTCCCGCATGAAGCAAATCAGTCGTGGCTGGGCTCCAGCGACGGGGCGCTACGGTCGTTCATGGTCCGATAGTCGTCGCGGTCCTGGTTGCTGATGGAGCCGGTGTAGAAGATGCTGGTGCCGGCCGGAGCCTTTTCGTAGCTCGCCTGGGGTTCGCCGGAGACGGTACGGCCGTTGGTCGGCTCGAGCGCGAAGGCGGAGGTGGCGAGAGAGGCGAGGACGGCTGCTGCTGCAATGATGGTTTTCATGATCTCATTCCTTTTCAGTTGTTTCCGTCATGCGGGTAATTCATTCGCATGACGCATACCTATGATTGTAGTGACGGGCGAAGATCGTCCGTTCGCGGTGATGAGGGGTCACCCGCCGACGAAGGTGCGGGCGACCAACACTGACCGTGCGGTCGGTATTCCTACGGTAGACTTCCTGCACCCGGTCGCCGTTGGTGGCGAAGAAGGGTTACTGGAAGTTCGAACCGGCCGGTGCCATCTAATGGACGGATACGTATCCGCCACCGGTGACGCTGCCAGGGATGGGCTCGATGGCGAAAGCCGCCGCACCTGCGAGGGACCTGATCAGAGCTGTTGCGACAGTGTTCACGATCAACTCCTTGGCTTCGTGCTCGAACTTGTTGGCCTTGTTCGTCGAACTCGGCGGTTCGATGAGAGACATTTGGCGCCGTTGGTCTGCGGTTACAAGATCGATTGCGCAAAATAGAACCGTTCGGTTCGACTTCGTGAAGCAGGTTATCTCTGCCCCTCTTGAAAAGAAAATGCTTTAAAAACACAGGTTTATGGATGCGATGTGTACACATTGTTTTGTGGGATGCATGATTTCTTGCAAATTGACCTCAACTTAATGTGACTGCCGACCCCGCGGTCTTTAATGGGTTTTTCCTGTCGACGCCGTCCATCACAGAACCCTTGACGCCGCAAAGGCGAGGCGGTAAATACGACCAGTACCGTACTGTACGGTACTTTTTGGGAGACCAGCCTTGCAGACCGACGACTCCGCGTCCACCGAGTTCACGCCGCGCCAGAGCGCTGTGCTGGCCGAGGCGTTGCGTCTTCTGGTCGAGGGCGGCGACAAGGCCCTGACGACGGCCGGGCTGGCGCGTGCGGCCAATTGCTCGAAAGAGAGCCTCTACAAGTGGTTCGGTGATCGCGACGGCTTACTGTCTGCGATGATTTCGTACCAGGCGAGCAAGGTCCGGACCTTCGAACGCTCCGGCGAGCGGCTGACCGCAGAAACCCTGACGCAGCATCTCGAGCTCTTCGCCCGCGATCTTCTGGGCGTTCTCGCGGGCGACGTTTCGCTGGCACTCAACCGGCTGGCGATCGGCCAGACGAGCCGCGATGGATCGAAGCTCGGCCGGATGCTGCTCGAGCGCGGCCGGCGCCAGATCGACCGGCGGGCGCGCGCGCTTCTGGAGAGCGGGCAGCGCGACGGCCTGCTGCGCTTTGTCGACGGCGAGGAGGCCTACCGGACCCTTTACGGCCTGATCGTCTCGGACATGCATGTGCGCATGCTGCTCGGCGAAAAGCCGGATGTCGAAAGTTTCGAAGCCCGGGCGGCGAAGGCGGTTTCGTCCTTCCTGACGCTCTACGGCACGGAGAAGATGCTGGCGACCTGAGGTTTTCCAAAGGGCGCCGGATAGGAACTGGTATAAACGGACAAAGCATAGGGAAGGAAAGACAATGCGCGTCTATTACGATCGTGATGCCGACTTGAACCTCATCAAGTCGAAGAAGGTTGCCATTATCGGCTACGGCAGCCAGGGCCGTGCGCATGCGCTGAATCTCAAGGATTCCGGCGCGCAGAACGTCGCCATCGCCCTCAAGGCGGGCTCCGCGACCGCCAAGAAGGCCGAAGCCGACGGCTTCAAGGTCATGACCGTCGCAGAAGCGGCCGGATGGGCCGACCTGATGATGATGGCGACCCCGGACGAACTCCAGGCCGGCATCTACAAGTCGGAAATCGCCCCGAACATCCGTGACGGTGCGGCGATCGCCTTCGCCCACGGCCTCAATGTCCATTTCGGCCTCATTGAGCCGAAGGTCTCCATCGACGTCGTGATGATCGCGCCGAAGGGCCCGGGTCACACGGTTCGCGGCGAATATCAGAAGGGCGGCGGCGTGCCGTGCCTCGTCGCCGTTCACCAGAACGCATCCGGTAACGCGCTCGAACTCGCTCTCTCCTACGCCTGCGGCGTTGGCGGCGGCCGCTCCGGCATCATCGAAACCACCTTCCAGGAAGAGTGCGAAACCGACCTCTTCGGCGAACAGGTCGTTCTCTGCGGCGGTCTCGTCGAACTCATCCGCGCCGGCTTCGAAACGCTGGTCGAAGGCGGCTACGCCCCGGAAATGGCCTATTTCGAATGCCTGCACGAAGTGAAGCTGATCGTCGACCTGATCTATGAAGGCGGCATCGCCAACATGAACTACTCGATCTCCAACACCGCCGAGTGGGGCGAATACGTCACCGGTCCGCGTATCATCACGGCTGAAACCAAGGCCGAAATGAAGCGCGTCCTGCACGACATCCAGACCGGCAAGTTCACTTCCGAGTGGATGCAGGAATGGCATTCGGGTGCAGCCCGCTTCAAGAGCATCCGCCGCATGAACGACAAGCACCAGATCGAGGAAGTCGGCGAGAAGCTGCGCGGCATGATGCCGTGGATCGGCAAGAACAAGCTCGTCGACAAGTCGAAGAACTAATCGGTTTACCGATAACGCCGATGGACGAAAGGCCGGGGAGGGCGACCTCCCCGGCCTTTCTCATCTGATGAAGGGTAGGTGTTTCCGCAGTTGCGGGGAGGCGGCCGTCAGGCGGCCTTGGCGCGGTTAGTGAAGACCACGGCCACGAACAGCAGCATCGACAGGATCGTCACCAGCGAACCGATTGCGGCCACGCCTTCCGTGATGCCGAGGACCGCGAGCGCGATTCCGGGAGCCAGCAGCAGTACGCCCAGCGTGGCGGCCGCGACATGGATCTTTGCGAGCCTCGTTTCGGCCACCGCCGGCATGGCGTGGTAATAGAGGCCATAAAGCGCCACCGAGACCCAGCCCACGAGGTTCAGGTGGGCGTGGGCGGGGGCAAGTACATGGTCATGGCTGGCCGCCATGTAGACGCCGAGCGACATCGCGACGAGTGCATAGAGGCTGGCGCTTGCCAGGCAGAAGAACGGTAGTCCACGCATTGTGATTTCCTCTCCTTTTCTTGCGGAGGCGAGGCAGTATCCCCTCTGTCTATCGACCCCCGGATTTTTACTGTACAACAGGGTTTTCGCGGCGTCTGCGCCCTGTTCGCGGCACCCCCAGTTTTCACAGAGCATTGCCGTCGGGCTGGTCACATAGCCGCCGCCAGCCTTCGGCGCTTCCTAAAACTTCCCTAAGCGGCAAGGGCGGGGTGTTTTCGCGTTCTCCGGACCGGTGCGCGCCTCTCCGATCCCGAAGGCAGGACGCCGAAACAGGGGCGCCGTCCGACACTTATTGTTGTGCTGCAATATAGGTCAGTATTATTGACTTAACGGCGCATCCATGATCTTCTCGAACTTCCAGAACATACGAGGAAACACCCATGCTCAACTGGGAAGCGATCTTCGCGACGCGCTCGTCGCGGATGCGTGCGTCGGAAATCCGCGAGCTCCTGAAGCTGCTCGACAAGCCGGACATCATCTCGTTCGCGGGCGGGATTCCGGACCCGAAGCTCTTTCCCGACGCGCAGTTCAAGGCGGCTTACGCCGACGTGTTCGCGGGCGAAGGCGCCGGCGCGGCGCTGCAATACTCGGTGAGCGAAGGCTACAAGCCGCTACGCGAATGGCTTCAGGGCGAGATGGGCCGGATCGGCATCGACTGTACGCCCGACAACATCTTCATCACCTCCGGTTCACAGCAGGCGCTCGACTACATCGGCAAGCTCTTCCTCTCGCCGAGAGACACGGCACTCGTCGGCTGGCCGACCTATCTCGGCGCGCTGCAAGCCTTCAACGCCTATGAACCGACCTTTGACCAGCTCACGCTATCCGGCAACCGGACGCCGGAGAGCTACCGGAGCGCGGCGCGGAAGGCGGGTGGGGAGGTGAAGTTCGCCTATCTCTCATCTGACTTCGCCAATCCGACCGGGGAGACGATCGACCGCGCTGGACGCGAGCGCCTTCTCGACATCGCCGAGGAACTCAACATCGCGGTCATCGAGGATGCCGCCTATCAGCATCTGCGCTACGAGGGAGAGGCGATCCCGCCGATCCTTTCGCTCGAGATCGCGCGGAAGGGTTCGATCGAGAACACGCACACGATTTACTGCGGCAGTTTTTCCAAGACGCTCACGCCGGGCCTGCGGGTCGGCTATGTGGTCGCGGCGATGCCGGTCATCCGCAAGCTCGTCCTGATGAAGCAGGCGGCGGACCTGCATTCCTCGACGATCAACCAGATCGCCATCGCCCACGTCGCCGAACGCCATTTCGACGAACAGGTCGCAAAGATCCGGGTTGCCTACAGCGCCCGCCGAAACGCGATGCTCGCGGCACTCGACCGCTACATGCCTGCAGGCACGACCTGGACGAAGCCGGAGGGCGGCATGTTCATATGGGTCACGCTGCCGGAAGGCATGGACGGAGCCGCGTTGCTCGCCCGTTCGGTGGAGACGGAGAAGGTTGCCTTCGTGCCCGGCCAGGCCTTCTTCGCCGACCGTTCGGGCGCCAACACGATCCGGCTCTCCTTCTCCTGCGCCGACGAGGCGATGATCGACGAGGGCATCAAGCGGCTCGGACGGCTGATTGGCGGGGTGATCGCGGCGGCGGCCTGATCCGTTCGCCGCGTGAATGCAAGAAAGCCCGCCGGAGACGACGGGCCTTTCTCATGCAGAATACTACCGCGATGGCGACGGCGCCGTTCAGTCGCGCGCGAGCACGATCACCATGTCCTTCCTGTCGAAAGAGATCATCTCGGTACGGTTTGGATTGACCGTGACGCCGCCGAGATTGCGCTCGTCTGGATCGTCCTCGCGCTGCCGCCGGTAGCCGATCGCGATTTCACCCCGACGCAGCGCCGAAAGCGCGATCGTGTGGAAGTTCACCGGTCTGTCGACCGCGACATAGTCCGCCAGCGGGCGGAGGTAGATTTCCGATCCTTCCTCGTCGAGCAACTCGCCGAAGATCGCTGCCATGTATTCGTTCTCGGAGGCCTGTGCGAGCATCAGGCTGACCAGCTTGTTGCTGACCACGAAATCGTCGGCGCGCGTCACCTCCGCGAGTTCGCGGTTGCGCACGTCGATCATCTCGCTGACAACGCTGACGTGCGTGCCGGCCCGCTCCGCGATCTTGCGAAGCTGCAGCAGGGTGACGAGCGTCCGAGTATCGGCCGACTGGGCTGGCATGTCGTCACTGTAGCCGAGCACGAGAACGTGGTCGTAGGACGGAACGTCGAGGGACTCGAGCGCCGTGCGGCTGCTTGTGTCGATCACCCTGTATTCGACGGTGAAGCCAGATCCAGGCACTGCGAGCGAGGAAGCTTCCCGCTCGAACTGCGGTGTGTCGGCGGCGATCGTCAGCAGCGAGCCGGGAGCGACGTAGCGGGCAAGTTCCGTGACGATCAGCGGACCGCGCCTGTTCCAACCGAGGATGAGCGTACGCTCGGGACGGGGCTCACGCACGACGACGGGCAGGATCGCATCCTTGGCACAAGCGGCTGGCCTGGACGAGGTTCTGATCGAGGCATCGTCCTCGGCGATGATGATCGCCTTCTCCCCGGGCTCGAAGACGCGGTTCGGCGACGGGTTGAGGTGTACCTTGCCTGCCTCGTCGCAGATGCCGATCAGCGTCGAACTGTCGTAGGACATCGCGGCGACGCCGAACCGCTTGCCGACGAGGTCGGGCTGGTCGAGCGTGTAGATCTCGCATCCGTCGAAGTCGAGAAGTTCCGAATAGACGGCGCTGAGGCCGCACTGGCGGCTGGAATGGACGACGATCCGCGAGATCAGGTCGTCGGCGAGCACGAGCTGCATTTCGCGTCCACCAACGATCGTCGCGACCTCTGCATTGCCTGCGTCGCGGATCTCGGCGGCGATCTTGTAGGGGGCCGTGCGGCGGTTCGGATCATTGACGAGGGCCAGTACGGTCTTGATGACCTGCGAGTCAGGGTCGTCGGTCTCCGGTGAAAGGACAATGACCGATCGTGACGTCTGCGGGCTCAGGATGTCGAGGTCGTAGAGGTCGGTCGGGTCGCCGCTGCGGCAGATGATCCGGGTGTTCTTGAGATCGCCGACCTTGGCGGCAATCTCCTCTTCCATTTCCACCTTGTCTTTGACGGCCATGACGACGATGCGGGCGCGCTTGCGGCTCTGGTTGGCGATGACGAGTTCCGAGATGATGTCGAAGATCGAGGTTGACCAGTTGAGAATGATCGTGTGGTCGTTCTCGATCACGTGGGAACGGCCCTTGCGCAGTTCGTCGAGTTTGCCTTCGAGGCCGGAGCTGATCACGCTGATGAGGGCGGAGAAGACGAAGATGCCGGCGAAGGTCACGACCAGAGAGACGCCGCGGAAGCTCCAGCCCTGGTCGCCGCCCATTGTGCCGGCATCCATGGTGCGCATCAGCGATTCCCACGCCGCCTCGATGAAGGTGACCGGTGAGCCGTCGTCGGGGCCGATTCCGGCCAATGAGAGGAACGCCGCCGCGAAGATGATGACGACGAGCGAGACAAGCGCCAGCCAGCCGATCAGAGCGACGGTTCCTGCCGCCATGCTCTTGTCGAATTCGTAGCGCAACCGCGCCCGCCAGTTGGTATTCGTCCTCATGCCCATGCCTTCACCCATTTGTCAGATGGCGATGGTGATCGCAGGAATTACCGCCGTATATCAACAGGATGGCCGCTCCCGGGAGATATTGGCCCAATAAAAGTCCGGCATCTCCCCAGATATCTTCCGATCGCTTCGCCGCAGCGGCTGGACGGATCGATCATCCGGGCAGCGATGTGCAGCGGCACGCGATTTGACAATTGGTCGCGGCCTCATCACTTTCCGCTCGGATGTTCCGTTCCGGATCGTCCGGCCTCGCTGCCGCGGATGGTACCTGCAACTATGCGCCTCGCCACATCAGGACTTTTCCAATGAACCTTGCGCCGGATCGTTCGGAACTCCCGTGGCCGCCGGAGAAGACGCTCTTCCCGGTGCGGCAGGTCACGCTGGCAGTGGAGCCGGGCGATCATCCCTTTCACGTGGCGGAGCGGGAGGCGGCGGCGCGCAACTGGCGCGAGGAGATCGCGCGCAATCCGGCGCTGTTCGACGGAAAGATGGTGTTCCAGCGGCGCCTGGATTTTAAGGACGGAGCGATCCGCGGGACCGGGCACATCATTCCCTATTCGACCTTCCTCTGGTGGCGCAGCCAGCCTGCGCCGACGAACGGCTTCCATCTCTTCGGCTTCCCGGTGATCGTGTCGTCAGACGGTGCGATCATCGCCGTCAGAATGTCCGAACACACCGCCAATCCGGGGCAGGTCTACTGCGCCGCAGGCTCCCTCGACGAGGGAGACGTTGTCGAGGGACGTTGCGACCTCCTCGGCAACATGCTGCGCGAAGTCAGGGAAGAGACGGGGCTCGAACTCTCGGCGGACGACACCGACGGCCGGCTTTTTGCCAGCCACCAGCGGCGACGGGTGACGGTCTACCAATTCTTCCGCCGACGCGAGCCCGCCCGCGAACTCGTGACCCAGATCGAGGAGCACATGCGTGGCGAAGAACGCCCGGAGATCGCCGGCGCCGTGGCGATCCGTTCGTCCGATCCGACCGCGCACGTCTATGCCGCCGCCATGCTGCCGCTCATCGACTGGTTCTTCGCCGGCGACCGCTGACGCCGTCGCTTGCACCCGCGCTGCGGCTAGGGCAGTGTGCGGGCGACGGAATGCGGCGAGGAGAGAGATTGGTGCGGCGATACTGCATCTATGACGTGTTCACCGACAGCAAGCTTGCAGGCAATCCGCTTTGTGTCGTCTTCGACGGCGAAGGATTGACCGACCTCGAAATGCAGGCGATCGCCCGCGAGACGAACCTCTCCGAGACAGTCTTCGTGATGCCGGCCGCAAATGCGACGCACACCGCTCGCATCCGCATCTTTACCCCGGCGCGGGAACTGCCCTTCGCGGGACACCCGACCGTCGGCACGGCGGTCGCACTTGCCGAGCTGGAAGGGGCGAACGGTGCGACCGAGCTCGTCTCCGTGCTCGAGGAGAACGTCGGCCCGGTGCGCTGCGCCGTCAGGCTGCGCGAAGGCGAGGCGAGCTTTGCCGAATTCGACCTGCCGCGCACCTCGACCCGGATCGATCTTGCCTTCGACCGCCAGGCCATCGCCGAGGCGCTCTCCCTCAAGCCGCAGCAGATCGGGTTCGAGAATCACGTACCGTCGCTCTGGAGCGCCGGTGTTCCCTTCATCATGATCCCGGTCCAGAATATCGGCGCGGTCGAGCGGATCGAGTTCGATCCGCAGTTCTGGGAGAGAATCGCGCCCTTCGCCGAAGGAGGCCTCGCGTCGGCCTATGTCTATTGCCGCGGCGGCATCCATCACGGGGCAAGGTTCCACGCCCGCATGTTCAGCGCCGACATGGGTATCTCCGAGGATCCTGCGACGGGCTCGGCGGTCGCCGCACTCTCCGGTGCAGTCCATCACTTCGATGCGCTTCCTGATGGCCATCACCCGCTGATGGTGGAACAGGGCGTCGAGATGGGGAGGCCCTCCTATATCCACCTCCATATCGACGTTGCCGACGGCGAGATTGCACGGGCGCGTATCGGCGGCCAGGCCGTTCGTGTGGCGTCCGGGTCCTTAGAGTTGTGAAAACAAGGCGTTAGACGGCGCGTGTGAATTTTTTCCGCCGGAGGGGCAAGTTTTTTCGCTCTGGCGCTGGACAAGTTCCACGATCCTGTTTATACGCCCCCTCACGCCGCCAGACGGCGCGACGGTCGGGTGATTAGCTCAGTTGGTAGAGCAGCTGACTCTTAATCAGCGGGTCGTAGGTTCGAGCCCTACATCACCCACCATTCCTCCTTTTCCTGCATTGAAAATCGCGGTATCGGCCGATCGCCGGCGAGCGCGGGAAATCGACACTTATGAAAAATTCTATACTTTTCCGTCAGCTATCTGTCAGCTTCTGTTCCTTACAACGGCTCCTGTGTTCAACGAGGAGTGCACAAAATGAACAAGTTTCTGGCAACCACCGCCATGCTCACACTGATGGCTTCGGCCCTCGTCTCCGGCCCGGCCCATGCCGGTAGCTGCGCGACGGTTGCTGCATGTCTCGGCCTGTCGTCTTCGTCCAGCACGGGCGGCTCCGACGACGGTGATCAGACCGCAAGCAATGACGACAATGGGACCGATGACGACGTGAACGGCACCGACGACGACAACGGTTCGGATGACGACCACAACGGTTCGGACGACGACCACGGGTCTGACGATGACGGCTCCGACGACAGTGGCGACGACCATGACGGCGGTGACCATAACGACGGCGGCGATCACGACGGGGGCGATCACGACGGTGGCGACCATGATGGTGGTGATCACGACGGTGGCGACGACTGATCGACGGTTCCGGCAGGCTCCAAAGGAGGAGCCGTCTTCAAGCAACGACGAAACGAAGGGGTGGCAGACTGCCGCCCCTTCTTGTTTTTGTTCTCTTGGCGGATGTGCAGCTGTCCATACGGCGGGCGGAGAGCTGCGGAGGACGATCGCCTTATGTTCTCGTTTCCTGCCCTCTGTTCACGTCACGTTCTCGCAATTTTCCTCGAATCCGCAGGTTCTGCCTGTGGATAACTGTGGATAACTTTGTTCCACCAGTTGCGGGTTTTTCCCGTGCTGATTCTCTGCCGGGAATGTCGCCGGGCCTTTGATTCGCCCGGATCGTGGCGCCGTTTCTTTTCTTTCGTGGCGTCAGGTACTATTGTCCGCCACGTTCCGCCACCAGCGAATGAAGGACCGGTCTTGTCGTTTTTCCGCATTCTCTTCCTCTTCCTGCTGACGGCGGGGGCAGGGGCTTTTTTCCTGTCACCCGTCGGGACACGTGTTGCCCAAGCGCAGGAGCCGCTTGTCGCACAGAACGTAACGCCGGAGCAGAAGGCGGCCGATTACATCGCGGATGTGAGGAAGCGGCTCGACGCGCTCGCCGCAGACGTCGAGCGCCGGGCGACCGACGATGCTGCGTTGACCGATATCAAGGTGCGCGTCGATTCGTTGATCCGGGACGTCCTGAAGGTGTCCGTAGACCTGCGGCCGCGCCTGAACGAGATCAAGTCGCGGCTCGACCAGCTCGGCGAACCGCCGAAGGACGGGCAGCCGCCGGAGGCTGCGGAAGTCACGCAGGAGCGTCACAAGCTCACCGCCAACCGGCTGGAGATCAACACGCTGACGGGGCAGGCCGAGGACATTTCGATCAAGGCTTCGGAACTGTCCAACAGAATCATGAAGATGCGCCGTGATCTGTTTGCCGAGCAGTTGTTCGCCCATACAGAGATATCGAGGGACGTGTTCTCGGAGGCGGCGAGCTCGTTTTCGGACGAAACCACCGATTTTCAGCGCACCCTCGGCAGCTGGGTCACGTTCATCCTGAAGTTCAAGCGCGTGCCGCTCGGCATCGCGGTCATGCTGTCGCTCTCGCTCGCTCTCGTCCTGATGTTCGTCGAGTATCGGCTGTTCGGGCGACTGATCAAGCGCGATCCGGCGATCGAGGCGCCGAGCTACATGAGCCGCCTGTCGGTCGCATTCTGGTCGACCATCCTGCCGACGCTGGCGCTCTGCGCCTTCCTCGCGGCGACCTACTTCTTTCTGGATACGTTCAAGGTGCTCCGGCAGGACGTCGCCCCGATGATCGCCGTCACCTTCGCGTTTGCGGGGCTCGTCGTCTTCGTCGGGCTCCTGACGCAAGCGGTCCTCGCGCCGAAGGCGCCGACCTGGCGGCTGATCCGGGTTTCCGACCGCGGCGCACGCCATCTGGTGACGGCCGTCCTCCTGATGGCGGTGATCAACGGGCTCGACTATGTCTTCGGCACCATCAGCGAGGCGCTCGGATCGCCGGTCGTCCTGACGGTCTTCAAGAGTTTTATCTCCTCCACGCTGGTCGGCCTCATCATCTTCGCCGTTTCCTTCATGACGCCGATCGTCGCCGAGACAGGCGACACCCGCGCGCCGGGTCGTCCATGGCCGCGATGGGTGGCGATCTCGCTGCGGCTTGTCGGTCTCGGGCTGATCTTTCTCAGCGCTGTCGGCTATGTCGGGCTCGCGCGCTTCCTCGCAACGCAGATCGTCGTCAATGGCGCGGTGGTCGTCACGATGTATATCGGCATTCTGTCGGGAAAGGCGATCTCCGAGCCCGACCGCTTCGGTGACACGCGGGTCGGCCGGTATCTCCAACGGCGCTTCCTGCTGAACCCGGTGGCACTCGACCAGACCGGCATGGCGGCTGGCCTGCTGATCTACCTCTTCGCGCTGTCGATCGGCATTCCGCTGATCCTGATGTCCTGGGGCTTCCAGCCGCGCGACATCGAGGCGTGGCTCTTCACCATGTTCACCGAGGTCAATATCGGCAGCATCCGGTTTTCGGTCTTCGGCATCCTCGGTGGCATCCTGCTTTTCGTTCTCGGCCTCGTCGGAACCCGCTGGTTCCAGAAGTGGCTGGACGGCAGCATCATGGCCCGCTCGCAGGTCGATCCCGGCGTGCGCAATTCGGTACGCACGGCGATCGGCTATCTCGGCACGGCGCTCGCGGGGCTGATCGGCGTCTCTGCCGCCGGCATCGATCTGTCGAGCCTGGCGCTGGTCGCGGGCGCGCTCTCGCTCGGTATCGGCTTCGGCCTCCAGAACATCGTGTCGAATTTCGTCTCCGGGCTCATCCTCCTGGCGGAACGGCCGTTCAAGGTCGGCGACTGGGTCGCCACCGGCACGACGGAAGGCTTCGTGCGGCGCATCTCGGTGCGCGCGACCGAAATCGAAACCTTCCAGCGCCAGTCGATCATCGTGCCGAACTCCGAGCTCATCAACGCTTCCGTCGGCAACTGGACACACCGCAACAGCCTCGGTCGCGTCGATATCCCTGTCGGTGTCAGCTATGACAGCGATCCGCGACAGGTCATGGCGATCCTCGAGGAAATCGGGCGGACCCACGACGGCGTGCTACGCAATCCAGAGCCCTTCGTCATTTTCGACGGCTTCGGGCCGTCGTCTCTCGATTTCCGTCTTTGCTTCTTCATCGGCGACGTTTTGAATTCCCGCGGCGTCAAGAACGACATCCACGTAACAATCCTGGAACGGTTCCGGGCGGAAGGGATCGGGATACCATTCCCGCAGCAGGACGTTCACCTGCACATGCGCTCCTCCGGCGACGCAAGGCGCCCGGGTGACAGGCGGGGCAGTGGTGGCCCGATGCTTGCAGCGGTCGACGAACGGCCGGGGATGGCACCCGACGGCTTGCCGACGGACGAGGCGAGTGGCAATTTGCGGCGATAGGGGTGTTCAGGCGGCGTTCAGGCCGGGCACGATAAAAGAGGGGTGTCGGGTGAAGGGTTGACCGGAAGCCGACGGTGAGCAAGGGGGCGGCGTCCGCGAGACGCTGCAAAAAGATGACGAGACTGCTTCTGAGTGTTCTCCTTTCGACGTGCATGGCATCCGGTGCCCTGGCGGCAACGGTCATCAACAGCGGATCGTCGACGGTGGTTTTGCAGGTCGTGGAGGACGGCTCGCGCGTCGAGCTTGCGGTGGACGCTGGTGCGAGCGAGAGCTTCTGCCCTTCCGGCTGCTTCGTCACTCTTCCGAGCGGCGACCGTATTGGCCTTGAGGGCGGCGAGACCGTCGAGATCAAGGACGGCATCGCCACCGTGAAGTGACGGCCGCTATCCGACGCGGCGAGCCAATCCGAACCATTGCGGGTCTAACAGACGACGGGCGGCCAAATGCCGCGCCCTCGCCGGAGCGTAAGTGTCCTCAGGTGCTATTCGACGGGGTGCGGATTAATAGTTCCGCAAACCATTCGGTCTAACGTCCGGCGTCGATAAAAAGCAGCAAAGGCATTTCATGACTTTCCTTGGTATTTCGGGCATGCAGTATACCGGAGAATCCTTTCCGGATGCGCGTATCATCGTCGCGGAGGATTCAAACGTCTTTACCTCGATGATCCGCACGAGGCTCAAGGAGCTCTTCAACATCGACGTGGAAATCTGTCGCTCCATGGAGGACTTGCAGGCAGCAAATGAGCTGTCGGATGAACCGGTGACGCTGGCGATTTCCAACATAAACCTGCCCGGAGCCGAGAATGGCGAGGCGCTGGAATACCTGATCGACCTCAATATCCCGACGATCATCTTCACCGGGACATTCCAGGAGCAGTTGCGGGAAAAGTTGCTCGCCAAGGACATCGTCGATTATATTCTGAAGGACAATATCTTCGCGGTCGAAATGCTGGCGGAATCGGTCTGCCGCTTTCTCACGAATCATCGTCACCACGTTCTTGTTGTGGATGACAGTCCGACAGCGCGGGCTTTGCTGTCGAGCCGGTTGAAACGCTACAATTTTCGCGTCAGTCTGGCGGAAAGTGGTGCGAAGGCGATCGAAATACTTAGGGCAAATCAGGATATCGGGCTGGTTATCACTGATTACAACATGCCCGATGTCGATGGCTTCGAACTGACGAGACGGATAAGGGGGGCGAGGGGGTCTCACGAACTGCGGATCATCGGGGTGTCTTCCTCGACGGACCGTCTGCTATCGGCACGTTTCCTCAAGGTCGGCGGCAATGATTTCATGTTGCGGCCGTTTATTGACGAGGAGTTCTACTGCCGGGTGAACCAGAATCTCGACACCCTGACCCAGATAAAGGCGGCACAGCAAAGACTCTGAGGTTGGCCGCACGGAAGTGAGAAGAATGGGGTCGGGTGCGCGAGCGCCCGACCGATGCCTGCATCTATCGACGTTGTGCCACTCATTCGGCTTATGGAAGTAAGAGCAATGTCTTTGCCAACCGAAATGACTGCGGATACCAGACCTTCCTCGCGAAGGAAGGGGCATGTTCTGGTCATAGAGGACTCGCGAACGCTCTCCTCGATCCTGTCGCACCGGTTCGAAAGAGAACACGGCCTCAGGGTCACCCACTGCGCAACGACCGAGGATTTCCGGCATGCCGTCGCAGGCGGGGCCCGGCAATACGACGTTGCGGTGGTGGATCTGAACCTGCCCGATTCCCCCGACGGCCAGATCCTCGATAAGGTGGTTCAACACGATATCCCGGCCGTCGTCTTCACGGCCGACTTCAATCGCCATATGCGCGAGCGGGTGGTCGCACGTGGCGTCGCCGATTACGTCATCAAGAACAACGAGCGGGCGATCGACATGGTGATTGCCGCCGTCGACCGCATCCTCGCCAACCGAAGCGTGCGCGTTCTCGTCGTCGATGACGTGCCGTCGGCCCGCAAGATGCTCGCCGATCTCCTCAAGCTGCAGCAGTTCCAGGTTTTCGAGGCATCGACCGGAACGGAAGCGATGACGATGCTCGAACAGCACCCCGGCATCGAACTCGTCGTCACCGACTACAACATGCCCGACATGGATGGCTACGAGCTGACGCGCCGCATCCGCCGGGTGCATACTTCCGACCGGGTCCGGATCATCGGTATCTCCTCTTCGGCGGACCGGCTGCTCTCGGCGAGCTTTCTCAAGGCCGGTGCCAACGATTTCGTCTATCGCCCCTTCGTCGTCGAGGAACTCCAGTGCCGGATCGGGCACAATGTCGAGACGCTGTCGCAGATCCGGCAATTGCGGCTGGCGGCGTTCAGCGACTACCTGACGGGTCTGTGCAACCGGCGTCATTTCTTCGACGAGGGACCGGCGATCGTCGCCTCGTGTCTCGACCGTGACGAGCCCTGCAGCATGGCGATGCTCGACATCGACCACTTCAAGCGGCTGAACGACACCTACGGGCACGAGATCGGCGACCGGGTGCTGAAGGCGGTCGCAACCCGCCTGCGCGAGACGCTCGAAGACACGGACCACATGCTCGCGCGGCTCGGAGGCGAGGAATTCGGGATCCTGCTGGCGGGCATGGACATCCAGCAAGCGAGCGATTTCTGCGAGATGCTGCGCCACCAGATCGCGGAGGTCAGGGTCGCGCTCGACGACGCCGACCTCGGCGTGACCGCGTCGATCGGCGTGGCGCAGGTCGAGGGGCAAGAGAACTTCAGCAACTACCTCAACGCCGCGGATCAGTTCCTCTATCTCGCCAAGCACTACGGCCGAAATCGTGTCTATTCCGAGCTCGCGATCCTTCAGGAACTGACGCTGAAGCCCGTCGGGACCTGAAACCGGCGAGAGCGAAACGGAGCGACACGACTGCAGGGGGTGGGACTGGCATCCCGCATTGAGGTCTCTATATAGAGGGTTCACGACCCGTCAGGAGCTTCTTCCCCCATGTCTCCGATCCTATCCATTCGTGATCTCAAGAAGACTTATGCCAACGGTTTCGAAGCCCTCAAGGGTGTCTCCCTCGACATCGCGGAAGGGGAGATCATAGCACTTCTCGGCCCGAACGGCGCCGGCAAGACCACGCTGATCTCGATCGCCTGCGGCATTGCCAATCCGAGCGGCGGTCAGGTGCTGGTGGCCGGCCATGACGTCGTCAGTGAGTTCCGGAAGACGCGGTCGATCATCGGCCTCGTTCCGCAGGAACTGACGACCGATCTTTTCGAGACAGTGTTCAACACGGTGAGCTTCTCGCGGGGGCTCCACGGCAGAAAGCCGGATCCCGCCTATATCGAGAGCATCCTCCGCGAGCTGTCGCTCTGGGACAAGCGCGACAACGCGCTGCGTGAACTTTCCGGCGGGATGAAGCGGCGCGTGCTGATCGCGAAGGCGCTGGCGCACCAGCCGCGCCTTCTCTTCCTCGACGAGCCGACGGCGGGTGTCGACGTCAACCTGCGCAAGGATATGTGGCAGCTCGTCTCGCGGCTGCGCGAGGGCGGCGTGACGGTGATCCTGACGACGCACTATATCGAAGAGGCCGAGGAGATCGCCGACCGCATCGGCATCATCGACCATGGCGAACTGCTGCTGGTCGAGGACAAGGATACGCTGATGCGCAAGCTAGGGCGCAAGCAACTCGCCATAGATCTCGTCGAGCCCATCGAGGCGGTGCCGCCGCATCTTGCGGCCTGGCAGCTCGAGCTTTCGCCCGACGGGACGCAACTCATCTACGACTACGACCGGCAGACCAATCACGGTGGAATTACCGGCCTGCTCTCCGCCATCGAGGCGGCGGGCGTGCGGTTCGCCGACCTCTCGACGCGGCAGTCGTCGCTCGAGGACATCTTCGTTTCGCTCATCGGAGAAAAGGCATGAATGTCGAGGCGATCAAGGCGATCTATTTCTACGAGATGGCGCGCACTCGCCGGACGTTGCTGCAAAGCGTGGTGTCGCCGGTGGTCTCCACGGCGCTCTACTTCATCGTCTTCGGTGCGGCCGTCGGTTCGCGCATGCAGGAGATCGGCGGGGTCGCCTATGGCGGCTTCATCACGCCCGGCCTCATCATGCTGACGCTGATCTCCCAGTGCGTGATGAACGGGTCGAGCGGTATTTATTTCCCGAAATTCACCGGGACCATCTACGAGGTTCTCTCCTCCCCGGTCGCGATGACGGAGATCCTGATCGGCTATGTCGGGGCGGCGACCACCAAGGGCATGATGATCGGTCTCATCATTCTCGCGACGGCTGCCTTCTTCGTCGATCTGTCGATCGCGCATCCCTTTCTCATGCTGTTCTTCATGCTGATGACCGCGGTCACCTTCAGTCTCGCCGGATTCATCATCGGCATATGGGCGAAGAACTTCGAACAGTTGAGCCTCGTGCCGATGCTGGTCATCCCGCCGCTCATCTTCCTCGGCGGGACCTTCTATTCGGTCGAGGTGCTGCCGCCGTTCTGGCAGACGGTCAGCCATTTCAACCCGGTGCTCTATCTCGTCAGCGGCTTCCGCTGGAGCTTTTTCGAGATATCGGACGTCCAGCCGCTCATCAGCATCCTGATGATCTTCGCCTTCCTCGCGCTCTGCCTCGGCTTTCTCGCGTGGGTGTTCAGGACAGGCTACAAGCTTCGCAACTGATGGCGGGAGACCGCCTCAGTCCCTGAGGCGCAGCTCATCCGACTGCATCTGCAGCGACTGCAGGGTCGACAGGAAGCTCATGCCGAGCAGGCTCTGGTCGAGCTTGCCTTCCTCGACCACGAGCCCTTCGACATCTGTGCGAAGGATCGGACCGATCGCAACCTCCCGGAGCCGCGCCGGGGCGGCCATGGCGCGACCGTTTGCCGTCAGGATCGTCCGGGTGAAGTTCAAGCGCGCCGGATCGATGCCGATCCGCAAAGCATCGTCGTAGCTCAGGGCGACCGCACTCGCGCCCGTGTCGACGATCATCGGCACCGGCACACCGTCGACATCGACGCTCGTCACGAAATGGCCGCCGAGCGATTTGTGCAGCACGACCTCCTTGCCGCCGTCGGTCGCGGTCACGACGACAGCCCGGCCGGGGACGAGCCCGGCCAGCAGCCGCTCGCCGACGGAGCGGAGCTCGCCGCGATAGAGATAGCCCGTAACCAGCGCGAGGATGATCAGCAGCCAAAGCGCCATCTGGCGCACAGTTTCGCCGAGGCTTCTCCGGCTTGCGAGGATGCCGGCCGAGAGCAGCAGTGCGAACGGCAGCAGCCGGATCAACTCGCCGAAGCTATCGTCGTCCATGCCGAAGTTGCGGGCGCCGCCGTTGGTGAACAGGAGCACGACGAGGCCGAAACCGAGAATGAGGAAGACGACGAGAAGTCGCATCAGCCGTTCTCACGCTCCCGCGCCATGCGGCTGCGGCGGGTCTCGCGGCGCGGCTTCCGCTCGACGGCTTCGAGCCTTGCGGGGAGGCTCGCCATGATCTCCCGGCGCTCGGCGTCCGAGTAGGAGGTCCACAGTGCGATCTCGTCCTTCGTGCGGCCGCAGCCGAAGCAGAAACCGGTCTTCATGTCGATCGAGCAGACGAGGATGCAGGGCGATTCCATCGGCGTTCCTTGTGGTGCCTCCTCTATATCGTCCGGTCAGGAACTCACTGCAAGGGCGATGAGCGCTGCGGCCTCGCAGACCTGCTGCGTCGCGCCGATGGTATCGCCCGTATGGCCCCGGAGCTTCTTCCTGGTCAGGGAGGTGAAGGCGGCGGCGGCAAGTGCCGCGGTCGCCAGGGTGACGATCGTCGTGAAGGGCGACGTGGCGGGCAGAATGAAGAGGACGGTGAGGAGTGCGCCGCTGACGAGCGCCGTCTGCAGGGCTTGCTTCTCCGGCATGCCTGCCGCCGCGGCGACGCCCTGCGTGCGGGCGGAGGGCAGCGCCGACCAGTGCCAGACCATCAGCGTCCGGCTGAGCGCGGCGACGCCGATGACGCACGCGGCCGCGCTGAGCGGCGAGGTTGCCGTCACGAGCTGGGAAAGCGCGGCGATCCTGAGGCCAAGAATGAGCACCAGCGCCACTGCGCCATAGGAGCCGACGCGACTGTCCTTCATGATCTCGAGCGCGTGTTCGCGGTCGCGGCCGCCACCGAAACCGTCGGCCGCGTCTCCGAGGGCATCCTCGTGGAGGGCGCCGATCGTCAGCACCTGCGTCGTGACGGCGCAGACGGCAGCGAGCAGCGGGCCGGCGCCTGCCGCAAGCATGATCGCGAGGACGGCGGCACCGGGTGCGGCAATCACCACCGCTGCCGCGGCAAAGGCGCGCACCGTTCGCGATAGCTTGCCCTCATATCCCTCAAAGACATGCGCTGGAATCGGAATACGGCTCAGGAAACCGACGGCCCGTGCCGTATCGTTCAAGAATTCGCGCAAAGCCATAGTTGCCTGGTGCTCCGTTGCGTTCGCGACAGCATTGGCCGCGATTTCGGTTGTTGCGGTGGCCGGCGCTCAGTATTAGAGGAACCCACAAAGCCGATTTGGCGGGAAAAGACAAGGAAGCCTCCTTCATGACTGTGACCGGTCTGCCGTTCGACGATTTCCGTGCGCTGCTGCGCGACCTCCCGGGGCCGGAGACCGCTGCCCTCGTTGCTGCACGTGACCGTGACCGGCAGTTGACCAAGCCTCCGGGTTCGCTCGGCCGGCTCGAGGAGATCGCCATGTGGCTCGCCGCCTGGACCGGGCGTCCTCCGGCGGTCAATCGCCCGCTGGTGGCGATCTTCGCCGGCAATCACGGCGTCACGAAACACGGCATCACGCCGTTCCCGTCGTCCGTCACCCAGCAGATGGTCGAGAATTTCGCCGCTGGCGGAGCCGCGATCAACCAGATCTGCTCGACCTTCGACCTCGGCCTCAAGATCTTCGACCTCGCGCTCGACTACCCGACCGGCGACATCACCTGCGAGGCGGCGCTTTCCGAGCGTGACTGCGCCGCGACCATGGCCTTCGGCATGGAAGCGATCGCCGGCGGCACTGACCTCCTCTGCATCGGCGAGATGGGGATCGGCAACACGACGATCGCCGCGGCGATCAACCTCGCACTCTACGGCGGCACGGCCGAGGAATGGGTCGGCCCCGGGACCGGCTCGCATGGGGAACTGCTGGAGCGCAAGATCAATGCCGTGAACACGGCCGTCGAGTTCCACCGCGCCCATCTGGACGATCCACTCGAAATCCTGCGCCGTCTCGGCGGACGCGAGATCGCCGCCATGGCCGGCGCCATCCTGGCTGCCCGCGTGCAGCGAATTCCGGTCCTGATCGACGGTTACGTCGCGACCTCGGCCGCCGCCATCCTCAAGGCTGCCAATCCCTCGGCGCTCGATCATTGCCTGATCGGCCACGTCTCCGGGGAACCGGGCCACCTGAAGGCCATCGAGAAGCTCGGCAAGACGCCGCTTCTGGCGCTCGGCATGCGTCTTGGCGAAGGTACGGGTGCAGCCCTTGCCGCCGGGATCGTCAAGGCCGCCGCTGCCTGCCATTCCGGCATGGCGACGTTCGAGAGCGCGGGCGTGAGCAACCAGACCGATGGCTGACGAGAAGCGCCGAGACGCGGCTCCCATCGACGAGACGGGCAATCCCATCCGCAAGGAAACGGGTGTTGCACATTTCTTCGCGGCCGCACGCTATTCGCTGCAGGGCTTTCTGAGGCTTTACGAGGAGCCGGCCTTCCGTCATGAGTTGCTCGCCTTCGGTGCCGGCCTTGTCCTGTTGTGGCTGGTCGGGGCCAGCTTCGGCGAGGTCGTGACCTACCTCGTCCTGATGCTACTGCTTTTTGCCGTCGAAGCCCTCAACACGGCGATCGAGGAACTCGTCGACCGCGTGTCACCGGAAATTTCGACGGTCGGGCGCAATGCCAAGGACCTCGGTTCCTTCGCGGTGTTCTGTCTTCTCGTCGCGAACGCCGGTTTCTTCGCCTATACCATCTTTTTCTGATTACCGCTGAGGCCGGCGTGCTGACGGCCAGGTTCAGGCGAACTGGCGCCTGCGCGGCTGGATGGCCTGCGTTTCGGAGACGGCCGGAATGCTCTGCAGCACGCGGCGTGCCGGCAGGATGGCGATGACTTCCGTGCCTTCCCGCAGTTTCGACTTCAATTTGAACTCGCCGCCATGCTTGGCAAGGATCGCCTGAACGATCGGCAGGCCGAGACCGGTTCCCTGTTCTGCACTCTTGATCGCGACCGACCCTTGTCCGAAGGCCGAGAGTACGATCGGGATTTCGTTTTCGGGGATGCCGGGACCGTTGTCGCGGATCGAGACGTACTGGCCGCCGCCCGCCGTCCAGCCGGCCTTCACGAGGATTTCGCCGCCTTGCGGCGTGAACTTCACTGCGTTCGACAACAGGTTCAGGACCACCTGGCGGATCGCTTTCTCGTCAGCCCAGACATCGGGCAGGTTCTCCTCGAACTGCTCCTCGATGGTGATGTTCTTCCCCTTCGCACGCAGCTGCACCATGCCGATGCAGTCTTCGGCGAGGTCGAGCAGCGAAACCGCTTCTTCATGCAGTTCGAACTTGCCCGCTTCGATGCGCGACAGGTCGAGGATCTCGTTGATCAGGTTGAGGAGATGCTGGCCCGAGCGGTGGATGTCGTCGGAATATTCCTTGTAGAGCGGATTGTTGAGCGGTCCGAGCACTTCCGTTGCCATAACCTCGGAGAAGCCGAGGATGGCGTTGAGCGGCGTGCGCAGCTCATGCGACATCGACGCGAGGAAGCGTGATTTGGCGAGGTTCGCCTCTTCGGCCCGCCGGCGTGCCTCGTCGGAAAGGGATTTTGCCACCTCGAGTTCGGCGATCAGGTCGTCCTTCTCGCTCTGGAAGGAAAGGAGCTTCAGATTGTTGTGGTAGAGGCGCAGCGTGATGAAGAAGAAGAACACCAGCGCGATCGTGAACATGCCGAGGAGGCCGGCCTCAAGCGGCGCGCGCGTCGTGGCGGTCGTGTAGGTGAGGGCCGCCACGGTCGGAAGGAAGCCGAACACGACGGCGCCCCTGAGGAGTATGTTCGCCATCGCCGTGACGGACAGGACGATGAGCAAGACCGCGCCCTTGATGAGGACGACTGTATCGCCCGAGCAGGCTTCACACCCCTGCAAGGCAAAAAATGCCCAGCAGACGCCCATGCCGGCCTGCCCGAGGAGCAGAAGGCGCCGCCATCTCGTGGTCGCAAGCGTCGCCCGGTCGCGCTTGGAGATGTGCCGGACAAGCAGGATGTTGAGGGAGTGGACGGTGAGCGTCAGCAGTGCCCAGGAATAAATCCAGGGCGCGAGGTTCACATAGGCGCCGAGGCCGCCGGCGAGAAGCACCATGAACGGGACGACCGCTGCTCCGTGAAGAGCGGAGTCGACGTGCATCCCAAGTATTTCACGATCGAAGGCCGGCGAGCCGGAGTGGCTCGATTGCAGCCGTTCGCGCATCGTGCGAACCGCTTTCGACACAGCCTTGTTACGGTGGCTGCGGGAAAGGTCGACGATGTTCTTGTCGGCCGTAGTGGAGACGCCTTTACTCATGCTTCAAAATGTCGTCTGTCGCGATGATGCGAGGCTAACGGCAAAAGATTAAGAAGATGCTCTCGAAAAGGATTTGTTTGCCATGCTCGAAAAGCCTTCGTTCGTGAAGAAGGCCGGATTGTGACGGGTTTTCGGCGCAGTCTTCGCGACGGCGTGGTCGGCATTTCCATGCTGCTGCTCGCGCTGCTGATCGTTGCGAAACTCGATCGCAAGGCGGAAGAGGATTTCTCCGGGGACCTGGTCGCCGTTGACGGGGACACGCTTTCAAACAGGCAGAGTCGGGCGAGGCTCGAAGGCATCGATGCGCCCGAGCTCTCGCAGACGTGCAAGGGTCGCGGCGGAGAGGTGTGGCGCTGTGGTGCAGAGGCAAGGCGCCGCCTTGCCGGGTTGTTGGCAGCTCCCGGCTTTCTCTGCAAGGGCGGTGCGCTCGATCGGTATGACCGTCTTCTGGTGCGCTGCCGGGCGGGAGAGGTCGACGTCAACGCGCTCATGGTCCGGGAAGGTTTCGCGGTCGCCTATGGCGGCTATGCGGCGGAGGAGGAGGCCGCCCGCCGTGACCGCATTGGCATCTGGAGCGGGGTCTTCGACCGCCCGGAGGTATGGCGGCGGGCGAACGGTCTGGACGCCGGCGAGATGGCTCCCGCCGATGCCGGCGCCCTTCTTTTTGCTTTTCTCCGGCGGCTCTTTGGTATCAATTGACCGCACACGGAGAAGACAGATGAAGCTATATGATGGCGGGCGGGCGCCCAATCCGCGCCGGGTTACGGTGTTCCTGAAAGAGAAGGGCATCGAAGTCGAAACCGTGCCGGTGGACATGAACGCCCTCGGCCACAAGGCGCCGGAACTCACCGCCAAGAACCCGCTGCAGCGCCTCCCGATCCTCGAACTCGACGACGGTACGGTGCTTTGCGAATCCGTCGCGATCTGCCGTTATCTTGAGGAACTTCAGCCGGATCCGCCGCTTTTCGGGGTCGACGCCCGGGATCGCGCGATCGTCGAAATGTGGAACCGCCGCGCCGAACTCATCTACTTGGCCGCCGTTGCCGCAGCCTTCCGGCACATCCATCCGGCGATGGTGTCGTGGGAAGTGCCGCAGGTGCCCGAATGGGGTGAGGTCAACAAGCCGAAGGCGATCGAATTCCTGCGCTTCCTGAACGACGAGCTTGCCGAACGTCCCTTTGTCGCCGGGCAGCGCTACAGCATTGCTGATATTACCGCGATGATTGCCTTCGACTTCATGAAGCCGGCACGCATCACCTGCCCGGAGGAGTTCACCCATGTATGGCGCTGGTACAGGGAGGTCGCCTCCCGTCCGAGCACCGCCCTTTGACCGGCCTGTCGATGGCCGAGGACCGACTGGAGCAGTTGCGCAGGGAAATTGCGCTTTGCCGGATTTGCCGCGACACGCCGCAGGGCGGGCCAGCACACCGCCTGCCGCACGAACCGCGCCCGGTCGCCGTTCTTTCCGAGGCGGCGCGCATCCTGATCGCCGGCCAGGCGCCCGGTCTTCGGGTGCATGAGACGGGGTTGCCCTTCAACGACGCCTCCGGCGACCGCCTGCGGCAATGGATGGGGGTGGACCGCGAGACGTTTTACGACCCGGACCGCTTTGCCATCGTGCCGATGGGTTTCTGCTTCCCCGGCTACAACAGCAAGGGCCACGACCTGCCGCCGCGTCGCGAATGCGCGCCTGCCTGGCGCAAGCGTGTGCTCGCCGCGATGCCGCAGGTCGAGCTTATCCTTGCCGTCGGGCAATACGCGCAGGCCTGGCATCTCGGCAGCCGGCGCAAGCGAACGCTCGACGAGACGGTGCGACATTGGCGAGACTACTTCCACGATGCCGAATCGCCCGCGCTGCCCGTATTGCCGCTGCCGCATCCGAGCTGGCGAAACACGGGATGGCTGAAGAAAAATCCTTGGTTCGAGCAGGAGTTGCTTTCCGTCCTGCGCGGGGAAGTGGATCGTTTGTGTTCTTCGCCTTTGTAAGCTTTCAAAACGGAGAATCTCCGCTATACCGGGAATAATTTTCCGAAGGATCATGGCATGGACCGTCTCGACCGAAAGATTTTGCGCATACTCCAGGAAGATTCTACGCTCGCCGTGGCCGATCTCGCCAAGAAGGTCGGGCTTTCCACGACGCCCTGCTGGCGCCGTATCCAGAAGATGGAGGAGGATGGCGTTATCCGCCGGCGGGTGGCGCTTCTCGATCCGGGCAAGGTCAACACCAAGGTGACCGTCTTCGTGTCGGTCCGCACCAATACCCACTCGATCGAGTGGCTGAAGCGCTTCTCCGAAGTGGTCGTCGACTTTCCGGAGGTCGTCGAATTCTACCGCATGAGCGGCGACGTCGACTATCTCCTGCGTGTGGTGGTGCCGGATATCGCCGCCTACGACGCCTTCTACAAGCGGCTGATCGCCCGCATCGAGATCCGCGACGTCTCCTCCGCCTTCGCCATGGAGCAGATCAAGTACACGACCGAGCTGCCGCTCGACTACATGATCCTGGACCATCAGAAGTCCCAGGAGGATTGACCTCTTTCGAGGCTCAGTCCTTCAGGCGTTCCAGCACCTTCTCGCTCGTAAGCTCGCGCACGGCATCCCTGCCGATCCAGCGCGCGGTCTTGTCCGCGCCGGTGGCAAGCTTCTCCGCGAGTGCGAGCGCCGGGCCGTGGCAGGTCCGATTGCGCTTGCCGATGTTGCGGAGCGCCCAGTTCACGGCCTTGCGGACGAAATTGCGTTCGTCTTCCGCGTGAGCCTCGATCTGCGCCAAGTAGCCGAGGATCAAGCCGTCCGGCTCCTGTTTCAGGTGGACCGCCGAGGCGATCATCGAAAAGGCCGTGCGGCGCACGAATTCGCGTTCGTCGGCGGCGAATTCGGGAATGAGGTCCTCGAGTCGGGCGGACACGAAGAGGTCCGCGGCCGCGTCGACGATCTCCCAGGATGCGAAATCGCCGGCGAGGCGGCGAGCCGTTGCGGCGTCGAGTGTCTTCGGGTCCAGCGTGTAGAGTGCCAGCATCCGTGCTTCACGGATACCGGTCTCCCAGAGTTCGAGCGCCCGGGCGGGATTCTTCTTCACCTGCCGGGCGATCTTCTGCATCACCGGGTTGGAGATGCCGAGCGCGTTGTCGGTCGCGATGCCGAACCGGCCCATGCCGGCGATGTTCTCGTCGTTCCTCAGCGATCTGAGGAAGGCGACGATCTCGTCGGTGGTCGCGGCCGACCCGAGGGTCATTTTTCCAGCCGCGCGAGAAGCGAGGACGTGTCCCAGCGCTTGCCGCCGAGCTTCTGGACCTCGCCGTAAAACTGGTCGACCAGCGCGGTGACGGGCAGAGCGGCGCCGTTGCGGCGGGCCTCGGAGAGCACGATGTCGAGGTCCTTGCGCATCCAGTCGACGGCGAAGCCGAAGTCGTACTTGCCCTGGTTCATGGTCTTGTAGCGGTTTTCCATCTGCCAGGAGCCGGCAGCGCCCTTGGAGATGACTTCGATAACCTTTTCAATGTCGAGGCCGGCTTTCTTACCAAAGTGAATCCCCTCGGCGAGGCCCTGGACGAGGCCGGCGATGCAGATTTGGTTGACCATCTTGGTGAGCTGGCCGGCGCCGGCTGGTCCCATCAGCCCGACCATCCGGGCATAGGCGTCGATGACCGGCCGGGCGCGGTCGAAGACCGCTTCGTCGCCGCCGCACATCACGGTCAGCACGCCGTTCTCCGCACCCGCCTGTCCGCCGGAGACGGGCGCGTCGATGAAGTCGCAGCCTTTGGCTTTCGCGGCGTCATAGAGTTCGCGGGCGACTTCGGCCGAGGCGGTCGTGTTGTCGATCAGCACGGCGCCGGCCTTCATGCCGGCAAGCGCGCCGTCCGGGCCGATGGTCACCGTGCGGAGGTCGTCGTCGTTGCCGACGCAGGTGAAGACGAAGTCGGCATCGCGCGCCGCTTCCGCCGGGGTGGCGGCCGACCGGCCACCGTGCTGGTTCACCCAGCTCTCGGCCTTGGCGGCCGTCCGGTTATAGACGGTGAGGTCATGGCCTCCCTTCGCCTTCAGATGTCCGGCCATGGGATAACCCATGACGCCCAGTCCGATGAACGCTACCTTCGCCACGACTCTTCTCCTTCTCCTGCCTTGATGGCCGAAGAATTAAAGCAAGCCCGGACGAGACGAAAGCGCGGAACGCGGTTTATTCCGGTCGGCGCGCATCAGTGTTTCGGCTCTTCGGGCCGTTTGGCGGAACAGAGCGTCATTCCGACGTTCTCGATGTCGAGAAAACGGGCACCGCCGGCCTCGAGCGCGCGCCGCAGCTGCACCTCGGTCGCACGGTGATTGCCGTGACGGGCACTTTCGTAGTCCCGAACCGTGCCCCGCGAGACCTCAGCGCGCTCGGCGAGTTCGCCTTGCGTCCAGCCGAGCAGTCCCCGTGCCGCCCTGCACATCTCGGGTGTCAGGCAATGTGTCTTGGAAGGTTGACCCATGCGTTCATTTTGACCATATTGATCAATATCGTTCTTATTTATCATTTTTCTCAGCCGAACACCAGATGGAGGGCCGCGGATGCACGGAGAGATGCCACTGATATCGACCATCGTGGGAGGTATTGTGCTGGCGTTCATACTGGGTCTTCTGGCCCAGAGGCTTCGATTGCCTCCGCTCGTCGGCTATCTCTTCGCGGGCATCCTCGTCGGTCCATACACGCTCGGTTTTGTGGCGGATCAGGACCTTGCGCCGGAGCTTGCCGAACTCGGCGTAATTTTGCTGATGTTCGGCGTGGGCCTCCATTTTTCATTGAAGGATCTGCTTTCGGTGCGGGCGATCGCCCTGCCGGGCGCCGTCGTACAGATCGGGTTCGCAACCTTCCTGGGATGGGCAATGGCCTCCTTCCTCGGCTGGCCCCTCGGCGGCAGTCTGGTTTTCGGCCTCGCGCTTTCGGTCGCCTCGACCGTCGTGCTGCTGAGGGCATTGCAGGAGCGGCGCTTGGTGGAGACCGAGCGCGGCAAGATCGCCGTCGGCTGGCTGATCGTCGAGGACCTGGCCATGGTTCTGGCACTGGTGCTCATTCCCGCCTTCGCTTCGGTCGGCGGCGACCCCGCTCACGCCGATCCGCTCGCCGTGGGTCTCAGCAACGCGCTCGGCATCGAGCTCGGGATCGGCAGCATTCTCGCGGTGACTTTGCTGAAGGTCGCGCTGTTCGTCGCTGTGATGCTGGTTTTCGGTCGCCGCATGATTCCGTGGCTTCTTCACTACATGGCGCATACCGGTTCTCGGGAGCTCTTCCGTCTCGGCGTCCTGGCCATCGCCCTCGGCGTGGCATTCGGCGCGTCGACGCTGTTCGGCGTTTCGCTGGCACTCGGCGCCTTCTTCGCCGGCATGGTCCTTTCCGAGAGCGAGCTTTCCCACAGTGCCGCGCAGGAAAGCCTGCCGTTGCGCGATGCCTTCGCCGTGCTGTTTTTCGTTTCCGTCGGCATGCTGTTCAGCCCCGGCATCATTTTCGAGCACCCGATCGCCATCCTCGCCACGGTCTTCATCATCGTGATCGGCAAGTCGCTCGCGGCGTTCCTGATCGTGCTGCTGTTCGGGAAGGGCATTTCGACGGCCCTGACGATTTCCGCGAGCCTTGCGCAGGTGGGCGAGTTTTCGTTCATCCTCGCAGAACTCGGTGTCGGGTTGAACCTGCTGCCACCGGAAGGACGCGACTTCATTCTTGCCGGTGCGATCATCTCGATCATCCTGAACCCGCTCGTGTTCTATCTCTCGGAGAGGATGCGCCCCACCTTGGAGGCCCGGTTCTCGAAGAAGGCAACGGAAAGCGCGGAATCCGCCAGGCAGACCTTGCCTGCTGAAGGAACGGCACTTGTCGACGCCAATGGCGACAAGATCCGTCCGACGACGCTTTCGCGGCATTGCGTGATCGCCGGGTGCGGCCGGGTAGGCGGCATCGTCGCCGCCAATCTGAAAGCGTCGAACACCGCATTTCTCGTCGTCGAGGATGCCGACCTGAAGGTTGCGGACCTGAAAGCCGCCGGAATCGAGGTCATCCCAGGCAATGCGAGTTCGACGGACGTGCTCGATCTCACCAATCTTACCGAGGCGAGCAGTATCGTCGTGGCGATCCCCAACGCGTTCGAGGCGGGCAACGTCGTCAGCTACGCGAAGAAGACGAACCCGCGTCTTCTGATCGTCGCGCGGGCTCATTCAGATGCGGAGGTGGAGCATCTGACGAAACTCGGCGCCGACACCGTCATCATGGGCGAACGAGAAATCGCCAACGGCATGCTGAAGCGGCTCGACCAGATCCTGCACGCCGATGCTGGCGGCGAGGGAACCGTCGCCCCGAGAGATCAGTAGGCGTACCGGATCAGGCGAGGCGTGCGATCGCCAGATGGCCGGGGCTCGGCTCGCCATCCTGCATGCGCACGTTGATGTCACCAATTTCGATGATCTCGAAGCCGGTCTGTTGTAGCCGCTCGCGGATATAGGCCTCCGAATGCAGGAAGCGCTGGTGCGGGCCGACCATGTAGGCGCGGCCATCCCCGGCGGGGAGGGTCTCGGAGGAGAAGACGAAGATGCCGCCGGACACCATGTTCTCGGCGGCGCCGAAGAAGAGCGGCTCGAGCGCGCCGAGATAGGGCAGCACGTCCGTCGCGGTGATGAGGTCGAAGGCTTCCTCGTCGTTGTCCTCGAGGAAGTCCTCGACCTCGGCGACGTAGAGCGTCTCGTAGAGGTCCTTCTCGTGGGCGAGCTCGACCATGTTTTCCGAGATGTCGATGCCGGTGATGTCGCCGACCATGTCGCGGAGCGCGCCGCCGGTGAGGCCTGTGCCGCAGCCGAGGTCAAGCATGCGCCGGAAGGGACCGAGGCCGAGCGCCTGCAGGCGCTGGCGAACCATCATCGGCACCGCGTAGCCGAGTTGCTCGACGAGGATGTCCTCGAAGGCCTCCGCATGCTGGTCGAAAAGGGTCTCGACATAGGCGTCCGGGGCCTTCGGCGGCGTCTCACCACGGCCGAGCGCGGCGATGCGGACGGCTGCGCCGCCGTGATCCTCGGGGTCGAGTTCGAGAACGTGCCGGTAGGCCTCGACGGCGGCGTCGACATTGCCGGCCTTTTCGAGCGCCAGCGCGCGGTTATAGGCCTCCGCCAGTGCTTCTTCGTCGATCTTTGCCATGTGGAAGCTCCTCGGGAGGTGTTCGTCTTCCGGCGCCGGGCGCCGCGAGGCCCGGGTCTACAGGCTCCGGGCGGATTTGGCAATGCGGGTGCCCGGAACCTCAGGGCGACTTCCCCGTTGTAGGAGCATTGCTTGATGCATCAGCGTTCCGGGGGAAACATGGCCGACGAGTCTCCGCTGCGTGGGGCAATCGTGCACGAGGCGCGCAGGCCGCCGACACTGCCCGTCACATCTGCCGAAAAGGCGAACCTGATCATTCACTACTACCGCGGCGAGATCGGCCGCATGATCAGCTGGCGCGACCGTATCGACCGGAGTTCCAACTGGGCGATCACCGTTGTCGCCGGTCTGCTTTCGGTGTCCCTGTCGACGCCGACCTCGCACCACGGCGTCGTGCTCTTCGCTATGCTGCTCATCTCGCTCTTCCTGCTGATCGAGGCGCGCCGCTATCGGTTCTTCGACGTCTATCGTGCGCGCGTCCGCCAGCTCGAGCGCTATTATTTCGCCCAGGCGCTGTGTCCGGACGACGAGCTCAATCCTGACTGGGCCGCGGCGATCGCGAAAAGCCTGCGTCAGCCGACGTTTCTCATCAGCTATCGTGAGGCGCTTTTCCGTCGCATTCGCCGCAACTACTGCTGGATGTACATGATCCTGCTGCTGGCCTGGATCCTGAAGATCTCGACGCCGAAACTGCTGCCCGACCAGCCGCGGGCAGATCTGGTCCATTCGCTGGCGCAACTCGTCCACAATGCGGCGCTCGGCGCCGTGCCCGGCTGGGTCGTGCTGACGGTCGTCGGTCTCTGGCACGCCGGTATTCTCTATGCCGCCCTCCACAGGGAACCCGACGAGGGCGAATTCGCCCACGGCGAGGTTCATGTGTGATTTCCCCTCAATGGAGGATGAACTCGCCCTTCAACGCCCGCCACTCGCTGGCACCGATCAGCCGGCGGTGGACGTAGCAGACCGAATGGAGCGGACCGTCGAGCTTTTCCTGCCAGAATTTCAGGAAACTCTTCATCTCCGGAAATTCCGGCGCGAGATCATAGTGCTGCCAGACATAGGTCTGCAGCACTGCGGGGTGATCCGGCATCCGGTAGAGGATTTGTGCAGTCGTCAGGCCGTAGCCCTTTAACATCATTTCCATGTCGTGGTTCATCGCAGCCTCGCAACGCTGTTCCCATTGCCTTCCCGCCGGAACGAATGGCGTTTGCCGCTTCTGTCGTACCCCGACGGGGTCTTTACCAGACACGATCATGGAAGCACCGCTTTGTTTAAATGAAGCTTAATATTTATCCGAACTTGGAAAAATTACGTTTTCAATCAGACGGTTGGCAGTTCTCAACGGTGAGTGCTGCCAGCGCCGCCCTGCCTGTCTTGCGGGGCGGCGCCGTGAGGTTACCGTTTGAGGTGGCGGGTCAGGCGGGCTTCGAGAGCTGCCCAGACGTGACGCATCGTCTCGACGATCGACAGGTAGAAGACCGCGGCCCAGAGATAGGCCTGATAGTCGAAGGTGCGCGAGAAGGTGTAGCGGGTCTGGCCCATGAGATCGAACACGGTGACGACGGCGACGACCGCCGAGCCCTTGATCATCAGCACGATCTCGTTGCCGTAAGGACGAAGGGCCACGATGAGGGCCTGCGGCAGGATGATCTTCCAGAAGGTGACGAAGGGCGAGAGGCCGAGAGACTTCGCGCCCTCGATCTGCCCGCTTGGAACGCTCTGGATCGCGCCGCGCAGGATTTCGGCCTGGTAGGCGGCGGTGTTCATGGTCATCGACAGCAGTGCGCAGTACCAGGCCTCACGGAAGAACCACCAGAGGCCGACCGCTTCGATCTGCGGACGGAAGCTGCCGAGACCGTAATAGATGAGATAGATCTGGGCGAGCAGCGGCGTTCCGCGGAACACGTAGACGTAGGCGTAGGAAATCGCGTTGAGCAGCCGGTTCTTCGACATCCTGGCAAAGGCAATCGGCATCGAAAGGAGAGCGCCGAAAAAGATGGAGGCGAAGACGAGTGTTGCCGTGACCCATAGGCCGGAAAGGTAGCGCGGCCCGTACTTGACGAATTTGTCGGTGTCCCAGTTGCTGACCATCATGTAGATCAGCGAAAGCGCCAGCAGCCCCCACAGGGCGAGGCCGACATAGCCGACCAGCCGGCCCATGGTCGGCGGCTTCGCCGGAAGGACAGGGGCGGGGCGCGGGGCGATGAGTTCGGTCGTATAGCTCATCGGTGTGCCTCCGCACGATGGCTCCAGCGGTCGATGAGACTGAGCCCGCCCGACGAAAGGACGGCGAGGCCGAGATAGAGGCCGCACGCCAGCACATAGAAGAAGAACGCTTCCTTGCTGACCTTCGCCGCAACGCCCGTCTGGCGCAGGATGTCGGTGAGCCCGATAACCGAAACGAGTGCCGTATCCTTCAGGAGGTTCATCCAGAGGTTCCCGAGGCCGGGAAGGGCGATGCGGATCAGCTGCGGCAATATCACGAGCCGCATCGTTCGTCCGCGGTGAAGGCCGAGCGCATCGCCGGCTTCATACTGTCCCTGCGGAATGGCGCGGAAGGCCGAGAGCAGTACTTCCGAGCAGTAGGAGGAGAACACGACCGAGAGCGCAATCATGCCGGAGACGAAGGCGTTGATCTCGACACGCTCGTCATAGCCGAAGGCGTTGAGCAGGGCCTGGATCGCCATCTGCAGGCCATAGTAGACGATGAAGAGCGTGAGGAGCTCCGGAAGGCCGCGGAAGATCGTCGTGTAGATGCCGCCGGCCAGCCGCAGGATCTTGTCCTCGGACTGCATGGCGAGCGCGATCAGGAACCCCATCAGCAGCCCGACGGGCAACGTCGCCAGAGACAGCGTCACCGTCACCTTGACGCCGAAGGCGATTTCGTCGCCCCAGCCCTCGGGGCCGCACGATGCCAGTGAGGAGCCGAAGAGAGTAAAGAGGCCTGCCGGTCCGCAGAACGGATCAAACGTATATTGCACCCAGGCCCAGAGTGCGCCGATCGCGGAAAGTAATCCGCTCATGCCTGTTCCCCTGTCGCGGTCTGCGCCGCCTTGTCCTTATTTCCGTTCGCACGAAACGTAAATGGCGGAAGAAGCTGCCTTCCGCCATTTGTGAGCGATCTCCGAGTCGGGCGATTATTCGCCGTAAACGTCGAAATCGAAGTACTTGTCGTTGACTTCCTTATACTTGCCGTTGGCGCGAATCGCCTTGATCGCAGCACTGAACTTGTCGGCCAGCGCGGTTTCGCCCTTGCGGACGGCAATGCCGGCACCGGGACCGTTGATCTCGATATCGGGCGTGAGGGCCACCATGATCTTGCAGCAGGCGCCTGCGTCCGACTTGACCCATTCCGACAGAACCACAACGTCATCGATGACGGCGTCGACGCGACCGCCTTCGAGGTCGAGCTTGTACTCGTCCGTCGTCGGGTAGAGCTTCAGCTCGGAATCGGGCATGTGCTTTTCAGCATAGTTGGCATGAGTGGTGGACGACTGTGCGCCCAGGACCTTGCCCTTCAGATCCTCGACCGTCTTGATCGGCGAGTCCTTCGCAACGGCAATCGCCGGTCCGGTGTTGTAGTATTTCTCGGAGAAATCGACCTTTTCCAACCGTTCCGGTGTGATCGACATGGAGGCGATGATGGCGTCGAACTTCTTCGCCTGCAGGGCGGGGATGATACCATCCCAATCCTGGGTGACGAATTCGCATTCGACCTTCATTTCTTCGCAAAGTGCCTTGGCGATGTCGATGTCGAAGCCGACCAGGGTGCCGTCGGCCTGCAGGTTGTTGAAGGGCGGGTAGGCGCCTTCGGTGCCGATGATCAGCTTTTCGCCTTCGGCCATGGCGCTGCCCGCGAAAAGCGACAGTGCGGCAATGGACACCGCTGCAAAGAAACGGGTGGAAATACGCATAATGATCCTCTCTGTTGGTCATCCGCGCGGTTGTTGTTCCCGCGCTCACTGGGATGGCGGCACCGAACGTGCCGGGCCTGCGGCGATATTCCTACTCTTTTTCGCGGAAAATCAACAGCAAAGACGCCGGTATCCAAAAAACGCATCAGACTGTCGAGTTCGCGGCATGACGAGCAACAGTATTGCTCTCGGCGCGTAATTCCGCCGGTGCATGAAACTTTTTCCATTCAGCTACGGTTAATTTGCCGCAAACTACGGTCGCTGATCAGGAGCGGGACGACTAGTGAGGCGGACACAACAATGCCGTCTTCTCTTGTTCGCTCCTCGGAAGTGCGTGGAGACACGCGTCACAAGGAAAACGAAATGACTTTGAGATCAAAACTGTTCGCCACGGTCGCCCTGCCGGTTCTCTCGGCGGCCGTCGTCGTGGAGCCGGTTGCCGCGCGCGCAGTGTCGCAGGCTCAGGAAGCTGTCGCCCCGTCCGCTCGCGGGGAGCAGGGAATTCTTGTCGCGCAGGTAACCTGCGGCGACGGAAGCGAGGCCGAATCGGCCGACGCGTGTCCGCAGGCGCCGGTAGAGGAACAGGCACCCGCTGAGGAACAGGCCCCGGCTGAAGAGCCGCCGCCCGTAGAGGAACAGGCCCCGGCCGAAGAGCAAGCACCCGTCGAGGAACAGCAGGCTCCCGCTGAAGAACAAGCTCCTGCTGAAGAGCAGCCGCCGGTAGAAGAACAGCAGGCCCCTGCCGAAGAGCCGCAAGTTCCGACCGAGGAGCAGGCCCCTGCCGAGGAGCAAGCACCCGTCGAGGAGCAGCAGCCTCCGGCAGAGGAACAGGCTCCTGCTGAGGAGCAGCCGCCCGTAGAGGAACAACAGGCACCTGCCGAGGAGCAGCAGGCTCCTGCGGAGGAAGAACAGACCCCTGCAGAAGAGCCGCAGGCTCCGGCAGAGGAGCAGGCCCCGGCCGAAGAGCAAGCGCCCGCGGAGCAACAGCAGGCGCCCGCGGAGGAACAGCAGCCACCCGCCGAAGAACAGGCGCCGGCCGAGGGGCAGGTACCTGCCGAGCAACAACCGGTCCCTGGCCCGGACGCCGCGCAGGGTGAAGCCCCGGCCGCTCCCGACCAGTCGTCCGCCGACCAGGTCCCGGAGCAGCAGGGTGAGCAGGCCGTGGTCCCGGCCGTCGAGCCGCCCGAAGAGGCTCCTGTTCCGGAAATCGTCGATACCCGCACCGAAGAAGAGAAGCTGCAGATCGCAGAAGATCCATCCAAGACCGCCGAGACGGTCGTCCTGCCGGTCGACAACGGCGCTGCCGTTCTCGACAGCGACAAGGACGCCGACAATTCCGGAGGAGAAGGCGTGCGTGAGCAGCGCATGCAACTGAGGTCGGAAGAGCCGGTCGCCCCGCCGCCGGAAAGCGATGCCGCGGCTCAGGCAGAGGCGGTACAGATCGAACAGGGGGCCATCGACGCTGCGATCAAGGAAGAGGGCAACAGGCTCGATGCTGCACCTGCCTTCCAGGTGCCCCAGACGGTCATCAACAACGTGACCAACGTCACCAATGTGACCAACAACACGGTGATCCAGAACAACGTGTCCAATCAGGTCACCGAAGTGAAGGTCATCGAGCAGGTCGATGACCGCATGATCATCAATGTCGGGAACCAGATCGTCGTCCGCGGCGACGAGCGTCAGCGTATCCGTTACGATGCCGAGGACAGCTATTACGAAGAGCTGTCGCGCGGCCGCGTCCGTGAGACGGTGGTGCGCGGAAACGGAACGCGGATCGTGACGATCTACAACCGCTACGGCGATATCATCCAGCGCTCGCGGGTCACGGAGGACGGCGACGAATACGTGCTGTTCTATGCACCCGAGGCCGATACCGACCGGCCGCGCGTCTATGTCGACGTCGGCTACAGCCTGCCGCCGATGCGTCTCACGGTTCCGCTCAACGACTACATCGTCACGATGTCGGACGCTCCGGACCGCGACTACTACAACTTCCTCGCCCAGCCGCCGGTCGAACGGGTGGAACGCGTCTACTCGATCGAGGAGGTGAAGTCGTCGGCACGCCTGCGCGACAAGGTTCGCCGTATCGATCTCGACACCATCACCTTCCCGTCGGGCTCGGCCGAAGTGCCGCTCGCCCAGGCCAAGACGCTCCGCAAGGTCGCCGAGGCGATGGAGAAGGTACTGGCGAAGGACCCGGGCGAGGTCTTCCTCATCGAAGGCCACACCGATGCCGTCGGTTCGGACCGTTCGAACCTCGTGCTTTCGGACCGTCGCGCGGAAACCGTCGCCAACCTGCTCACCGAGGTTTACGGCATCCCGCCGGAAAACATGACGGTCCAGGGGTATGGCGAGCGTTACCTCAAGATCCGCACGCAGGCTGCCGAGCAGCAGAACCGGCGTGTGACCATCCGCCGTGTCACGGCGCTCGTGCGCCCGGTTGCGGCAAACCGGTAAGCGTAGAGGGAAGACAAAAGGAAGGGCCGCCGGCATCCGCCGGCGGCCCTTTCGTCTGTTCAGGCGGTTGCGGGGGAAAGCGGTGGCAGGCCGGTCACGCGGGTAACGAAATCGGTGATCGCCATCGTGTCGTCGAGGTCGAACACCGGCAGATCGGTGCCGGTGACCGGATGGTCCGCCGCTATCGCGACGATGTGCGGGTCGGTGGGCGCCAGCGGTTCGCGGCTTTTCGCTTCGAGCCGTCGCGCTTCGATCTTCGGAATCGGTTCGCGCTTGTATCCCTCTATCAGCACGAGATCGCAGGGCGCGATCCGTGCCAGGATTTCCGCGAAGCTCGGTTCCGGCGCGCCACGCAATTCATGCATGATGGCATAGCGCGTTCCGGAGACGATCGTCACCTCATGGGCGCCGGCCTCGCGGTGGCGGTAGCTGTCGGCGCCGACCTTGTCGATGTCGAAGTCGTGGTGGGCGTGCTTGATCGTCGAGATCCGGTAGCCGCGCCGGGTGAACTCGGCGACGAGGCGAACGGCGAGGCCCGTCTTGCCGGAATTCTTCCAGCCCGAGATGCCGAAGATTCTTGGCGTTGCGGTCATCCGTCTTCCTCCTCCAGAAAGGCTTTCGCGAGGGCGAGATCGTCGGGCGTGTTGACGTTGAAGAAGGGATCGAGCAGCCCCCGTTTTGTCTCGATCGGCGGGAATTCGACGGACGTCGACGGATGACGCGCGATGAAGGCCTGGAGCTTGCGGTTCCCGGGATCTGCCAGCCATTCCTCGAGATCGTCGGCAAGCGCAAGCGGCCAGAGCGCGACCACCGGATGCCGGTGCCCCATCGACGAGGCGACGGCGATGGCGTCGTCCGCGGGCAGGGCGGCTTCCAGTTTCTCGACGAGATTTCGCGGAAGGAAGGGCGTATCCGCCGGTGCCGTAACAATATGCTGTGGCCGTGGCCTGAACCGCTCGGCGTAGCGCAGGCCGGCGAGCACGCCCGCGAGCGGCCCCGGATGTCCGGCGACGGTATCCGGAACGAGCGGTAGACCGAGTCCAGCGTCGGCACCCTCGGGTGCGTTGACGGCGAGCGACGAGACTTGCGGACCAAGGCTTTCCGCGACGTGGCGGATCATCGCCTTGCCACTGAGCAGCACGGCCGCCTTGCTCTCGCCCATGCGGCGGGAGAGGCCACCGGCCAGAATGACGCCCGGGGGTCTTCTCATCCGCCCGCCCTTCGCTTGTTTTCTCGATAGAAGGTATAGAGACCCGACGCGATGACGATCGCGGTTCCGGTCACCATCCAGATGTCCGGCACTTCGCCGAAGACCACGAGCCCGAGGCCGACCGCCCAAAGGAGGCTGGTATAGCGGAACGGTGCGATGAAGGAGATCTCGCCGGTGCGCATCGCCATGATGATCGCCTGATAGCCGATGAAGACGAGCACCGAGGCGAGCGCGAGAAGCCAGTACAATTCGCCGGTCATCGGCTGCCATCCGCCGAAGGGCTGGATGAGGAGCGCGCCCGCCACGGCATTTCCTGCCGCCGAAAAGAGCGTGACGCTGAGCGATGATACGCCCGCCTGAATGCGCTTCGTCACGAGATCGCGGGCAGCGGCGGAGAACACGCTGCCGACGACGTAGAGCGAGGCGAGCGTGAAGCCTTCAGGCCCCGGGCGGATGATGATCATGACGCCGATGAAGCCGACGATGATCGCCGTCCAGCGCCGCCAGCCGACCGGTTCTCCGAGGAAGAGAGCAGCCCCCAGCGTCACGGCGAGCGGCAGGGATTGCAGGATGGATGCGGCATTGCCGAGCGGAATCTGCCCGAGGGCGGAGAGATAGGCGATCGCCGCGGTTACCTCGAAGAGGACGCGCAGTGCAACCATCGGCTGGAAGAGTGTGCGGATGTGATCGAGCGCGTTCATGCGCCGGGCGATCATGTAGACGAGAATGCTCGTCATCGCCCCGCGGATGAGCATGATCTGGCCGACGTTCATGTACGGTGTCACCGCCTTGATCACGGCATCGTTGCAGGTGAAACCTGCCATCGACATCATCATCAGGATGGCGCCCGTGGTATTCGTGGATAGTTTCATTCCATGTCTTTCCGGGGAGAGAACCCGCTTCCGGGATCTGGATGTGTTCTTCGGCAACGGAGAGCGCAGACCGGCCACCGGCGAATCTCCGAAATCGTCACGCGATGGAGAGGACACGGCAATACTGTGTTGTGCAACACCAAATTCGTGTTCGCTTGCATGTTGCGATTACGGCCGTCGCGGCGGAGAAGGAATGGCAGGCGGAACGGGCAGTGTCAGCCGCCGGTCACGCTCATGTGGCGAGCGACGGCGGGGCGGGTGTGGTCGCGGTCGATGATGAAGTCGTGGCCCTTCGGCTTGCGCGAGATTGCCTCGTCGATCGCTGCGGCAAGCAAGGTATCCTCGTCCGACGCCCTCAGCGCCGCTCTCAGGTCGGCGGCGTCCTCCTGGCCGAGGCACATGTAGAGCGTGCCGGTGCAGGTAAGGCGCACCCGGTTGCAGCTCTCGCAGAAGTTATGGGTGAGCGGCGTGATGAAACCAAGCCGCCCGCCGGTTTCCTTTACCTCGACATAGCGGGCCGGGCCGCCGGTGCGATAAGGAATGTCGGCGAGGGTGAACTGGGTCTCGAGCCGTTGCCGGACGATCGACAGCGGCAAGTAACGGTCCGTGCGGTCTTCCCCGGTCTCGCCCATCGGCATGGTCTCGATCAGAGTCAGGTCCATGCCGTTACCGTGAGCGTAACGCAGCAGGTCCGCAATCTCGTCCTCGTTGAAATCCTTGAGGGCGACGGCGTTGAGCTTGACGCGAATCCCGGCCTTCAGCGCCGCCTCGATGCCCTCCATCACCTTGGCGAAATCACCCCACCGGGTGATCTCGGCAAATTTCCGCGGATCGAGTGTATCGAGCGAGACGTTGATGCGCCGGACGCCGCAGTCGGCGAGTTCGCCGGCGAAACGGGCGAGTTGCGAGCCATTGGTTGTCAACGTGAGCTCGTCGAGTGCGCCGCTTTCCAGATGCCTTCCGAGGCCCCGGATGAGAAACATGATGTTCTTGCGCACAAGGGGTTCGCCGCCGGTGAGCCTCAGCTTGCGCACGCCCTTCGCGACGAAGGCCGAACAGAGCCTGTCGAGCTCCTCCAGCGTGAGAAGGTCCTTCTTCGGCAGGAAATTCATATTTTCCGCCATGCAATAGGTGCAGCGGAAATCGCAGCGGTCGGTGACAGAGACGCGCAGGTAGGAGACCGTGCGGCCGAACGGGTCGATCATGGGCGCGCTATCGGGCGCCGGGCCTTTGGCCTTTCCGAGCGAGCCGGGATTGTAGTTCAACGCCTCTCCTCCGTTTTCAGGATAATCTGGTGACATCCTGTCGTCTCGTCAAGCAATCAACTCGAGCAGGATCGTAGCAAAATGGCTTGCGCAGGCAGGGGGCGCCGCTTAGTTCTGCTCTCCAGCCACGCGGGGAGTATCGATCATGAGTGAGTTCTGGCCGACCGAACTGAAGGTTTCCAAAGACCGCCGGCAATTGTCGGTCGCCTTCGACGACGGCGCGTCCTTCGCATTGCCGGCAGAGATGCTTCGGGTTCTGTCACCCTCGGCGGAAGTCAAGGGCCATGGGCCAGGACAGGAGGTCACGGTGCCCGGGAAACGCAATGTTTCCATTACCGCGGTTCATCCGACCGGCAATTACGCCGTGCGCATCGCGTTCGACGATGGTCATGACAGCGGTATCTTCACCTGGTCCTATCTGCGGGAACTCGGGCAGAAGGGCGGCGAACTCTTCGCCGAATACGAGCGCAAGCTTTCCGAGAAGGGGTTGAGCCGCGACGGCCGGTGACCTCTAGGGCCTAGTCGTCCTCGAGATTGTCCGCGTGAAGTCTCGCGATCAGCGCTTCCATGTGACTTGCGAGCCGCAGGCATTCATCGATCGGCGTCACGGAGAGCGTTCTTTCGATCAGCTCTGTCTGGATCGTCATGGCACGTTCGGTGACGTCGCGACCCTTCTCGGTCAGGAACAGGCGCAACACACGCTTGTCCTTCGGATCGTCGCGCCGCGAGATCAGCCCGCGCTTTTCCATCTGTGGCAGCAGCATGCTCATGTTGGAGCGGCCGACCAGCAGTTTGCGCGCCAGCTCCTGCTGCGAGATCCCTTCGTGTCGATAGAGATTGATGAGGATGTCGAGATGCGGCGTCTTGATTTCGAGCGGAGCCAGGGCTCGACCGAGGGCCGTCTGCATCATCTGGCAGGCACGACCGACGGCGATCCAGCTTCGAAAACGCGGATGGTCCCAGGGAAGGGATTGATTTTTGTTCATCGTTGTACTTTTATTGTTCAGCATTGAACATCATTGGAGAATCCCAATATGGCATCCTTCGCGCTCGAGGTCACCCGTTTCGGCTTCTCGCTCGCCGGTCTTCTGTCGCCCGGCCTCTCGGGGCGACTGGCTTTCTCGCTCTTCTGCCGCACGCCGCCCCGCCGACCGAAAGACGTCAAGGCCGTGTCCGCGCTCGCCAGCGGCGCCGAACAACTGGCAGGAGCCGAGCGGATCATGCTGCCGGTCTCCTCGGGCAACATCGCCGCTCGTCGTTTGAGTGCAGAAAATGCCGACGCGCCGCGCGTGCTTATCATACACGGCTGGGGCTCGCGCGCCGAATATCTGGCACGGCTCGCCGCCGACCTTCACCGAGCAGGAGCCGAAGTCGTGCTGCTCGATTTGCCGGGACACGGGCATTCCTCCGGGCGGCATCTGAATCTGCGCCTCGCGGCGGAGGCGATCTGCGCCGTTCAGGAGCGGCTCGGCTTCTTCGATGTCGCCATCGGCCATTCCTTCGGCGGGGCTTCGGTAGTGACTGCGATCGGCGGCGTCTTTCCCGGCGCCTGCCGCTTCGAGCCGGGCAGGGTGGTGCTCCTTGCTGCGCCGAGCAACATACACTGGGTGATCGACAGTTTCTGCGGCATGCTGAAGCTCCGCCCCTCCGTCCGGCGGGCCATGGTGAAGCGCGCCGAGGCGGTTGCGGGTTGTCCTGTCGATGCACTCGACACCGTCCCGATCGCGGCGCGGATCGGCCGCGAGATCCTCGTTCTGCACGCCGAAGAGGACAAGGAGGTGCACGCCGAACACGCCCGCCGCCTTGAAAGAGCCGGCCCTCACGTGACTGTCCGGTGGGCTAATGGCTTCGGACATCGCAGGATCGTGGCGGCGCCGGATGTCATCGCGGAGGTTGTCTCCTTCGTCTTTGACGACGGCGCAGGAATTGCCGACGAACCGGAGCGGCGACTGTCGTCATCCTGTTAGGAAATCGGCTATACACCGGGATGGCTTGGTTACACCCCGGAGGTTTCGATGAAGACGATCCGTACCGTCGAAGAGCTCATTGCGCGCTATGGCGAGCCCGGAGAGGCCTCGCTGGTGAAGGTCACGTCCTTTCTCACCCCCGCCTACCGGCGGATGATCGAGGCCTCGCCCTTCGTCGCGCTCGCAACGGTCGGAGAGGACGGGCTCGACTGCTCGCCGCGCGGCGATCCCGGCGGCGCGGTGCGCATCGAGGACGAGCGCCGTCTCGCGCTGCCGGACTGGCGCGGCAACAACCGCATTGACTCGCTCCGGAACATCGTGCGGGACCCGCGCGTGGCGCTGATGTTCCTGATCCCGGGCTCGAACAGCGTGGTGCGGGTGAACGGCACGGCCGTGGTTTCGGTGGACGAGGCGTTGATCGACAGCTTCGAGGTGGAGGGCAAGCATCCGCGCGGCGTCGTGGTCGTCACCATCGGCGAGGTCTATTTCCAGTGCGCCCGCGCCGTCATGCGCGCGGATCTCTGGAACGTCGACCGCTTCGTCGATCCGAAAAGCCTTCCGACCCCGGGCGACATGCTGCAGGCGGCGAAAGCAGATTTCGACAAGGATGCCTACGATCGGGAGTGGCCGGCGCGCGCGGCCACGACGATGTGGTAGGCGGTGTCCGTCAACGACGGTAGATGAGCCAGCTTTTGGTGAAGTCTTTCTTCATCCCGTCCTCGAACTGCCGGGTGCAGTTGCGGCCGGCATTCTTGGCACAATAGAGGGCGATGTCCGCCTTGGCGTAGAGTTCGCCCGGATCCTCGGCAGCATTTGCCATGCACAGACCGAGAGAAAGCGTGATCGGTCCGTAATTGACGCCGGTCCGGGAATTCTTGAAAGGCGTCAGCTCCAGCGCCTGGCGTATGCGTTCGCACATCTGCATGATCTCGTCGGGGGTGTTGCCGTCGACGATGATGGCGAATTCCTCGCCCCCGGTGCGGGATACAAAGACGTCCTTGCGGACATTCATGCGGATGACGGTCGCGACCGACGCCAAGATCTTGTCGCCGACCGGATGGCCGTAGCTGTCATTGATTTTCTTGAAGTGGTCGATGTCGGCCAGCACGAGGCCGGTCAGCGGCAGGTTGAAGCTGCCGTCATAGATCGCCGCAAGCTTCTCGTCGAAGGCGCGACGGTTCGCGATGCGCGTCAGGGAGTCGGTGTTGGCGATGCGTTTGTATTCGTCGAGTTCCTTGCGGACTTCGGCCATTTCCTGCGACTTCTGCTCGACGCTCTCGACGGTTTTTTCGCCGTGCGCCATGGTGTCGCCGGTTGCCTCCTGCAGCAACGTGATCGCGCTGCGCAGTATTTCGGCACTGTTCTTGCTCTTGGTGTTGATGCGGTTGCATGTCTCGCCGAGAAGCTTGTTGTAGCTCTCGAGCGAGCTCTGCTCCTGCTTCAGCAGTCCCAGCAGGCCGTCCAGTTCCGTCACGATCCGCGTGTGGACATTTTCCATGATGCGCGACTGGTGATGGCCGCCGAAATACTGTTCGCCGAGCGTGTCCAGTTCTTCCTGCGTCGCCTTGCTGCCGAGCGCGGAGAGGTCGCGCGTCAATGCAGGATTGGAGCCGATATAGGCTTCATAGAAGAGCTCGTAGTTGCGCGGGATCGGTGCCACGCCCATGGTGCGCATGGCGTAGGTAATCTGTGCGGCGATGTCCGGAACCTGCGCCTTCGCGCCCGTGTTCATCGCGAAATCCCCCTTTCCAAGTCCCCTGATTCGTCTTGTTAAGATAAACTTCAACTGTTTGGAAATGCTTAATTCCGCGAACCCCAATTATGGTCGGGTTTCTTGTTGTTTTGTATTTGAGAAGATTCTTTAAAGCGCTGATACTGCTTTTATATCGTCCTTTCTTAAACAACGACGGAGCGCCATCTGGCGCTCCGTCGTTAATTTCTTTCGGTTGTATTCTCAGTCGAGCTTGAACTCCTGGAAGAAGTCATTGCCCTTGTCGTCGGTGACGATGAAGGCCGGGAAGTTCTCGACTTCGATCTTCCATACTGCCTCCATGCCGAGTTCCGGATACTCCAGAACCTCCACCTTCTTGATGCAGTCCTTGGCGAGGCGCGCCGCCGGGCCGCCGATGGAGCCGAGATAGAAGCCGCCGTGCTTGTTGCAGGCCTCGCGCACCGCGCGCGAGCGGTTGCCCTTGGCGAGCATTACCATCGAGCCGCCGAACGACTGGAACTGGTCGACATAAGAGTCCATGCGGCCGGCCGTCGTCGGGCCGAAGGAACCGGATGCGTAGCCGACGGGGGTTTTCGCCGGGCCGGCATAGTAGACCGGATGGTTCTTCATGTAGTCCGGCATGCCTTCGCCCTTCTCCAGCCGTTCGCGGATCTTGGCGTGGGCGAGGTCGCGGGCGACGATGATCGTGCCCGTGAGGGAGAGGCGGGTCTTGATCGGGTGCTTGGTGAGTTCGCCGAGGATCGCGGTCATCGGCTGGTTCAGGTCGATCTTCACGACGTTGGACGAAAGGGCCTTCTCGTCGATCTCCGGCATGTACTTCGACGGATCGGTCTCGAGCTGCTCGATGAAGATGCCGTCCCTGGTGATCTTGCCGACGGCTTGGCGATCGGCGGAACAGGAGACGCCGAGGCCGATCGGCAGGGAGGCGCCGTGGCGCGGCAGCCGGATCACGCGAACGTCGTGACAGAAATACTTGCCGCCGAACTGCGCGCCGACGCCCATCTGCTGGGTGAGCTTGTGGATTTCCTTTTCCATTTCGAGGTCACGGAAGGCGTGACCGCTTTCCGAGCCTTCCGTCGGCAGGCTGTCGAGGTAGCGGGCCGAGGCGAGCTTGACCGTCTTCAGGTTCATCTCGGCCGAGAGGCCGCCGATGACGATCGCCAGATGATAAGGAGGGCAGGCGGCGGTGCCGAGCGTCAGGATCTTTTCCTTGAGGAAGTCGATCAAGCGGTCGTGAGTCAGGAGCGAAGGCGTGCCCTGATAGAGGTAGGTCTTGTTGGCCGAGCCGCCGCCCTTGGCCATGAACAGGAACTTGTAGGCGTCCTCGCCTTCCTCGTAGATGTCGATCTGCGCCGGCAGGTTGGTGCGCGTGTTCTTTTCCTCGAACATCTTCAGGGGCGCGAGCTGCGAATAGCGCAGGTTCTTGCGCTCGTAGGCGTCCATCACGCCCTTGGCGATCGCCACCTCATCGCCGCCTTCGGTCCAGACGCGGCGGCCCTTCTTGGCCATGACGATCGCGGTGCCGGTGTCCTGGCACATGGGCAGCACGCCACCGGCGGCGATGTTGGCGTTCTTCAGGAGGTCGTAGGCGACGAAGCGGTCATTGTCGGTGGCCTCGGGATCCGACAGGATCGAGGCCAGCTGCTTCAGGTGGCCGGGACGCAGCAGATGGTTGATCTCGGCAAAGGCGGTCTCGGCCAGCAGGCGCAGGCCCTCCGGATCGACGCTGAGGATTTCCTGGCCCTTCAAGGTGTCGACGGACACGTAGTCGGAGGAAATCTTGCGGTAGGGGGTGGTGTCTTCGCCGAGTGGAAAGAGAGCGTCAGCCATCAGTCAAAAGCCTTTCGGAGGCAGGTTGTCGGATGGCGGTGGTTTAAGGGCTGGGATTTAAGAATTCAATGCAGCGAAAGGGGAAGCGCCCCGCTTGAATGGATTGAAATCCGGGCCGCTGCAATAAAATCGATTTGAGAAAAGGTGCGGGCCTTGAAGGCCCAAGCCAAAAGGACAGTCGATCCACTCACTTCGGCCCGATCATCAGTTCCGGCCGCACCAGTTCGTCAAATTCCTCATTGGTGAGGTAGCCGCCGCCGACCGCCTCCTGGCGCAGCGTCGTGCCGTTCTTGTGGGCCGTCTTGGCAATCTTGGCGCAGGTGTCGTAGCCGAGGCGGGTGTTGAGCGCGGTGACCAGCATGAGCGAGTTTTCGACGCCCTTCTTGATGTTGTCCTCACGCGCCTCGATGCCGGTGACGCAATTGTCGGTGAAGGAGCGGGCGGCGTCGCCGAGCAGCTGCACCGACTGCAGGAAGTTATAGGCCATCATCGGATTGTAGACGTTGAGCTCGAAATGGCCCTGGCTGCCGGCGAAAGTGATCGCCGCGTGGTTGCCGAAGATGTGCGCGCAGACCTGGGTTAGCGCCTCCGACTGGGTGGGGTTCACCTTGCCCGGCATGATCGAGGAGCCCGGCTCGTTTTCCGGCAAGGCCAGTTCCCCGAGCCCCGCACGGGGGCCGGAACCGAGGAACCGGATGTCGTTGGCGATCTTGAAGCAGGCGGCAGCGGCCGCATTGATCGCTCCGTGGGCAAAGACCATGGCGTCGTGGGCGGCGAGCGCTTCGAACTTGTTGGGCGCGGTGACGAAGGGCAGGCCGGTGATCGCGGCGATCTCTTCGGCCACCTTTTCGGCAAAGCCCACCGGCGCGTTGAGCCCGGTGCCGACGGCGGTGCCGCCCTGGGCGAGTTCGCAAAGGCCGGGCAAGGTCAGCTCGATGCGCTTGATGGCGGAGGAGACCTGCGCGGCATAACCGGAGAATTCCTGGCCGAGCGTCAGCGGCGTCGCATCCTGCGTGTGGGTGCGTCCGATCTTGATGATGTGGGCGAAGGATTTCGCCTTGGCGTCAAGGGCCTGCTGCAGATGCTTGAGATCTGGAATCAGGTGGCGGACGATCTCTTCCGCGCAGGCGATGTGCATGGCCGTCGGATAGGTGTCATTAGACGACTGGCTCATGTTGACGTGGTCGTTCGGATGCACCGGCTTCTTCGAGCCCATCTCGCCGCCGAGCATTTCGATCGCCCGGTTCGAGATGACTTCGTTGGCGTTCATGTTGGATTGCGTGCCCGACCCGGTTTGCCAGACGACGAGCGGGAAATGCTCGTTCAGCTTGCCGTCGATCACCTCCTGCGCGGCCTCGACGATGACATTGCCGATCTTCGGATCGAGCACGCCGAGGGCCATGTTGGCGCGCGCCGCCGCCTGCTTGACGATGCCGAGGGCGCGCACGACCGAAAGCGGCTGCTTTTCCCAGCCGATCCTGAAATTGCCGCGCGAGCGTTCCGCCTGGGCACCCCAGTAGCGGTCGCCCGCCACTTCGACAGGGCCGAACGTATCGGTTTCCGTGCGCGTCTTCGTCATCGCTTCCACCTTCTCGCCGGAGATTGCGGCGTCCTTCCGGTGTTAATCTAGTCCGGCGCCGCCCGGGCGCAATCGCCTGACGTAAATTTGAGTGGCAGTCGTAACTGCGCCGTCCGTGATTTCCACCCAGGGGTGTGGTGGTGCTACCGCAGTGACGCGGTCCGGTCGGTTGTTTGGAAAAAATTAACGATATATTCGACTAGAATACGCGCTGTTTCCCCGGAATGCCGCGCGGGCAGTCACATAATTTTTACGGGGCCGACGGCTCTGACCCGTCCGTGCGACCTTTTCATTGGAGAGCCGTTGGGCTACTCGTCCGCGAAACGTCGATCATCGGCGAATCCGGCTTGCCGCAGCACCTGACTGGAAATTGAGAGAACGAATGACCCGATACAAGACCATTGCGCTGACGGCGGTATTTGCTGCGTTCACGGCCATGAGCACGGCGCCGCGCCCCGCGGCCGCGATCACCCTGCTCGAAATGCTGCGCGGCGGTCCGGGCGCCGACAATCGCCAGCGGGGCAACGATACCTTCTTCGGCCGTCGTCTTCCCGGCGTCTCCGACCCGATGGCCGATCCCGAGCCGCTGCCGAAGGTCAGCGGACCGCGCTACTACACCTACAAGCCGGAAGCGACGCGCCCGGTGACGATCACCGCGCCCGCCATGCCGGCCGCTCAGCCTGAGGTCGCGGCTTCCGACGCTTCGACGACCGCGAGCATCGCGCTATTGGGTCCGCAGTCGGAGCAGCGCCGGCTGCTCTCTGAAACGAAGCTGCGTGCGCCGGACGACATCGCGGCTGCCGTCGAGGCCTATTACAATGCCGGCCGTCCTCTGATCTGGGTGACGGAGAACGGCGTATCCGAGCGTGCCCACTCCGCGCTTGCCGCGTTCGCCGAAGCGGACCTCGTTGGACTGGTCCCCGAGGACTATCTGGTCGCGGCACCGGCCGAAGCGGCTGCGGACGCGGATCCGCTTGCCCGCCAGCGCGAGCTCATGGCTTTCGAACTTTCGATGTCGATCAAGGCGCTGACTTATGTCGGAGACACGGTTCGCGGCCGTATCGACCCGAACAAGCTCTCCGGTTATCACGACATCAAGCGCAAGGCCGTCAACTTCAAGCCGGTCCTCAACATGATGCGGCTCAGCCCCGATGTCGGCGCCTACCTCAAGAGCCGCATGCCGGCAAATCCGCAGTTCCAGGCGCTGCAGACGGAACTCGCCCGCCTCAAGTCGGAGCAGAGCGATCCGTCGCAGACGATCACGATTGCTCCGGGCACGCTCCTGAAGCCGGGTGTCAGCAATCCCGGACTCGTGAACGTCATCGCGGCAATCAAGATCCGGGCCTCCGAGGCGCTCAAGACGGAGCATGCTGCGGCGCTCGCCGCCTATACCGGTACGCCGGAATACACGCCCGAGCTCGTCGCGCTGGTTGAAGGCTTCCAGAAGGAGAGTGGCCTGCACCCCGACGGCGTCGTGGGCAAAGCGACCATTCGGACGCTGATGGGTGACAGCAATGCCGCCAAGATCGAGAAGCTCGTGGTGGCGATGGAAGAGCTGCGCTGGCTGCCTGCCGATCTCGGTTCCCGCTACGTCTTCATCAACCAGCCGGCCTTCACGGCCTACTACGTGAATGACGGGCGTCCGGAACTGTCGATGCGGGTCGTGGTCGGCTCCAAGGCGAACCAGACCTACTTCTTCAACGACCAGATCGAGACCGTCGAGTTCAACCCGTACTGGGGCGTGCCGAAGTCGATCATCATCAACGAGATGCTGCCGAAGCTGCGCCAGGACCCCGGCTACCTCGACCGTCTGGGCTACGAAGTGAGCTATGGCGGCCGCAAGGTCTCCTCGAGCGCCGTGGACTGGAATTCGACGCACAATGTCGACGTCCGCCAGCCGCCGGGAAGCGACAATGCGCTCGGCGAGCTGAAGATCCTGTTCCCGAATGCGCACTCGATCTACATGCACGACACGCCCTCGAAGAGCTTCTTCAAGCGTGACATGCGGGCGCTGAGCCACGGCTGCGTGCGTCTCGCCGAACCGCGCCGGATGGCCGCCGCGGTGATGGGTACGACCGTCGAGGATATCGGCGCGCAGATCGCCGCCGGCCAGAACCGCGCGGTCCAGGTGCCGCAGAAGGTCCCGGTCTATGTCTCGTATTTCACGGCATGGCCGAACAAGGACGGTGTCATCGAATATTTCGACGACGTCTACGGGCGCGACGAATACACCCGCAAGGCCTTCACGGTTACGAGCGAAGCCCGTTCGGGCAGCTGATCGCGATCTGCGGGGAGGTTATCTCCCCGCAAGCATCTCCTCGAGGAGGGCGGGCGTCAGCTCGTCGAAATGGTTGATGAGCCGGTCAGCGCCGAGCTCCTCGACCGGCTTGTCCGAATAGCCGAAGGGCACGACGATTGATGGAATGCCGGCGTTCTTCGCGGCGAGCACGTCGTTGATGCTGTCTCCGACCATGATGGCGCGCCTCGGATCGCCGCCTGCCTTTTCGATCGTGCCGGTCAGATGGCCCGCGTCCGGCTTGCGGACCGCAAACGTGTCTCCGCCGGCGATGACCGCGAAACGGTCGGCGAGGCCGAGCTTCTCGATCAGCGGGATCGCCAGTTCCTCGATCTTGTTGGTGCAGACGGCCAGGCCGTAGCCGGCCTCGGCAAGTCTCGCAAGCGCCTCGGCAAGCCCGGGAAACGGCCGGCTCTCGCCGGGCATCTCCGATTTATAGTGAAGGATGAAGCGGTCGAGCAGCGGCGCCAGCTCGTCCTGGTTTAGCGGCACGCCGCGGAGCCGGAAGGCCCGTTCGATCATCGCGCGCGCGCCGTGCCCGACGAGGTGCGTGAGGTCCTCGTAACCGACCGGGTCGAGCCCGGCTGCTGCTATGGTGTGATTGAGGCTGCTGATCAGGTCCGGTGCAGTGTCTACCAAGGTGCCGTCGAGATCGAAGACGATGATGGGGGCGGTCAATCCGGGTCTCCGCTGGTACAAGGGGTGCTCCTTATGGCCGGTTATGGCATGGACAGGCGAATTGCAACCACGATGCCGCATGCTGGGGGCTTTCGTTTGTTCCATGAGCCGTGTAAACAGCTTCACGACGAAACAGACTGGAGCTGAAGGCGTATGGACGCCCGCGAAATGAAGATCAAAGCCGCCGCTGCGGCACTGGAGCACGTCCGCGGCGGGATGCGTCTCGGCATCGGAACCGGCTCCACCGCGGAAGAGTTCGTCCGGCTTCTCGCGGAAAAGGTCTCCGCAGGCCTGCGCGTCGAAGGCGTTCCGACGTCGGAGCGCACCGCGCGGCTCTGTGTGGAACTCGGCGTGCCGCTCAAGTCGCTCGACGAGCTTCCGGAACTCGACCTGACCATCGACGGTGCCGACGAGGTGGACGGACGGCTGCGGCTCATCAAGGGCGGCGGCGGCGCGCTTCTCAGGGAAAAGATCGTCGCTGCGGCCTCGCAGCGCATGATCGTGATCGCTGACGAGAGCAAGGTCGTCGATACGCTCGGCCGCTTCCCGCTGCCCATCGAGATCAACCCTTTCGGCCAGGCCGCTACCCTCATCGCCATCGAAAAGACCGCCTCCAGGCTCGGCCTTTCCGGCGAACTCAAGATGCGCGCTTCCGGCGACGGACTTTTCAAGACGGACGGTGGACACTTCATCGTCGACGCATCTTTTGGCCGCATTCCTGATGCAGAGGCCTTGGCGAGAGAATTGAATTCCATTCCCGGCGTCGTCGAACACGGGTTGTTCATCAATCTGGCAACGCTCGCCATCATCGCTGGTCCGACCGGCGCGCGTGTGCTTGAGGCATAATACTAGACAGGAGCATTGAATTTCATGATCAAGTATTCCGGTTTCGGCCGTCTTGCGTCTGCCGCCGTCATTCTCGGGGGGCTCATGCTCGGCACCTCCGCAAAGGCGCAGGATATTTCTCCGGAGCACCTGCAGGCCGCACGGACCGCGATCACCGTCCTCGGCGTCACCGATCGCTTCGACAACATCCTCCCGGCTGTCGCTGATCGCCTCAAGACGCAGCTGATCCAGGCCTATCCGAACCTGCAGGACCAGATCTACGGGGAGGTCGACAAGCAAGCGCTTTCGCTTGCCGCCCGCCGTGGCGACCTGGAGAAGGAAGCGGCGATGGTCTACGCCAAGGCCTTCACAGCGGAAGAGCTGAAGGTGATTTCCGACTTCTACAGCAGCGATGCAGGCAAGAAGCTCCTGAAGGACGGTCCGATCGCCACCCGCGAGCTGATGAAGGCTGCCGATATCTGGACTGCCGGCGTTGCACGCGACCTCGAAAAGCAGACCAATGATGCCCTTCTGAGTGTTGTCGGTGCGCAGGCCCCGGCCGCTGCGCCGAAGCAGTAAGGCGATCACGAATTCGTTTTTGCAAAGCCCGGAAGGTCTTCCGGGCTTTTCTTTTGGCCGGTGCCGACCCTATATCGGGGGCGGCTTCACCGACCCCTTGTTATTCCCCGGGAGTTTTTTATGGCGGATTTCGATTATGACCTGTTCGTGATCGGCGGCGGTTCCGGCGGCGTGCGCAGCGCGCGGCTTGCGGCCTCGCTCGGCAAGCGCGTGGCGATTGCGGAGGAATACCGTTTCGGCGGCACCTGCGTCATCCGCGGCTGCGTGCCGAAGAAGCTGTTCGTCTACGCCTCGCAGTATCACGAGCATTTCGAGGATGCCGTGGGCTACGGCTGGTCCGTCGGAGAGAGCAGCTTCGACTGGAAGAAGCTGATCGCCGCGAAGGACAAGGAGATCGCCCGTCTCGAAGGTCTCTATCGCAAGGGGCTGGAGAATGCAGGAGCGGAAATCCTGGAGACACGCGCCGAACTGGCTGGGCCGAACAGCGTCCGGCTGATGAAGAGCGGCCGTATCGTCACGGCGGAACGGATCGTCATCGCCGTCGGCGGCGCACCCAATCCGCACGCTTCGCTGCCTGGGCATGAGCTCTGCATCTCGTCCAACGAGGCGTTCCATCTCGAGGAACTGCCCCGCTCGATCGTGATTGCCGGCGGCGGCTATATCGCGGTCGAATTCGCGAACATCTTCCACGGTCTCGGCGTCGACACCACGCTCATCTATAGGGGGGTGGAGATCCTGTCGCGGTTCGATCAGGACATGCGGCGCGGCCTGCATGAGGCGATGGAAGCCAAGGGTATCCGCATTCTCTGCCACGACGTGATCGAGAAGGTGGAGAAGACGCCCGCCGGCGGCCTCAGGGTAACGACGAAGAACAACGATGTCCTTGCCGCCGACCAGGTAATGCTGGCACTCGGCCGCGATCCGAACACCAGCGGGCTCGGCCTCGAGGCGGCCGGTGTCGTCACCAACGACCGTGGTGCGATCGTCGTCGACGAATATTCGCGGACAAACGTGCCGGGCATCTTCGCCTTCGGGGATGTCACCGACCGGGTGCAACTCACCCCCGTCGCGATCCACGAGGCGATGTGCTTCATCGAGACCGAATACAAGAACAATCCGACGCGACCGGACCACGACCTCATCGCCACGGCGGTCTTCTCGCAGCCGGAGATCGGCACCGTCGGCCTTTCCGAGGAGCAGGCCGCCAAGCGTTATGAGGAAATCGAGGTCTACCGGGCGCAGTTCCGTCCGATGAAAGCAACGCTTTCGGGCCGCAACGAAAAGATGATCATGAAGCTGATCGTCAATGCCGCCGACCGCAAGGTCATCGGGGCGCACGTGCTCGGTCACGACGCCGGCGAGATGGCGCAGCTTCTCGGCATCACGTTGAAGGCGGGTTGCACCAAGGACGATTTCGACCGGACCATGGCGGTGCATCCGACAGCGGCAGAAGAGCTCGTGACCATGTACAGCCCGAGCTACCGTGTCAGGAACGGTGAGCGCGTCTGACCGACGCGCTCACTCTCGTCAATTCCACTGGTCAGCTGGCGAGCCGCGGCGTGCCGATGACCTTCTGGAAGAGGGCTTCCATCGCTTCGGTAATGCCCTCCGTCGGGCTCACCTCGAAGTAGAGTCCCGGTGAGGCGCAAGACCGCATCCGGTCGGCGATCTCGCTCTGGAATGGTTTGATCCAGCTGTTGTACCAAGCGTTCTGCGGCAGGGGCAGGTAGGTCGTATAGAGGGCCGCGATCTTGATGCCCTTCTTCTTCAACGGCTCGCAAACCGAATAGTCGATCGGCTCCTGACAGCGTGTGCCGGTCGTCTTCTTGGTGCAGGACGCCCCCTTGGCACTGTCCGTCAAGCCGTCCGAGACGAAGAAGACCACCTTTTCCGCGTCGCTCTTGTTCTTGCCGCTGCCACCCTTCTTGATGATCTTCTCGAGATTCTTGAAGGCATTGTCGAGATCTGTCGCCTGGTCGTGATTGTAGTTCTGGTAGGGGATCGACATCAGGTCGATGGCGCTCGCCGCGGTGCGCACCGCATTCATGTCCGACGACAGTGTGGAAATCTCCGTGAGCTTCGTGTCTTTTGCAGAGGTGCCGAAGGTGTAGATGCCCATCCGGTACTGGCTCGGATAACGTGCCGCTTTTGCAGCGCTGTAAGTGAGTTGCTGGACGGCTTCGCGAACGACATCGATCCGCATGGCGACGCCGAGATCTTTGGCCAATTGGTAATAGTCGTAGCTCTTCGATTCGTCGTGGCACGCGAATGCACACTTGTCCGGGGTGTGGCGTTCCATCTTGTCGATATCCGCCATCGTCGCGCCGACGCCCATCGAAGGGGTGTTGTCGAGCAACATGTAGAAGTCCATGAAGGTGCCGGTATTGTATGTCGCGGTCGCCGTTCCGCTCACCTCGATGGTGTCGTGGTTGAGGAGCCTCAGGAAGCTCGTCGGCACCTGCGCATTGAAGGTGACGACAGCGTTCATTGTGTCGTCCTGCTTGGTTATGTCGATGGAAAGGCCCGTCAATTTCGTGACCATGCCCGACGGCAGCTGGCCGTCGAACAGCTTGCGTGCGTCCTGCTCTGCGACGACGATCGTGCCGTTCTCGGAGGAGTTGATCGCCGCCAACACGCCGACCGACTGGGTCGAAAGGGCGCCGATTGCCGCGGCGTCGGCGGCCGCGAGCAGGGCCGCCCGCTGTTCGATTGCGTAGCTGACGTCGACGGCCATGCCGATCGTGCCGAGAAGCGGAAGAGCAAGAAGCGCCGTGGTGGTGGCAAAATTTCCCGAACGATCTCTAAAGTACTGTGCAAGTGAAATATACATTTCAGTCTACCTGAGTCCCAGGATCCGCGCGTTCATCGCGCAGCAACCCGCCCGGTCAACATTCCGGCTGTATCGAAACTTGTTTATCCCTATTATTTTAGAGTTAATTGTATAATTCGGCGGCTTGCTTTCATATTTTGAGCTTAACGACTGGTTAAATTCAGCGCTTCTTTGCGGATGTTCGTTTTCGTTACTTTATGCCTGCTGCTCCGGCGGCGAAGTCGCTGCCTGTACCGGCCTCCAGCCAGTCTGCCGTCGGCTTCCACAGCCGTTCGCGATGGGCGGAGCGGAAAAATCCCAGATGGCCGATCGGCTTGTCCGGAGACACCGGCGAGATCCACGTGGTCTGCAGTGGTGCGCGGACATAGTGTTTCAGGATCGCGTGCTGTGCCCGCGCGGTTCCCCAGGGGTCGTCAGTGAGGCCGATGGCGAGGATCGGCGTCTCCACCTCGCCATAGCGGCGGACGGCATCCATGGAGGGATCGGCGAAGAAGTATTCGGGGTTGCGGCCCCAGCGTGCCCACTGGCGGAAGACGCTGCCGGGAAGGGTCTCTCCGAGGCCGATCCAGCCGGGAACGCGTCCGGTGATCGTCGCCAGCGGAACGCCGATCAGGTTCATCGCCGTGAACACTTTCAGCGGTACGTCGGTGTACCGCCAGTGACCCGACATCACCGCCACCATCAGGTAGCGCAGGAAGCGCTGGTGCCGGCCACTCAATCCCAGCGCCTGCCCGCCGAAGGATTGGCCGACGCCGACCATCGGGTGGCCGGGTGCGACTGCATCGAGCGCATCGACGGCAGCGGGCATGTCCTTCTCGGCCCAGTCCGCCATCAGTGGCGGACGCCTCCACCCGGACGGCAGCCTCGATGCCGCCACGCCGCGATAATCGTAGGTGAGGACGGCGCGGAAGCCGCGGTCCTGCACGAGATAGGTCGCGAAACGGCCGTAGAAGCCGCGCGGTACGGCTGCGGCGGAGGAGACGAGGGCGAGGGGACCTTCGCCGGTGCCGGCGAAGAGCGTTCCTTTCAACGGGAAGCCGTCAGCGGCCTCAAATGTGATGTCCTTCGCAATCACTGCGGCCTCGCTCGACATTGGCTCCTCCCGTTCGGCGCAACGCGGCCCCCGATATGCATCGATATTAACGTTTACGTCAATGTAAGTTTTCTTGTGAGGCGCCGCCGCTGCGGTGTGCCGCTCCGCGGGAGCCGGGCAGGTCGCGATCGAACAGCGCGGCCTGCGGCCTCGCCAGTGTGATGGGCGAGGCGCGGCTTCGCCCGAAGTTCGGCTTTCCAACTCGGTGATAAGAGTTTATAAGCCGCCCATTCGACGGCAGGAGGCCGTCGCAATGCGGGAACAGGTTAGGTTACGATCATGGCACAGAATTGGACCCCGAACAGCTGGAGGCAGAAGCCGATCAAGCAGGTTCCGGCCTATCCGGATCAGGCAGCACTTGCCGATGCGGAAGCGCGTCTTGCCAAGTATCCGCCGCTCGTCTTTGCCGGTGAGGCTCGCCGCCTGAAGAAGGCGCTCGCCAACGTGGCCGAAGGCAACGGATTCCTGCTGCAGGGCGGCGACTGTGCCGAAAGCTTCGCTGAACATGGCGCCGACACGATCCGTGACTTCTTCCGCGCCTTCCTGCAGATGGCCGTCGTCCTGACCTTCGGCGCCCAGTTGCCGGTGGTCAAGGTCGGCCGTATCGCGGGCCAGTTCGCCAAGCCGCGCTCTTCCGATTTCGAGAAGCAGGACGGGATCGAACTGCCGAGCTACCGCGGCGATATCATCAACGGCATCGAATTCACCAGCGAAGCCCGCATCCCCAACCCAGAACGCCAGATCATGGCGTACCGGCAGTCGGCCGCGACGCTCAATCTGCTGCGCGCCTTCGCGATGGGTGGCTATGCCAATCTCGAGAACGTGCATCAGTGGATGCTCGGCTTCGTCAAGGACAGCCCGCAGGCAGAGCGTTACCACAAGCTCGCCGACCGCATCTCCGAGACGATGGACTTCATGAAGGCCGTCGGCATCTCGTCCGAGAACAATCCGAGTCTGCGCGAGACGGACTTCTTCACGAGTCACGAAGCCCTGCTTCTCGGCTACGAAGAGGCGCTGACCCGCGTCGATTCCACCTCCGGCGACTGGTATGCGACCTCCGGCCACATGATCTGGATCGGCGACCGTACCCGGCAGGCGGACCACGCCCATGTCGAATACTGCCGCGGCATCAAGAACCCGATCGGGCTCAAGTGCGGCCCGTCGCTGCAGGCCGACGATCTCCTGAACCTGATCGACATCCTGAACCCGCAGAACGAGGCCGGCCGTCTCACGCTGATCTGCCGCTTCGGCCACGACAAGGTCGCGGAACACCTGCCGCGCCTCATCCGTGCCGTCGAGCGGGAGGGTCGCAAGGTCGTCTGGTCGTGTGACCCGATGCACGGCAACACGATCACGGTCAACAACTACAAGACCCGTCCGTTCGAGCGGGTTCTGTCGGAAGTCGAGAGCTTCTTCCAGATCCATCGCGCCGAAGGCTCGCATCCGGGCGGCATCCATATCGAGATGACCGGCAAGGACGTGACCGAATGCACCGGCGGTGCGCGTGCAGTCACGGCCGACGACCTGCAGGACCGTTATCACACCCACTGTGATCCGCGGCTCAATGCGGACCAGGCACTGGAACTCGCTTTCCTGCTCGCCGAGCGGATGAAGGGCGGGCGCGACGAGAAGCGAATGATGGCTGCGAACGCCTGATCGCTGCGGTGTGAGGTCGATGAATTCGGCTGATCGGTAAGTGAAGAAGACTGAAGTTGACGGACCGGGCCGGCTTGGTGAAGCTGGCCCGGTCTTTGTTTCCGGAGGTCCTCATGGTTGAATTCCACGACGGTCGCTGCAATTGCGGCGCTGTCCATTTCCGCGCCAAGGGTGAGTTGCAGGACCTCATCGGCTGCCATTGCTCGCAATGCCGCCGACAGACCGGCCTCCATTATGCAGCGACGAACGTCCATAAGGACCGCCTGGAGATCGAGGGCGCGGACAATGTCAGCTGGTACCGCTCCAGCGATACCGCACGCAGAGGCTTCTGCCGGACCTGCGGTTCGGCTCTCTTCTGGGAGGCGGACGGCGCCGACCATCTATCGGTGATGGCGGGCGCGTTCGACCAGCCGACCGGGCTTCGTTTCGGCTATCACATCTACTGCGCCGACAAGGCGGACTATTACGACGTTGCCGACAGTGCTCCGAGATTTTCGGCAGGGAGGACGTCCGCACCGACGGGCGACTGACCTTCACCGGCGAGGCGTCCGTCCTCTCGCCGAAGCCTTTCGACCGCGTAGTGGAAAGCCTCCTCCAGCGCTGCAAACTTGGTCGATTGCCAGTGGAAATAGTCACTGGTGAAACGGCGGGAAAGCCAGAGACTGCCGCGACGGCGCGGCAGTTCCCAGCCGAGCAGCCCGTCCGTCTCCGCCTTCTTGAACATGCGCTTCAGGTTCGTCGACGAAACGGAATAGCTCTCGCCGAGTTCCGCGAGCGCCGTCGGCCCGACGAAGGTCTTTTCGGCTGCAGGATCATATTCATCGATGCGCGAGATCAGGTCGTGCAGGACAATGCCGCCGAGATCGGACCACAGGAAATGGCCGATCGTCTCCGGCGGGTCGCGCCAGTCGGGGTGCTCGACCAGCTTGGCCGCGGCATAGGGCTGGGCGATGCGGAAGATGCGCGGGTCTGCGTTGCTGGTTGCCTCGCGGTCGCCACCGTCCAACCGGTCGAGACAGGCCATGTGCGCCGTGAACCAGCTGACCATGCCCGCATTGCTGGGCTCCGTCGCTTCGAGGACCCGGATGCGGCGGTCCGGCACGCCGGGCACGTCGCGCAGGAACTTGTAGGCAACAAGCTCCGCCAGATAGGCGGTTGCCGTGTTGCGGCTCGCCGCGCCGACTTTCATCACGACCTCGACGAAACGCGTGGCGGTGAGGCCCGAGAGCGGATCGTCGTCCGTGCGCTGCAGGTTCAGCGCATAGAGCGACTGCGTCATCAGCCACTTGCGGTGGCTTGCCTTCAACCGCGAAAGCCGCGGTGTGCGCAGATGGATGCCGATCAGATGGTCTGCGATCTGCTTTTCGATGGCAGGAAACAGCGGATGGCTAACGATTTCGGCACGGGTAAGGGCTCGCATGGGATGCTCGAAAACAAAATCAGTAGGTCATCAGAAAATATGGGCCATACCGCGCGTTACGGACGCGCGGAAGGCCCGGAGAAGGTCATCTTCTCCTCCTAAGAGATTTATAGATCCTTTGTGTGTCAACGTTTTTTCTCGGCGGCGAGAAAAATGCCGATTTGATGTGCGCCGTCAGGACGCCGGCGCGGACAGGCGTTCGACCTGTTCCGGGAAGAAGCGCTGGGCGCTGAAGCCTTCGCCGAACATCATGTCGTGCTGCAGGTAGCGGTAGTCACGGACGACCGGGTCGAGCTTCTTGCCAGCCTTCGACCAGTCGGGGACAGAGCCGCCGGCGCGCTCGACCAATTGATGGCGGTCTATGGCTTCGTAACGCGCGTGGACCGTGCCGAGGACGCCGGTGTAGAAGGGATGTTCGTAACCGGCGAGCTTGACCACATGATAGGAGAGGAAGGCGGGGCTTACGGAGCCGAGATCCTTCTGGACGCCCTTCTTCGAGGACCAGACGACCAACGGCGTTTCGTGTTCGCGCTTCATGATGTCGAGCGGAGCCGAGCGGGTGGCCACCTGGTCGGGCATATAGCCGCTTTCCGGATAGACGGTGCCGAGTGGCGGCAGGTGGTCGCCGAAGATGACGACGATCGTCTCGCGGCGGCGCTTCTTCGCCCAGTCCATCAGCATCTTCAGGCTCTGGTCGGCCTCGCGGACGCCCTGGGCGTAGGTCGCAAGCGATTGCGTGCTTGCCGGCGAGAGGGTCGGGCCGTCGATCGCGACGGTGTTCTTGGCATAGCGGTGCGGCTCGTAAGGGCCGTGGCCTTGCAGCGTCACACCGAAGAAGAAGAAGGGCTTTTCACTGCGATCGGCCGCGCGCATGAGCTCCTTGGTGAACGCTTCGTCGGAGGCGAAGATACCGCGCTTGTCCATCACCGGCATGTTTTCTTCCGACAGGAAACTCTCGAAGCCGAAGGCCTCGTAGACGTTGGCGCGGTTCCAGAACCAGCTCTGGAACGGATGGAACGACTTGGCGACGTAGCCCTTTGAGCGGAAGAAGGTGGCGAGCGACGGAACCGGACCGCGGACATACTGCTGATACGGAATGCTGCCGTAGGGCAGGAACGCGTTGGAGAAGCCCGTCAGCGCCTCGAATTCGACATTGGCCGTCATGCCGCCGAACTCGGGCGAGAAGACGTTGCCGGACGAATTCTTGCGGATTGTCGGCATCGGATCGGGCGAGAGCCGGACATTGCTGAGCCGGGTCGGATCCCAGAGCGACTCGCTCATCAGCATGATGACGTCGGGGTGCTCGCCGGTATCCGCCGCGGGGAGCGGCGCGCCCTGCGGGATGTTGTCGATCGCCTGCGCACCGTAGCCTTCCGGCGCGGTGACGTTCGCCATCGGCAGGTTGAAGGCAAAGGCGAGCAGGAAGCCGTTGTGCAGATAGTTCTCACGCTGGTCCCACATCATCGGGATAATGTTCAGGCGGTCGCGCAGCGGCGAATATTCGGCATAGTCCATCAGCGAGAGGAAGCCGCCGATGAGCGGCACGCCGACTAGCAGGCGGAAGAGCTTTGCCGGACGGGAGAGCGACGGAAAGCGGCGCCATGCGAAGAACCACAGATAGACGAGCGCGACCAGGGCTGCGACCAGAAAGCAGGCGATTGCTACCGCCAGATAGGGTCGTGCTGCCACCATGACCGGCAGCAGTTGCAGGATCTGGCGGCCGAACAGCATGTCGCTCGGATAGAGCGGGTCGGACAGGAAGAGCTGCTTCTGGGCCGATATGAAGGCGGGAATGACGGCGAGCGGTACCAGGACCAGCGCCGACTGGTAGGCGCGGCCGAGAAGCGCGTCGGTTGCAGCAAAAAGCAGGAAGAGGATGCCGACCGCTGCCGGGCCGGGACGGTCGGTGGCGATCAGGAAGCGCAGGGCTTCGTGGAGATCGCCGCGGGCAATCCACTCCGTCGTAAGCACCGTCAGTATGGCGAGGAGCAGAAGATTGCCGAGGCGAACAGCCGCCCACGCATAGCCGTCCCGTCGGTTCGCCTTCGCGGCGACGGAAGCGACGGCCCTGTCGGGCGTGATGGAAATAGCCGGATCGGAAACGATCTCAACCAAGGCACTCTCCAAATTTGGACGGCATGTCAGAAAACTGTCGTTCCTCTGTCACATAACTGTAATGAACGCCAGATGAACCGGCCGTTCATGGGAGAGTTCCCCGCTGTTTTCCGCGCTGGATTTGGTCTTGTGGCGTTGCGGCTGCGTCCGGCTCGCGTTAAACGAAAGGTATGAGCGACACTACGAACCGCCCCGACATTCTTCGCATTGCAATCGCGCAGTTCAATCCGACTGTCGGCGACGTCGCCGGCAATCTCGCCAAGGCTCGCGAGGTGCGCAGCCAGGCTGCCGCCGCCGGCGCCGACCTCGTGCTTTTCACCGAGCTCTTCCTATCCGGCTATCCGCCGGAGGATCTTGTACTGAAGCGAGCTTTCCTCAGGAACTGCCTCGCGGCAGTTGAGCAACTGGCGGCCGACACCGCCGACGGCGGGCCGGGGGTGGTCATCGGTTTCCCGCGGCAGGGCGAGAAAGGCCGGCACAATTCGGTTGCCGTCCTCGACCGGGGGCAGATCATCGCGACCCGCGACAAGATCGACCTGCCGAACTACGGCGAATTCGACGAGAAGCGCGTCTTCATTGCCGGTGAGATGCCGGGTCCTGTGAATTTTCGAGGAATCCGCATCGGTATCCCGGTTTGCGAGGATATCTGGGGCGATCTCGGCGTCTGCGAGACGCTCGCCGAAGCGGGAGCGGAAATCCTTCTTGTGCCGAACGGCTCGCCCTACTACCGCGCGAAGATCGACGTGCGCTACCAGATTGCCCTGAAGCAGGTGATCGAGTGTGGACTACCGCTCGTCTACGTCAACCAGGTGGGCGGGCAGGACGAGCTCGTCTTCGACGGCGCAAGCTTCGCCTTCAACGCCGACAAGTCGCTCGCCTTCCAGATGAACCAGTTCGAGGCCGAGCTCCTGGTCACGACCTGGAAGCGCAGTGCCGACGGCTGGCGTTGCGACGAAAGGCACATCGCCCACGTGCCGGAGGAGGCGGAGGCCGACTATCGTGCCTGCGTGCTCGGTCTGCGCGACTACGTCAACAAGAACGGTTTCAAGAGCGTGGTGATCGGCCTTTCGGGCGGCATCGATTCGGCGCTCTGTGCAGCGATCGCGGTCGACGCGCTCGGCGCCGAGAGGGTGCGGACCGTCATGCTGCCCTACCGGTACACCTCGGAAAGCTCGTTCTCGGATGCCGCGGCCTGCGCCAAGGCGCTCGGTTGCCATTACGACATTGTGCCGATCGGCGAGCCCGTCGATGCCTTCATCTCGGCGCTCTCTGAGCTCTTCGAGGGAACCGAACCGGGCGTCACGGAGGAGAACCTGCAGGCGCGCACGCGCGGCACGATCCTCATGGCGATCTCCAACAAGTTCGGCGCCATGGTCGTGACGACCGGCAACAAGTCGGAAATGTCGGTCGGCTATGCGACGCTCTACGGCGACATGAACGGCGGCTTCAATCCGGTCAAGGACCTCTACAAGATGCAGGTCTACGCGCTTTCTGGCTGGCGCAACAAGAACGTGCCGCAGGGCGCGCTCGGGCCCGCGGGCGAGGTCATTCCGGCCAACATCATCTCCAAGGCGCCGTCCGCGGAGTTGCGGCCGAACCAGACCGACCAGGATTCGCTGCCGCCCTATCCAGTGCTGGACGACATCCTCGAATGTCTCGTCGAGCAGGAGATGTCGGTCGAAGAAATCGTCGCGCGCGGCCACGACGTTGCGACCGTCCACCGGATCGAACATCTGCTCTACCTTGCCGAATACAAGCGCCGGCAGTCGGCGCCTGGCGTCAAGATCACCCGGAAGAACTTCGGCCGCGACCGGCGCTACCCGATTACCAACCGGTTCCGGGACCGCTGATCCCGCCGATCCCGACAGGAGGCGAGCATGCGCAGTTCCGTAGAGATATTCGACTGCAAAAGCCGCACCTCCAGGGTCGTCTGGCAGACGGAGGCGCTGGTCGAGGCACCGAACTGGACGCCGGACGGTGTATATCTGGTGATCAACGGCGACGGCCTGATCTACCGGCTGCCGATCGATGGAAGTGTGCTGCCGGAGCGGATCGATACGGGCTTTGCCGGCGCGTGCAACAACGACCACGGGCTTTCCCCCGATGGCACCATGCTCGCGATCTCCGACAAGACCGAACACGGCAAATCGTGCATCTATGTCCTGCCGGCGGCGGGCGGCGTGCCGCGGCAGGTGACCGCGAGGCTGCCGTCCTACTGGCACGGCTGGTCGCCCGACGGGTTGCAACTCGCCTATTGCGGAATCCGCGACGGCGAGTTCGGCATCTACACGATCTCCGCCGATGGGGGCGAGGAGAGGGAGCTGATCCGCGGCGGCGGGCACAATGACGGCCCTGATTATTCGCCGGACGGGCAGTGGATCTACTTCAACTCCGATCGCAGCGGGCTCATGCAGATCTGGAAGATCCGGCCCGACGGCACCGGGCTCACGCAGGTGACCGACGACGGCCTTGCCAACTGGTTTCCGCACCCCGCACCGAAAGGCGACGCGCTCGTCTTCCTCTCCTATGGGGCGGATGTCGAAGGCCATCCGCGCGACAAGCAGGTTTCGATCCGGCGGATGGATATCACGACGGGAAAGACGGAAACGCTCATCGAGCTCTTCGGCGGACAGGGCTCCTTGAACGTGCCGAGCTGGTCTCCCGACGGCGACGCCTTCGCTTATGTCCGCTATTTCCCCGTCGAGTGAAACCGGGTTGCACGTAGTCGGACTTGCCACCGGCGGCGAACTGTGAACAATCGGCTGCGTCAGGTGCCCGCCGGCAAGGCGGGAGAATCGGGAATCCGGTGACAATCCGGAACGTGCCCAACGCTGTGTGGCGGATGCCTGTCGCAAGGAACCGGTCTTCCGGTTCGCGTCACTGGCCTTTTGGCCGGGAAGGCGGCGACGGGCAGCGGAAGCCGAGTCAGAAGACCGGCCTGGCAAGATAGACTTGGCCCGCGCGGACGGCGGGCGGTCCTTTGCATTGTTGGGGATTTGACGATGCCGGACGAGCCGATGGACCATATGGTCCGAGCCGGCGCCTTCTCCGTTGAGGAGCGCGCCACCATTTACAAAGCCATAGAGACCCGCCGCGACGTGCGCGACCAGTTCCTGCCGGACCCTCTGCCGGACGATCTCGTCTGGCGGCTGCTGTCCGCTGCCCATCACGCGCCGTCGGTCGGCTTTATGCAGCCGTGGAACTTCATTCTCGTGCGCGATGCCGAGCGGCGCGAGGAAGTCTGGCGTGCATTCAGCCGCGCCAATGACGAGGCCGCCGGAATGTTCTCGGGCAAGAAGCGTGAGGACTATCGTGCGCTGAAGCTCGAAGGCATCCGCAAGGCACCCCTCGGCATCTGCGTAACCTGCGACCCGACGCGCGGCGGTCCGGTCGTCCTCGGCCGCACGCACAATTTCAGCATGGACCGCTACTCGACCGTCTGCGCGATCCAGAACCTCTGGCTTGCGGCGCGCGCCGAAGGCGTCGGCGTCGGCTGGGTCAGCATCTTCCACGAGGACGAGCTCAAGCGGATTCTCTCGATCCCGGAGCATGTCGAGGTGATCGGCTGGTTCTGCCTCGGCTACGTGGACGCGCTTTACGGAGAGCCGGAGCTGGCGGTGAAGGGCTGGCGGCAGCGCCTGCCGCTTGAGGATCTGGTTTTCTCCGAAACCTGGCAGGAGAGGTCCGTCGGCTGAGATCCGACGGACGCCGCAGGCATCCGTGCCCTACTGCTGAATGGGTTGCGGGCCGGAGAGCGCAGGATGCCTGAGGTCGATACCGCTCGTCTCGCTGGGGATGAAGACGGGGCCGACCTGGCGCACCTTCCTCTCCGCCGGGTCGTAAGGCCGCTCGACGGGCGCGGACGGAGCGGCTTGCTGGGGAAGCGATTTGCCGGTCGTCTTCAGGTCGATGACGGAAGAGCCGTAGTCGGGGACGTTCGCGCCGGCCGCCTGCTCCTTCATCTTGCGATAGAAGTCCGTGAGATTGCAGGTGCAGGAGGGTTGCTCGCCCTTGCGCCGGCTCTGGTAGGAGAACGCCGTCGGCGACTGCCGGTAGGGCCTGCCTGTCACGGTCGAGATCATCTCGCCGCTTTCTGGTTCGGTGACAGAACGGAAATAGAGCTCGGTCTCGATGCCGGGGCACATCTGCCGGCAGAGCTCCGCGTCGCGCCGGAAAGTGAGCGGCGTGGTATTCGAGGAGATCGGGAAGAAGGCCCCGTCGCAGCTGCGCACGCAAAGCGTCTGCAGGTCGCCGGCACCGTTCTGCCAGCCGCCCGTCGGCAATCCGTCCGTACCCACGCGCGGCGCCACCATGTCGAGATAGGGGGTGCGCGGAGGATCGGCAGGCGTGGTATCGGCCTCCACCGGCTCGTCGTCGCAGCGGTTGGCGTCCATCGTGTCGAGAATCTTCTGTCGGACCTCGTTGCGCTGCGTGCCACCGCTTCGCGCGGCATCGCGCCTGTCCGCAAGCTGTTGCTTTTCCGCGTCCAGCCGTTTGATGTCGGCGGAAAGCGCGACGCATTCCGGACGGTTCATCGCCGCGTAGTCGGTGACGCTCGGCGACCCACAGCGCAGGTCGAGGAAGCGCTGGCGGGCCTTGCGAATCTCGAAGTTTTGCCTGGCGATAGCGCTGGAGAAGCGTCGCATCGCTGCGGTATCTCCGACCACCTCCGGCTCGCTCACGAGGCTCGCGCGCAACCTGTCGCAGATCATCGACGCATGGGAGACAGCCGGAACAGGAAGGGTCGCAAGGACCATCACGGACAGCAGGGCGAGACTACGGCGGTACGGCAATTGGCGTTCCCGATCGGCGAATGACAGGCGTTGCTCGGATCGACTTGCCTATAGGCGCAATCATCATAGCTGGCGAGCGTCATTCCGCCAACCGGAAGCTCAATTTTGGCTTAACAGACAGCGCCGGCCGGAAGCTTGCCTCCGGCCGGTACCAGACCGGCGAACGCGACCGCCGTCAGGCGGCGCGGGCCTGTTCGAGCGTCATCGGTTCTGCCAGCACACGCTGGTCGATTCCGGCGACCTCCTTCATCCGGTCGAGCAGGTCCTGGGTCACTTCCCAGGCGATGGCGACCGCGTAGACGGAGCCGATCTTCTGCGGATCGGCGATCCGTTCGCCGGGGCATCCCATGCGGCGGAACATGCGTTCCAGGAACACGTCGGTCACCGTAACGATGTGCGTGAGCCCGGAGGCGATCCCGAGTTCGCCGACACCGCACATCAGCTCGGCGGCGGCAATCGTCACCTGGTTGGACGCACGGTCCTGCGAGATTTCCGGATCGATGCAGAAGCGGCTCGATTCCCAGATCGCGGCGCTGCGGATCGGCGGGTTGTCGCCGAGCAGGACCGGAAACGTGTCGTCGAGCATGTTCGGACCGAGGGTGGGAAGAAGTCGCAGGGCTCCCCGCAGGCGCCCCGTCTCGGGCGAATAGGAGAGGACGTAGATCGGGTTGGCGTCGTCGTAGTGATCGATCTCCCAGTCTCCCTCCACCTTGACATCCCATTTCAGGAGGTCGTGAAAGACACGCTTGCGCAGGCTGAACACGTCTGCCATCTCTTTCCGATGGCGATCGCGGTTGGCTCCGTTGATAATCCTAATCATGCCGGTCTCCCTTCTAAGGTCAGGGAGAAAAATTCGCTTTTTCAGCCAGAAATTGAAACTGGCGGTAGGGACAGTTTAAGTGATTGCAATTTGCGATTATTCTCGCTTGCCCATCGTACAGTCTACAGTGTCGGGGCCGCATGCAAGAGCTGCGGCGGGCGCGAGTTCTATTCTGAACGGCTATCGGGCCCGGAGATGAGGCCCTGCCAAACCGCCTCTGCGACGGCCTGCGTATTGCTCACGACATTCAGCTTTCGCCGAGCGTTCGACATGAAATAGCGGACAGTCCGCTCCGAGATGCCGAGAATGACGGCGATCTCCCAGTAGCTCTTGCCGGCCGCTGCCCAGGTCAGGGCCTCCTTTTCCCTGCCGGTCAGAATGGAGCGCATGCTCTCGCGATTCAGGCCTTCGTCGGATGTCTCCAGCACCGCTGCATGGAACTTCGCTGCGAGAGCGTGAACGTCGCGGTCGCAGTGGCGACGAAACTGCCGCCAGTCACGTGCGTCCGCGACGCTGATCGCGAACAGGGCCGCATGGCCCTCGCGGGAGGCGAGTGGATAGCAGACACCGGTGGTGGAGAGCGAATGTTCGCGGGCGACGGACAACAGGAGTTGTGCGCTCGGAATCGTTTGCGGCAGCACGGACCAGTCCAGAGGGCGCACCGACGTCAGGGCGTGCTTCAGCAGCGGCGTCAGGACATGCGGACCGAGAGCCGTGACAGCCCGGACCACATGTGGCGCGTAGGTGTGGTGGATACGATGCAGCCTGACTCCGGTCGCCGCAGGGATGGCGTCGATGTAGAGGATGTTCGAGATCCCGAACTCAGCCTGCATCCTTTTGAAAAACGGCTGCGGTCGAACGACCTCTTCGCTTTCCAGCCAGTCCAGCAGGTCAAAATAACCCTTCTGGTTAATCATTATCTGACCCTGACAAATCTATGGGGTAAGATCGTCCAGCAAAAATGGCTTGTCCAGCGCATTTTTCATGCGCCGGAAGAGGTATGATGATGCGTCTTTCATGTGACAGGAAGCATGCGTCGCGATATCCCCGCGACGCACATTGTCATGCGGATTGCGTGGCTTCCACGACGGCGAGTGCTGCCATGTTGACGACGCCGCGCGAGGTCACCGACGTCGAGAGCACGTGGGCAGGAAGGGCGGCACCCAGCAGAATCGGGCCGACATGCAGCGCGTCCATCATCGTCCGCACGAGACCGAGGGAGATGTTGGCGGCGTCGAGGTTCGGGAAGACCAGGAGATTGGCTTCGCCGGTGAGCGTGCTGTCGGGCATGGCGCGTTTGCGCAGTGCCTCCGAGAGGGCCGATCCGCCCTGCATCTCGCCGTCGACCTCGAGTTCGGGCGCCCGCTCGCGAATGAGGCGCAGAGCCTCCCGCATCTTGCGGGCGCTTTCGGAATCGCGCGAGCCGAAGTTGGAGTGGGTGAGGAGGGCTGCCTTCGGGGTGATCCCGAAGCGGCGGATCTCCTGCGCAGCCAACACCGTCGTTTCGGCGATTTCCGCAGCCGTCGGGTTGTAGGTCACGAACGTGTCGGTGAAGAAGATTGCACCGCGCTGGGAGATCAGCAGGCTGAGACCCGAGAAGGCGCAGACGCCCGACTTCTTGCCGATGATGTGGCCGACGTCGCGCAAATGTCGGTCGAAACGGCCCTCCACTCCGCAGATCAACGCATCCGCGTCACCACGGCGGACAGCGAGCGCTCCGATGACCGTGTTGTTGGTGCGCACGATCGTGCGGGCGGCTTCCGGATTGATGCCGGCGCGACCGACGAGCCCGAAGTATTCCTCGACATAGTCGCGATAGCGCGGATCGTCTTCCGGATTGACCAGCTCGAAATCCGTGCCGGGGCGAATGCGCAGCCCGAAGCGCTGGAGGCGGTTTTCGATGATCGGCGGACGGCCGATAAGGATCGGCTGGCCGATGCCTTCCTCGAGCAGCACCTGTGCGGCGCGCAGCACACGCTCGTCCTCGCCTTCGGCGAAGATGACGCGCTTGGCGGGCGCCTTCTTGGCCGCCGTGAAGATCGGTTTCATGACGAAGACGGAGCGGAAGACGAAGCGATTGAGCTGGTCGAGATAGGTGTCGAAATCGGCGATCGGCCGGCGGGCGACACCGCTCTCGGCCGCCGCTCTGGCAACCGCCGGAGCGATGCGCAGGATCAGGCGGGGATCGAAGGGCGAGGGGATGAGGTAGTTCGGGCCGAAGGTCGGCGATTCACCGGAATAGGCCTTCGCCGCCACTTCCGAGACCTCTTCGCGGGCGAGCGCGGCGATCGCGCGCACGGCCGCCATCTTCATTTCTTCGTTGATGGTCGTGGCGCCGCAATCGAGCGCGCCGCGGAAGATGTAGGGGAAGCAGAGAACGTTGTTCACCTGGTTCGGGAAGTCCGAACGGCCGGTGCAGATCATCGCGTCCGGTCGCGCTGCACGCGCAAGATCCGGCATGATTTCGGGCGTCGGGTTGGCGAGCGCCATGATCAGCGGCTTCTCCGCCATGCGGGCGAGAAGCTCCGGCTTCAGGACGCCGGCAGCCGACAAGCCGAGGAAGACGTCAGCGCCCTCGATCGATTCCGACAGCGTGCGCTTGTCGGAGGGCTGGGCGTAGACGGACTTCCAGCGGTCCATCAGGGCTTCGCGGCCGACATAGACCAGGCCTTCGATGTCGTGGACCCAGATGTTCTCGCGGCGAGCGCCGAGCGTGACGAGAAGATTGAGACAGGCGAGTGCGGCCGCACCGGCGCCCGAGGCGACGATCTTGACGTCCTCGATCTTCTTGCCGGCAAGTTCGAGCCCGTTGAGGATCGCGGCGGCCACGATGATCGCGGTACCGTGCTGGTCGTCGTGGAAGACGGGAATGTTCATCTTGTCGCGGAGCTGCTGCTCCACTTCGAAGCATTCCGGCGACTTGATGTCCTCGAGGTTGATGCCGCCGAAGGTGGGCTCCAGCGACGAGATCGTCGAGACCATGTTGTCCACGGACGGAGCGCTGATCTCGATGTCGAAGACATCGATGCCGGCGAACTTCTTGAAGAGGACGGCCTTGCCTTCCATTACCGGCTTCGAGGCGAGAGGGCCGATGTTGCCGAGTCCGAGCACGGCGGTGCCGTTCGAGACTACGGCGACGAGATTGCCGCGCGCGGTGTAGTCGAAGGCGGTATCCGGCTCGTCACGGATGGCGAGGCAGGGCGCCGCCACGCCCGGGGAGTAGGCGAGTGCCAGGTCGCGCTGGTTGCCCAGTGGCTTGGTCGCCTGGATTTCGAGTTTCCCCGGTCTCGGATAGCGATGGTAGAAGAGCGCCTGCTCGTCGAGGTCGCCGGACGCCGGTTGCGGCTTCGTCTTGTCCTGAGAATTCATCGTGCCCACTAACATATGTCTCTAAAGTCGAGACTCCTGAATACACGAAAAGTCCTCGGGGGGAAGTGTCTTCGGACGCTCTCTGGCTCCTGTCTGTCGCTTCTTAGACACCCGGCGTGAAAAGTGGCGGAAGCGAGGTGGCGTGCACGCCGTATTTGGAGGTGGTGCGCTTGTCGTCGGCCGTCTGCCGGCAGGCTTCGGACAGGCTGGAGGGCGTGGAGCAGGGTCGCTACATCGTTCCGCAGGATCAGATCACCTCGGCGGTACGACGCTTGCGGCAATGCTTCACGCCCTTCAGGAGGGACACAAAACCTGGCGGGAGGCCGGCAGCGACGCTGCCGAGCTGCTGCTGGCGGCGCGCGGGGTGGATCGGGAGGACGCAAGAGCGATTGCGACCCGGAAGATGCCGCCGCTTTCCGACTGACGAGACCCGGCGCAGAGGATCAATCCGCGCGCATGTCATCAAGCTGAAACAAGACTCTGGTCTTAGAGGCTGAGAACGCCAATACCCAGAGGATGACCCTCGTGAGTACACACGCGGATACCCGCCAATTCCGGACGCTCTTCATCTCGGACGTCCATCTCGGTTCGAAGGCCGCGAAGGCGGACTTTCTCATTGACTTCCTCCGCTATCACGAGGCCGAAACGATCGTGCTCGTGGGCGACATCGTCGATGGATGGCGGCTGAAGCGCAGTTGGTATTGGCCGCAGGACTGCAATGACGTGGTGCAGAAGCTGTTGCGGAAGGCCCGCAAGGGGACGCGCATCATCTACATCCCCGGTAACCACGACGAATTCTTGCGCGGGTTTCCCGGCAGCCACTTCGGCGGCATTGAAGTTGCTGAGCGCATCGTGCACGAGGCGGCAGACGGCAAAAAATACCTGGTGCTGCATGGCGACGAGTTCGACGTCGTGGTTCGCAACGCGCGACTTCTCGCCTATCTCGGCGACTGGGCCTACGATACGGCGATCGCGATCAACGTCCTCCTGGCGGCCGTCCGGCGCCGTCTCGGAATGCCCTACTGGTCGTTTTCCGCCTGGGCGAAGCTGCAGGTGAAGCAGGCGGTGAACTTCATCGGCGAGTTCCAGAAGGTCGTCGTCGAGGAGGCGCGCCGCAACGGCGTAGACGGCGTGATCTGCGGACATATCCACCATGCGGTCATGGAAGAGATCGACGGCATTCGTTACATCAACACCGGAGACTGGGTGGAAAGCTGCACTGCGATCGCCGAGCATCACGACGGCCGTTTCGAGCTCATCTCCTGGGATCACATGATCCAGACTCCGAAGGCCAAGGGAATCACCCAAGCGGCGAGCGCGCTTGCGATCCCGTTCCGGGTCGCAAAACCCGCCGAAGCCGACGCGGAAGCGGCTCTGATGCATCCTGCCGGGCTCTGACAGACCGGATTCTCCGACAAAGATGTGGTTTCGCGGCTACGCAGGCCGTCAAACTCCGCAACATGGATTCCAATGAGTGCACGCGCAGTTATACTGCCGGCTCATCTGGTGTAAGCCCGTTGCAGTTGCGAATCGTCGCTCGAGAACCGTCAGCCCGTGAGAGACGTCTGACTTTGAAAGATCATCCAGGAACCGCTGCGATCGAAGAGGGCAGCCTGCCGGACGGCGGGCGGCGGCTGATCCTGTCCGGCACCTGGCGCAACACTACGCTTGCCGGTGTGTTGCCGAGCGTCGGACGCCTCGGGTCCGACGGTGATGCGCCGGTGGAGGTCGACCTCTCCGGCATCGACGGGATGGATACGGCGGGTGCGTGGCTCGTCCGGCGTATCGTCACCGGCTGCGAGGCCGCCGGCAGCACGGTCAGTCTGACGGGTGGCACGCCGGCCATGCAGGAGCTCATCCGGGCGCTTCCGAAGACGGTCGAAGCCCCGCATCATGACGAGCAGAAGGAAGCGCTGTTCATCCGGATTTTCGGCCCTGTCGGCGTGATGATGGCGCACCTCTGGCAAGACACCGTCGCGATGATGTACGTCCTCGGTTCGGCGGTGCGAGGCGCACAGATGAAGCTCGGCCGCGGCGCGGGCGTATCGCCGGCATCCGTGGTCAACCAGCTCGACCACATGGGGGTTCGCGCCGTTCCGATCATCGTGCTGATGTCCTTCCTGATCGGCGCCATCATCGCCCAGCAGGGCGCCTTCCAGCTGCGCTATTTCGGTGCCGAGATCTTCGTCGTCGACCTCGTCGGCATCCTGCAGCTCCGCGAGATCGGCGTGCTGCTGACGGCGATCATGATCGCCGGTCGCTCGGGAAGCGCGATTACCGCCGAGATCGGCTCGATGAAGATGCGCGAGGAGATCGACGCGCTGAAGGTCATCGGTCTCAATCCCGTCGGTGTCCTCGTCTTTCCGCGGCTGGTTGCGCTGGTCGTGGCGCTGCCGCTGCTGACGGTCGTCGCCAATTTCGCGGCCCTTTACGGGGCGGCCTTGGTGGCGTGGGGATATTCCGGGATCACCTTCGACGTTTTCACGACCCGGCTCAATGCGGCGATCGATTATTCGACCCTCGCCTCCGGCATGATCAAGGCACCCTTCATGGCGCTGATCATCGGCATCGTCTCGGCCGTCGAAGGCATGAAGGTTGGCGGCAGTGCCGAGTCGCTCGGCCGGCACGTGACGACCTCCGTGGTCAAGTCGATCTTCGTCGTCATCCTCGTGGACGGGCTCTTCGCCATGTTCTACGCCGCAATCGACTTCTGACGGAGGGCACGATGAACGAAGCCTCCGCAGCACCGGTGACGCAGGAGAGAGAAACGGTTCTTTCGGTCCGCGGCCTAACCGTTGCCTTCGGCGACAAGGTCGTTCTCGACAACCTGGACCTCGACGTTTACCGCGGCGAAATCCTGGGTTTCGTCGGCGCCTCCGGCGCAGGCAAGTCGGTCCTGATGCGTACCGTGCTGCGGCTGCTGCCGCGGCGCGCCGGCACCATCCGCATTCTCGGCGCCGACTACGACAAGGTGAGCGAGGCGGAGCGGATGAACCTCGATACCCGTCTCGGCGTGCTCTTCCAGCACGGGGCGCTGTTTTCGGCACTCACCGTCAAGGAAAACATCCAGCTTCCGATGCGCGAATATCTCGACCTGCCGCAGTGGCTGATGGACGAGCTTGCCTATCTGAAGATCAATCTAGTCGGCCTCGACCGGGATGCCGCCGACAAATATCCTTCCGAGCTTTCCGGCGGGATGACCAAGCGCGCGGCGCTCGCGCGTGCCCTTGCGCTCGATCCCGACCTCGTCTTCCTCGACGAGCCGACTTCCGGTCTCGACCCGATCGGGGCGGCCGAGTTCGATGAATTGATCGCCCAGCTTCGCGATACGCTGGGGCTCACCGTCTATATGGTAACGCATGACCTCGACAGCCTGTTCTCGGTGTGCGACCGCATCGCGGTGCTGGGGCAGAAGCGGGTCTTGGTCGAAGGAACGTTAGACGATATGCTCGCCTGCGACGATGAATGGGTGAAAACCTATTTCAGGGGCAAGCGGGCTCGATCCATCCCACGGCCGGTACATTCCGGCGACAATCCGGTGAAGTGACAGGTCTCCATGGAAACCAGAGCCAATTACGCAATCGTCGGTTTTTTCACGGTTTTCGTCATCGCTGCCGCTTTCGGATTCGTCTATTGGATGGCCGAATACGGCAGAGGTGGCCCGGTCGCCGCGCTGACCATCAAGATACCGGGTTCGGCGAACGGTCTGAGCATCGGCTCGCCCGTGCGCTTCAACGGTATTGCCGTCGGCACGGTGCGCAGCCTCGTCATCGACAAGGACGATCCGAAGTTTTCGATTGCCAACACAGAGGTCCAGGCCGACGCTCCGGTCACGCAATCGACCAAGGCCGTTCTCGAGATACAGGGCCTCACGGGTGCGGCCTATATCGAACTTTCCGGGACCGCGGCGGGCGGTGAGAACATTCTGCAGCGGGAGCTTTCGACCGGTGAACCGGCGGTGCTGGTGGCGGAGCAGTCGAGCGTGACCAACCTGCTATCGACAGCCGACAAGATCCTCAGGCGCGCCGATGACGCGATCGGTCAGTTCCAGGGCTTCGTCAACGATGCGCGCGGGCCGCTCACCAATACGATCAAGAACGCCGAGACTTTCTCGAAGTCGCTCGCCGACAATGCCGACGGCATCGACAAGTTCCTGAAGAGCGTCAGCGCTCTCTCGGATTCGGTGGCGGGTCTTTCGGGGCGCCTCGATTCCACGCTTGCGGCTGCCGAGGACCTGTTCCGGGCGCTGAACTCGGAAAAGATCGACACGATTCTCGCCAATACGGAGAAGTTCACCGGCAGCCTGGCCGAGACGGCTGACAAGGTCGGGCCGGCGATCGACAGCTTCAAGGAAACCGCCGAAACCTTCCAGAAGTTCGGGGTCTCCGCCGAGGAGACGCTCGCCCATGTGCGTGAGCTGGTCGCAGCGGTTGATCGGCAGAAGGTTTCCAAGGTAGTGGACGACGTATCCGTCGCCTCGGCGGACGCACGTGCGGCGGTCGCCAACTTCCAGCAGTTCAGCGAGAAGATCACCGCTCGCCAGCAGGATATCGACCAGGCGATCACCGACTTCACGCAGCTCGGAAACAAGCTCAACAACGCGTCTGGCCAGCTCGACGGAATTCTCAAGAAGGTCGACGCCTTCCTCGGCTCGGGCGAGGCGGACTCGCTGAGTGTCGAGGCGCGCAAGACGCTGGTCTCCATTCGCAATGCGGCGGACAATCTGAACGCCCGGATCGGCCCGATCGCCGACAACTTCGCACGCTTCTCGAACACCGGGCTTCGCGATATCCAGGCGCTGGTCGACGATACGCGCCAGACGGTTCGCGGGCTCGACGACGCAATCAACAATTTCGACCGGAACCCGCAGAGGTTGCTTTTCGGCGGGGAAACGGTCAAGCAATACGACGGACGGACTCGGCGCTGACGGTTCGATGGCCGGAAGGGACAAGGTGGGCATGGGAGAATCGGAATTCGATTTGCGCAGACGGCGCCTCCTGTGGGGCGTGGCGCTTCTGCCTGTGATGGGTTTGGGGCTTGCGGGGTGCGGAACCGCGCCGGCGAAGAACGACACGTTCGATCTCTCGGTGGCGGCGACCGTCGAGACGAAGGCCCAGGCGAAAAAGCGCCAGATCCTGATTGCCGATCCCTCGGCGCTGAAGGCGCTGGACAGCGACCAGATCATGGTTCGGGTCTCGCCCTCCGAAATCCAGTATCTCGCCAAATCGCAGTGGAGCGACCGGCTGCCGCGAATGGTGCAGTCGAAGCTCGTCGAGGCCTTCGAGAATACCGGCCGGATCGGCGGCGTCGGCAAGCCGGGGCAGGGGCTCGCGATCGACTATCAGCTCGTCACCGACATCCGTGCCTTCGAGATCGACACGACCGGCAGCGACCGCGCCGTCGTCGAGATATCGCTTAAGCTCGTCGACGACCGCAACGGCACCGTCAGGGCACAGAGGGTGTTTTCCGCCAGCGTTCCCGCTGCGGGATCGTCGAGCCCGTCCTATGTCCGCGCGCTCGACCGTGCCTTTGCCGAGGTCACCGGCGAAATGGTCGCCTGGACGCTGACGCTGCTCTGACGCACTTTCATTCGCTAGAAACGAGGAAGCCCCGGAATGGCGGTCACCATTCCGGGGCTCTTCGTTTGTCGCGTCCTCGTGCCGTTCAGCCGAAGCGGCCGGCGGCGTGGGCGAGCATCGTGTAGACCTTGCCGGTGTCCGAGGTCAGATAGGACTGCGTCACCGTCTTGTCGCGGTCAGTGCGGGCAACATCTGCGAGCAGCTTCTCGAAATCGGCGATGTAGCGGTCGACGGCGACGCGGAATTCCGGCTCGCGGTCGTATTTGCGCTTGATCTCGTCGAAGGTCTGCTGACCCTTCAGCGTATAGAGCCGACGGGTGAAGACGTCGCGCTCGCCGCGCTGGTAGCGCCGCCACAGCTCGACCGAAGCGTCGTGGTCGATGGCGCGGGCGATGTCGACCGACAGCGAGTTCAGCGATTCCACCATGTGGCGCGGATTGCGGCCATCGGTGGCCCGCGGTGCGGGTTCGGTCGCCTTGGGCTGGGCGGCACGGCCTTGCGGACCGTTCGGCTCCTGTTCTTCGCGCGAGGCGCCACGAAGCAGGTCGCTGATCCAGCCGCCAGTCTCCTGTCGCGCCGGTGTCGTCGACACGGCGGCCTTCTGCTCAAGCCCGAAGCTGCCACGAAGGGCGGGGGTCTCGACCGGCCGGGCGGGCACCGGTTGCGGGCCGGGAACCACGGCGGGGGCGGCAGCAGGGACGGCGGCCTTCCGCGGCGGTTCGGCCGGACGGGTCTCCGCCGGCTTGCGGGCGACGGGTTCGGCGATCTCGAGTTGCTGGGTGGAGCGCCCGACAAGCTGCGAAATATCCTGCAGCGCCTTGATCTGTTCGGCGACCGCGCGGCGCATCGCAGCCGCGCTCTCCTTGGCTTCCTCCGGAAGATCGAAAGCACCGCGCTTCAGTTCGCCGCGGGTCGCATCGAGTTCCTTGCGGATTTCCTGGGCCGAGCGACGGATCTCGTCGGTGGCGCCGGAGAAACGGGTAACCGCCTCCTCGACCGCCTCGCGCATGACTTCCCGCAGGTGGTTGGCGGCACCGTCGGACTTGCGGCCGGCTTCGCCGAGCAGTCGCTCGACATCGCCGAGCGAGGCGGAGAGGCCTCCCCGCAGGCGATTGGCCAACTCGCCGGAGCGCTGTTCGGCTTCCGAGAGCGTCTTCTCAATCGACTTGTTGGCTTCCTCGCCGGCCGAGAGCAGCGCGTCGCGCATGTTGGTGGCGGTCGACTGGGCTTGCTTCTCGGTGTCGGAGAGAATCTTGCCGATGTCGACGAAGGAGGACTGGATGCTCTGGCGCAGATTGCCTGCAACCTGGCCGGAGCGCTGTTCGGCCCGCTCGAAAGCGGACTCGACCATGGAGCCGAGGCCGCGCATCGTCGTCTCGATCTCCTCCGAACGCTTGACGAGCCCGACTGCGAGGTCGCGCAGCGACTGCTGACGTTCCTCCAGCGTGCCGACGAGGTTCGACTGCGCCGCACCGAGAAGCTCGGAGGCCTGGCTCAGTACCTTGGAGTGTTCGCCGAAGCGGCCAACGATCGAAGAGACCTGGGACAAGGTCTGGTCGGAGACGGAGGCGAGCTTTTCGAGCTTGCCTTCGAGAAGGCGGCTCGAGGTCTGCAGGAGGTCGGCGGCCTGGGCCGTCGTGTCGGCAAAGCGAGCCGTCGTCTGGCCGAAGCGCTCGTCGGCGGCAGCGATGTTCGACGCTGCCTGCTCGACCATTTCCGTGAGTCCGGAATTGCTCTCGGCAAGCCGCTCGATAAGCGTACCTGCCTTTTCGGCAAGGCTTGCCTCGACGGCGCCAAGCGCCTGGGCGGCATGTTCCGCGCGTTCGGTCAGGGCATCGAGCACCGCGCCGTTTTCTGCACGCAGCCGTTCGGCGCTCTCGCGAGCGGCCTCGGTGATCTGCTCGGCGGCGACGCGCCCGGTTTCGGCATAGCTCGCGATGACCGGCAGGGCCTTCTCGTCGATGATCCGCGACAGCTCGGCAGAGCGGCCGGCGAGCATGGAGTTAAGTTCGCGGGTCCGCTCGTCGAGAACGGTGCGGATCGCGTTGCCGCGTGCTTCGAGCGCCTTGTCGACCGACTCCATCGTGGTCGCGAGTTCTTCGGTGTTCCCGGCAAGGGCTTCACGGATGGCGGCCGCGCGCGCTTCGAGCGTGCTGCTCGCATCGGCGAGCGTGCCGGTGAGCGAAGCGATACGCGTGTCGACGATCGCTTCGGCCTCTGCGATCTTGCCGGCGATCGCATCGCCTGCCTCGGAGAAGGTGCGGGCGACCGACGCGGCCTGTCCGGCGAGGCGGTTCTGGGTCTCCTCGATACGATTCGCGAGGTCTTCCGAGCGTTCCTCGACCGCACGGCTGAACTCGGCGCTGCGTGCCCCGATCCGGTCGGCGAAATCGGCGCCGGAGCGGTTCAGCAGTTCGACGGAACGCATGGCTTCCGTGTCGAGTGTCTGAGCAGCCTCACCGACGGCGCTGCGCAGCGCGGCGGCAAGCCCGGCTGCCTTGCCTTCGATCGTCCGGTTGACCGCATCGAGACCGATGTTGAGCGCGCGGTCCATGGTCGACAGGCGGTCGTCGATGATCGCGGTGCGGCTGTCAAAGGATTCGGCGACGCGGTTCGTGCCTTCTTCCAGAACGCGAGACACGCGTTCGGCGGCCTCAGAACCGACCCGCTCCATGTCCTCGATCTTTTCCGAGAGGCGTGCCGCGAACTTCTCGCCGGCATCGCCGACGCGGCTGTCGACACCGTCGAGGCCGTCGCGGATGCGGTCCTCGAGCGTGCCGAGGCTGGTCTCGATCTTGTTGCTGGTCTCGTCGAGACGGGTGGTCATGCCGCCGACCGAGCGTTCGACGCGGTCGGAGAAGTCGCCTGCCGTCCTGGTGATTTCTCCCGCGGCCTCGCTGAGCTGGCCCGCGATCGATCCCGCCGTCCCGCGTAGCCGCTCTTCCAGCGCTTTGCCGCTTTCATCGATGGTGCGGCGCAGGGATGCTTCCTGCTCCTCCAGCGACATCTCCAGCATGCCGGTGCTCGCCGCGATGGAAGCACCGAAAGAGGTGCCCTGTTCGGCTAGCGTGTTCTCGATCTGCTCGCGCGCCTCGCGCAGGGTGAGGCTGATCGAGTTGGTCCGGTCCTCGAGGGTTGCCCGAATGCGGTCGTGGTTCTCGCCGAGGGAGTCGTCGAGCCGCGCCACGCCAGCAGCAACGCTGTCAGCGATGCGGGAAGCACCGTCCTCGATCGTGCGTTCAACGCGGCTGCTGCCGCCGTCGAGGGTGGAGGACAGACGCTCGGCATGGCGCGCAAGGGACTCGTCGAGCCGTTGCTGGTTGTCGGCGTAGGCGCTGCGGATCGCTTCGCTCTTGTCCGCGAATGCTGCCTCGATCTGCCGGTCCGCATCGGCCACCGCTTCGACGATCGCTGCCGCTCTGCGATCGAGAACGCCCGAAAGACGGTCTTCGGTGCCGGAGATCGTCTCGATGATGGCGTCCGCCCGGCCCGAGAGCGTCTGGTCGAGCCGCAGATGACCTTCCGACAGGGCCGCGGCGATCTGGTGCGTCTTGTCCTCCAGCGTGGAGGCAAGGCGGTTCTCCGTGCCGGAGATCGCCTCGACGAGTGTCTCGGCGCGGCCGTCGAGGACCTGGTCGAGACGCTGCTGGCCTTCAGAGAGCGCTTCGGCAATTTCGCGGCTGCGGTTTTCCAGGGTTTCGGCAAAGCGATCCTGGTTGCCGGCGAGGGCATTGATGACGGATTCCGTGCGGCTCGAAAGCGTGTCTTCGAAACGCGTCTGGTTCGAGGCGAGCGCATTGTAGAGTGCGCCGCTGCGCTCTTCCATGATCGCGTCGATCCGGCTCTGGGCGGCCTTCAGCGTCTCGTCGAGCGCCTGGGCCTTGCTGGCCAAGGCGTCGGCGATTTCCTTGGCGCGGCCGGCCAGGGCATCGTCCATCAGTTCCTGACCCGTGCCGATCGCAGTCGCGAGCGCGAAGGACTGATCCGTCAGGGTCGAGCCGAGGCGCTCGATGCTGGAAGTGAGAATGCCGTCGATCGCATCCGTGCCGCCGCTGACGGTCTCGTTGATCCGTGCGAGGCTCTCCATGAGCTTGCTGTCGAGGCTGCCGGCGCGCTGGTCGAAGGCGCTCGCAAATTCCGCGACGCGTTCGTCGAAGGCCGCGTTGATCTGGCCGACAGTGGCCTGGAGGCGGTCTTCGAAAAGGCCCGAGCGCAGGTCGAGGTCGACGATGGCATCGTCGGCGCTGGACTGCAGGCTCCGGCGGAAGCTCGCACCCTTCTCGTCGAGCGTGGTGTTGAGCTTGCTGAGAACTTCGTCGAGCGAGCCGGTGATGCCGCGCTCGCCGCTCGTGAGGCTCTCGGCGATCTCGCGGGTGCGTTCGACCAGTGTTTCGTTGAGCTGGCGGGCGCGTTCGTTGAGGGCGGCGTTCAGCTTCTCGGTATTGGTGTCGAGCGACGAGGCGCGCGTCTCGAATTCGCCGAGCAGGTCCTGGCCGCGCTGCGCGAGCGTGCTGGTCAACTGCTGCAGGCGCGTGTCGAACTCGCTGGCCAGCGAAATGCCGGAGGCGGACAGCGTCTGGACGAGGTTTTCAGTCTTGTTCGAAAGAAGCGTTCCGAGCGACGTCGCGGCCGCGTCGGATTTTTCCATCAGCGCCGCGGCGCGGGTGTCGATCAGCGACGCGAAGGCCTCGCCGGAGGTCGCGAGCCGGACGGAAATCTCCTCCGTCGCCAGCGACAGCTCTTCCTTCAGCTGTTCATGGGCGCCGACGATCGAACTGCGGATGCGCTCGGCGTGGTTGACGATCGCATCGCGTTCAGCGCTCAACTCCTGGACGAGGCCGCGTACCCGCAGTTCGTTGTCGGTATAGCTGCGCTCGAGCGCCGTCACCTCTGAGTGGACAAGCGTTTCGAGTTCGGTCGCCCGTGCGATCGTCCGTTCGATGCCCTCGTTCATAGCCGAGACTTCCCGGCGAACGGCCTGGCCGACCGTCATGATGCGCTCGGAGGCGATCGTTTCCGGCTCGGAGAGGCGGAGGGCGACTTCCGCCATCGAACGGGCAGCGTTGCGCAGGTCGCGGGCGCGCGCCATCATGATCGAGAAGGCGAAGATGAGCAGGACGGGGATGACCGTTCCGAGGAAAATGGCGACAAGGCCGGGAACCGCCGACGTGCCGGCGGCGTTCCAGATCTGCTCGCCGTAGAGAAGTTGCGCCAGGCCGAGTGCTCCAACGACCCAGAGGGCCGAGACGATCGCGGCATTGCGCAGCGCCCCGCGCATGGAGGCGCCTTCGAGCGACTTCATGACCATCGTCGGGCTGCGGCGCGAGGCGTCGTTGGCCGGCTCGAACACCGGCGACCTCGGTGCCGTCTCGGAGCCGAAGTCCGCCGGACGTGCCGTCTTTCTGGCGGGGGCGGGGGTGGGGCGCTGCTGTTGGGGCTTGCCGGACACTTTGCTCTCCTGAGCGTCAGGCGCCTTGGCAACCTGCGGCGACGAGAGTTCTTCCTCGTCGAAATCGATCCGCAGTGCCGCTTCGAGAGCCTGAAAGGCGCTTTCGTCAATCGACTCGTTGGTCTTCTTGTTCGCCATAGGATTACGCCTCGCTACGCATACTAAGCCGATCTGGTCGCCTTACCCTCGCAACAATGCTCGGGGCTGCCGATCGGCCGAACTCGGGACTTTCCCGCTGCCGCCACGCCACGGGAAATCCCCTTGCAAACAAGGCCGGAATGCCCGCTTCTTCAAGCGCCGATGAAAAGCTTCCTTATCATCATCCGACCTCCGGGCAAAGCTTTGCAGCCTATGCCCCTCATATCCGTATCGTAGTGACACATTCGGGTATGCGTTACAATTAACCGGCCTCGGCATCCCCAGGACAGCTTGTTGTTGTTAACAGTTATTTTACGGATTGTGCATGTGAAAAACCTGTAATGCCGGGCATTTAGGTGCTGTTAACCATAGCGACAGGTTTTCCCGCCAAACGGGCGCCGTCTTAAACGGATAGCGCCCAATTTCAACCGAGGATCGTCACCGGATTGGAGCACGGAGGTGGCCAGGATGGCAAAGACCAGCAGGAAGATATCCCAAGTCTCCCCGGACGAAGCATCGGTGGGCGAACAATGCCGGTCGCGGGCAAGGCCCGTCGATCTCGTCTATCTGGCAGCGCGCACGCACGCCGACCGCGCGGCAGAGATGGAGATCCTGCAGGCCTTCGTCAGCCAGGTGCGGCACTGCCTGCGATCGCTGGTGCCTGGTGGTGACGCCGCGGCCAACAGGACGGCGGCGGCAGGGCTGAGGGCGACGGCCCTGGCCGTCGGCGCGTTCGCACTGTCGGCGACGGCGGAGGCGGTCGAGAGAGACGGAACGGATCCAGATGCGATCAAGTCCGTCTATTCGTGCGTCCTCGAGGCGGAGAACTTCGTCTCTGGTCTCTGCCGCTGAGGGGGGGGCGGCTGGCAGCTCGCGCCAGCGGCGATACCTTGCCCGTGCGACACACAGTCCCGTGAAGCCGGTTGTCCCGGCGGGCGAAAATGTTGACTGCCCGGACTTTTTCGTGAATGACTTCGGCCGTCTTTCACTAGCCTTTCTGGATGCCCTCATGACCAACCTGAATATCATCGCGTTCGACGGCACACGTTTCGAGATCGACGCCGCCGACGGCTCCACCGTGATGGAGAACGCGGTACGCAACTCCGTCCCGGGCATCGAGGCCGAATGCGGTGGCGCCTGTGCCTGCGCGACCTGTCACGTCTATGTCGATGAGGCCTGGACCGACGCGGTCGGCGCACCCTCGGCCATGGAGGAGGACATGCTCGATTTCGCCGTCGACGTGCAGCCCAACTCGCGCCTCTCCTGTCAGATCAAGGTGACGCCGGCGCTGGACGGTCTCGTCGTCAAGGTTCCGGAGCGTCAGGGCTGAGAGCAGGCAAAAAAAAGCCTCGCTCGTCGAGGAGCGAGGCGAGGAGGGCGCACCGCCAACAGGCGAGGGAGGAGACACCTGCTACCCGAAGATGCGCCGGGGAGAACCTGAGAGATCCGACTCTGGCCGGATGAACTCTCTTTAATCACACGTATAATTCCGTTCTTTAGCAAGTTCTACTGCTAGAAATAGCTGGTTATTCACAGGCGCGAACGCGAGTTCCACTCAAGTTTGATGGGGAAAGGCGGATCTTTCGGGACAGTGGAGGACGGGTCGACGGCGCGAACCGTCAGGGGTTCCGTTTCGATCGGTAGTTGAGGATGCGAATCATCCGCTTCTCGAAATTCGCCGCCTCGACACGGTCGAAGCGCATCTGATCCTTGTCGTGCGCATCGATGATCCGGCTGGTGGTTTCGGCGACCTTGATCTCCATGGCCAGGCACTCGCGTTGCGGGCGCAGCCCCTTGAGGCTGGTCTCCAGCTTGCGCGCGTATTGGCGCGCGATTTCGGCGTGCCGTTCTTCGTGCCGGCGAATGTCACTGGAGAGCGCATCCCAGATCAGCGCGAGGTCCTTTCCGGCACGCTTGCGGTTTTTCCATTTCGGCAGCACGAGCTGCGTCTTCAGCGTCACCTTCGCGGAGCCGACGCGGCAGCGGCCGTCGGACTCGACATAGGTCACGTCTCCGCCGAAACGGATGCGCGTGGCGCCGGGATGGCGGGCGCCCGTCGACATCGTATAGGGACCTCGCCGCTCCAGTTCGCGGTCGAGATCCTGTGCGGTCGTGCCGCCGATCTGGAAGTAGCTGACAGTCTTGTGGACGATCGTCTCGGCGGTCGCCTGGCTGCTCAGGAGGGCGAGGATTGCCGCGGCGGAAACGATATACCGGGGGCGGCGCGCAATCTTCATGCTGGATATCCGCTATGTTGTATTCCATAGGACCTTGGGGCATCGCCCCGGCAAGTGCAATATCAGATAGGTATCTTTTTTCGCTTCGGGAGGATTCGTCGTGACGGTGCAGGCAGGCAAGACGGACTGGCTTCTCGCCCACGGGCGGCGCCTCGATCTCTCGCGCGGACGATTGATGGCGATCGTCAACGTGACGCCGGACTCCTTCTCCGACGGCGGCCAGCATTTCGGTGCCGAAAGCGCGGTCGCCCACGGTTTGCGGTGCCTCGAGGAGGGGGCGGACATTCTCGACATCGGCGGAGAGTCCACCCGGCCCGGCGCTGCCGAAGTCTCGCCCGCCGAGGAGCAGGACCGCATTCTTCCGGTCATCGAGCGGCTGGTGCGCGAGAGCGACGCGCTGATTTCGGTCGACACCTATCGCGCGGAGACGGCGCGGCTCGCGATTACCGCCGGCGCCCATATCGTCAACGACGTGCACGGACTGCAGCGGGAGCCGGACATCGCAAAGGTGGCGGCGGAGACGGGGGCAGGGCTCTGCATCATGCACACCGGCCGCGGTCGCGAGAAGCTGCCCGACATGATCGAGGACCAGTTCGTTTTTCTCAATCGCTCTCTGGAGATCGCCGAGACTGCCGGTATCGCCCGCGGTGCGATCGTCCTCGATCCGGGCTTCGGCTTCGCCAAGGAAACCGAAGCGGAGAATGTCGAGCTCATGGCCCGCCTCGATGAACTGAAGGCTTTCGGGCTGCCGCTTCTCGTCGGCACCTCGCGCAAGCGGTTCCTCGGGACGATCACCGGCCGCAGCACGCCGGAGCGTGACCCGGCGACCGCGGCGACGACGGTGCTGCTCCGCATGAAGGGGGCGGCCGTTTTCCGCGTCCATAATGTCGCGATCAACAGGGACATGCTCGCCGTGACAGATGCCATTCTGGAGGCAGAGCGGCAGGTGAAGGCGGGTGAACGGTGAATAGCGACAGGTTGGAATGGCATCGGGCGACCCTCGGGCTCGGCGGCAACATCGGCGATCCGGTGGCGGCGATGGCGGCTGCGCTGCAGAGGCTCGATGCCCGAGACGACTGCCGCGTGGTTGCGGTCTCCCGTCTCTACCGCACGCCGCCCTGGGGCAAGACGGACCAGGCGGACTTCTACAACGCCTGCGCCGCGGTCGAGACGAGGCTTTCGCCGGAGGCGCTGCTGGACGCCTGCCTCGATATCGAACGCGAGATGAAGCGGGTGCGGATCGAGCGCTGGGGGCCGCGGACGATCGACATGGACGTGCTGACCTATGACGGGGTCGAATCCCGGACGGACCGGCTCGAGATCCCGCATCCGCGGATGACCGAGCGAGCCTTCGTGCTGATGCCGCTCGCCGACATCGCAGCATCGATGCTCGTCTATGGACGTTCAGTCGCAGCCTGGCTCAAAGAGAGCGACAGGACCGGTATCACGACTGCCAGCGACGACGGCGAATGGTGGCGTTAGTTACTTCTTGAGCGAGGCGGAGGCGTCGGCGTCCATTTCGCGGTTGAGCGAAAGGCCAATGACGGGGATCATGCGATCCTCGACCTTGACCGAGATGGTGATGTTCATCGCCGTCTCGTTCTGCACGCGGGCGACCATGGCGCCGTTCAGCTTGGCGCGGTTGATGCCCATGACGACCTTGTCGCCGCTGACCGTGCCCGAAACGATGTCGAGGCCCTTGCCATCGGCGCCATCGAGGAACTTGCCCTGATAGGTGTTGCCGACCTGCGTGATGACCGCGCTCATGGGCTGGGAGAAGACGCCGACGCGGCAGGTGCCGTCGAGCTTGAGGCCGGTTTCACCGCTCGACGAGATACCGGTCAGGTTGCAGGTGAATTTGGTCCCCTTGTACTTGCCGGCGACGATTTCACCCGGTCCTTTCCAGATCCCCGAAACGGAATCGAAGAAACGCCTGTCGCGGGATGCCGCTTCGGCCGGCGGCGCAGACAGGATTGCGGCGGTTACGGTGAGAGCGGCGAGAGAGCCGATAAAGGAGAAAGAACGAAACGACATCGGTTCACCCTGGCACGAGCAACGAAGGACCCGTCTGACATCTAACGCGAGAATGGTTAATGCTTGGTTTCCTCGGCCGCGGGCCGTTTACCCTGTTGCAGGAAAAGGAGTCGGAAACCGTCCGGCTATTCCTTGCGGGCGCCGGGAGCCGAAGTCAAGCGGGGAGCAAGGTCGGCGACGAAATCGCCGATGCCGGGACGTTTCAGCGCCTTGAACGGCAGGGGCCGGCAGAGATCCATGGCGGCAATGCCGATGCGGGCGGTCATCAGGCCGTTTATGACCCCTTCGCCGAGCCGGGCCGAGAGCCGCGAGGCAAGCCCGTGGCCGAGAATCTGCTGTGCGAGGCCGTCGCCGACGGCGATCGATCCGGTCACTGCGAGGTGAGCGAGCACGTCCCTGAAGAGCCGCATCATGCCGAAGGCGCCCGGACGGCCGCCATAGAGTTCGGCCATGGCGCGGATCAGGCGGACGACCTCGAACAGGACGTAGGCGAGGTCCACGACCGCGCGCGGGCTGACCGCGGTCACGACCGAGACGCGCTTGGCGCTTCCGAGGATCAGCGCACGGGCCTTGAGATCGAGCGGGGCGAGCAATTCGCGTTCGGCAAGCGCGATCAGGTGCGGTGCGTCGATGACGTCCTCGCGGGTCGCTTCGAGGGTTGCACGCCCACGGGCCGTCTCCGGGCGTCCGGCGACCAGCTTGACGAGACGATCTACGATGGCGCGGGCGGCGCGCGGGCGGGTGCCGGCTGCGGCCGCTTCCGCCTCCGTCTTCAGCGACTGGACGGCATCAAGCCGCCACACGCCGAGAATCTCGCGGCCGACCGCGACGGCAAGCGCTACAAGGCCGACGGCCAGGACCGCGAGGGCGGCGTAGCCGAGCCAGTCCGAACGGGTGAAGAGGTCGCGCAGGAGACTGTCGACCCAGAGCCCGAGCGCGAGCGAAATCAGAATCGAGAAGGCGCCGAGCGCCAGCTTTGCAAAGGAAAAGCGCCGCGGCCGCGGCGTCGCGACCGGAGCGGCGGCAATTTCCGACAGATCGTCTGCGGAGAGAAACGGATCGTCCGCGTCCACGACCACCGCGACCTCGTGATCGAAGCTTCGGGGCGCTCGCGGTTGCGGTTGTATCCGCGCCGGCTGTTCCGGCGGCTCGACCGTGAAAGCGGCGGGACGGCGCCCGTTGTCGGGCGTATGCGGCGGCGGTCTTTTCGTCATGCCAGTTTATCCCCGAGCAGGAACTGCATGGCCCGGTCGAGCCTTATGTGCGGAACAGAAAGGGTGATGCCGCCCCCGGTCTCCTCGATCTGCGGCGGACGGAAGCGCACGATGTTGAGTTCCGGCAGATAGGCGCCGTGGCCGGCTTCATCCACGCTGCGGAAGAATCGCTCGGGATCGGCCGGCAGGTCGCCCGGGAAGATCGCAGTCTTGCGGTTGCCGTCGAAGCGTTCCGTGCCGACGGTCTCGCCTGCCATAGGCGTTCCGACCACCACAGGCAGCTCGTCGCCGTTCTGCTTCACGGTCGCTTCGCGCGTCGCGCGGACGGAGGCGATCGCCATCACCTCGATGCCGGCTCCGGCCATGCCGATGCGGGTCGTGGCCCGGTCGACGAGACGGCGGGTGATCGCCTCGAGCCGGTCGTGGCTCTCATGGTGCAGGTGGTCGGCCTTGGTCGCGGCGACGAGCACCCGGTCGATGCGCCGACGGACCAGTGCCGTCAGGAAAGAGTTCGAACCCGCACGGAAACAGGCGAGCACGTCGGTGAGGGCGCGTTCGAGGTCCTGTACGGCTTCCGGTCCACGATTGATCGCCTGCAGGGCGTCGACCAACACGATCTGGCGGTCCAGCCGCGCGAAATGTTCGCGGAAGAAGGGTTTGACCACGACTGACTTGTAGGCCTCGTAGCGGCGCTCCATCATCGCCCGGAGCGAACCTTTCGGCGCCCTGGTGTCCGGCAGGTCCGGCAGGGGAGCGAAGGTGAGGGCAGGCGAGCCGTCGAGATCGCCGGGCATCAGGAAGCGTCCGGGCGGCAGCGTCGAGAGCGAGCGCTCGTCCGCCTTGCAGGCCCTGAGATAGGCGGTGAACCGTTCGGCGAGTTCCCTGGCGAGGGCCTCGTCGGCCGGTGCGTCGACGTCGATCGCTGCCGTTCGCTTGAGCCATTCGCGCGAAAGTTCCGCGCGGATGCCGGTCCGTGCAAGCCCCACTGTGGCGGCGCTGAAGGCGCGATAGTCCTGGCCGAGCAGCGGCAGATCGAGAAGCCACTCTCCCGGATAGTCGACGATATCGACGGAAAGCCGGCCGGGAGAGAACATCCGGTTCCAACCGCTCGCGCTTTGATACGCGATCGTCAGGCGCAGCTCCGAGATCGCGCGCGTGGAATCCGGCCAGATGCGGTCCTTCACGAGTGCACGGATGTGATCCTCATACTGGAAGCGCGGCACGGCGTCGTCGGGTTGCGGCTCGAGCCTCGTCGCAGAGATGCGTCCCGACTGCAAAGGTTCGAAAAGCGGCAGGCGGCCGCCATGCAGCAGATTGTGGATGAGCGAGGAGATGAACACTGTCTTGCCGGCGCGGGCGAGACCGGTCACGCCGAGGCGGATCGACGGGTTGACGAGGTTTGCCGCCCGGTCTGCCAGATTGTCGAAGGCGATCACGGCCTCGTCGGCGAAGGATGTCATGAATGGCAAGTCGGATGTCCCTGCGGCAGCGTCACGGTTTCGGCTGAGCGTCCGGAAGACGGGCCGAGCGCGAATATAGGGATCCTGCAGGCGAGGCGAAAGGGAGGTGCTGCATATCCGCGGCCTTTCGCCGGCCGGGCAGTGGAAAGAACATCAGCCGTCGACGAAGTCCAGGAGGATCCACGGTCGGCTGTCGGGTGCGGTATCGGCGGCGCGGTCGAGGACGGCAAGGCCGGCCGTCGGGAAACCTTCAGGTACCACCGTCTGGGCGGCCTCGCTGCCGGCGAGCAGGAACAGCACCTCCTCGATGGAGGGATTGTGCCCGACCACCATCACCGAGTCGTAATTCTTGAGGTCGGCGAGAATATCCAGATAGGTGTCAGCTGGGCAGTTGTAGAGTTCGTCGAGATACCGGAACTCGGTCCGTGTCGCATAGGCGCCGCGGAAGGCATCGGCCGTCTCGCGGCAGCGTCGCGCGGAGGAGCTCAGGATCAGGTCGGGCCGGTAGCCGCGCTCGATCGCCTGTTCGGCGACGCTTGCAGCCTCCTCGCGACCGGCGTCGCTCAGAGCCCGATCGAAATCGCGCTCGCCCGGTTGCGCCCAACCGGATTTCGCGTGCCGCAGAAGGTAGATACGATTTTGGGGGGGCGTCACCGAGGTCATCCGTTCAGCTTTCTGCGACTGCGCGTGCCCCTGACTAGCTTCACTGGGGGATGGCCGTCAACTGGGCTTCCGTCGTACTTCCTTACGCAAGGGGAAGGGTGGCAGCGACCGGCGGCAAGAGCCGCGCTTTCGAAAATAGTGCTTAATAAATAGACGTTTAGCTTAATTATATGACAGAATTAAAAATGGTTTAAAGCCGGTTGTAAGGCTTGAATGCGCTGTAGTGAAAGGATATACAGCCGCCCATTGAGATGTTCTTCAGGAGAATCGCGTTGAGTGAGAAGATCGATCTTAGCAATTATGTACTCTCGGAAGATGATGAGTTCATGAACGCGAACCAACGGGCCTACTTCCGCGCAAAGCTCATAGCCTGGAAAAACGACATCCTTCGTGAAGCCCGTGAAACGCTCGACCATCTTGCCGAGGAAAGTGCCAACCACCCCGATCTGGCAGACCGCGCATCGTCCGAAACGGATCGTGCCATCGAGCTTCGCGCGCGTGACCGGCAGCGCAAGCTGATCTCCAAGATCGACGCGGCCTTGCAGCGTATCGAGGATGGCACCTACGGGTATTGCGAGGAGACCGGTGAGCCGATCGGACTGAAGCGGCTGGATGCCCGTCCCATCGCCACCCTGTCGATCGAGGCGCAGGAGCGCCACGAGCGACGCGAGAAGGTTTACCGGGACGAGTAACCGGATTTCAAAGCCCGCTCCCCGGAGCGGGCTTTTTTGTCGTGCCGCCGGCCGGCGCGGGCAGGGCGGTCGCGCCACCCCACGAAAGTCAGCCGTCGCGGCTCGCCGACATCTCTCCGAAGATACGAGCGATTTCCTTCTGCAGGCTCGGCTCTTCAGCGGCTTCGGGCGGGCGGTTGCCGGCGACTTCCACCTTCGATGCACCGACGACCGGCGGAACGCCGACGGGGCGCTCGGGCCTGATTACGGGCGCGGGCGGAATATCGGCCGTCTGCGCCGGCGTCGCTGTCGCTGTTGCCGCGAGATGGCGTTCCATCTCTTCTTCCAGAACCCGTTCGAAATCGCTCGGAACGCGCTGTCTGGGCGCCTCGTCCACCTTTGGTTCTTCCAGGGAAGGCTGCGGCTCGAGAGCAGGTTCCGGTTCTGCGGCGGCAGTCTCCGCCAATTCCGGCATGACACGGCCGCGGGCTGCTTCGAGGATGTCCGCCGCCTCGGCCGGGGCGAGGGAAGCACCCTCGTCCTGCGTCGGAGCGGTCGTCGCGGTGACTTCGATCGGTTGGGCAGCGGTGACGGTGAGCGGTTCCGCGGGTGTGGTCGCAGTGACGGGGGGACGGTTCGTCGGCACCTCGGGCTGCGGCGCTACGGGGGCCGGGGCTGCAGTCATTTGCTCCGCCGGCCGTTCGCGCGTCGTCATCGGTGCGATCGTAACCGTGGCCTCATCCTTGACGAGCATGGGACCCACGGCCGGCTGGATCGGCGCCGGGCTCGGCGGGGCGGCGGCCGGTGCGGCCTCCGCGACCGGAGCCGGCTGCGCCGTCGGCGTCCTGGTCAGCACCGGCTCGATTGTCGCAGCCGCCGCGATGGTCCGGACGGGCTCCGCGACCGGTTTGACCGGTGCCGAAGGCTGTCGCGGCGGCTCGCGGCGGATGGGCGCCGCGACCGGCTCCGGCCTGCTTGCCGGGAGTTCGGGCTCGGGACGGACGGCGGTGATCGCTGCCGCCGGTCTGGAAATCGCCACAGGCTCGCGGTCGGCGGGCCGATCTTCGTGGGCGAGCGGGACGGCCTGCGACGGCGATACGGGCGTCGCAGACAGGTAGGCGCGTTCGTCGCCGATACCGCTTTCGATGACGATGTCGGTCGGTCCGCCGATCATGACCAGATGCTCGACATTGTCGCGGCGCACCAGCACCAGGCGGCGGCGCGCGTCGACCGCTGCCGCATCGAGAACCTGCAGGCGCGGCTGCCGGTTGCGTCCGCCGCGCACGAAGGGTGACGGCGCCCGCTTGCGCAGCAGCCAGAGCACGACGAACAGGCAGAGGAGCGCCAGGCTGACGCCCAGTGCCGCGACCAGGAAACGATTGCCGTAAGCGGCGACGAGTTCTTCGATCATGTCGGCCCTCCTTATTTCCCGCTTTGTGACAGAAGACCGCCGGCAGTGCAATGCGATCACCCGGCAGCGTCCTTCCTCAGGCGCTCCCGAACAATCCGGCTCGCCGGATGTTCTGCGTCAAATGCGGCTTTCCTGTGGGATTGCCTGTGTATGGCACTCCTCAAACTGGGGGGGCGGAGCTTTTTGCCGTCCCTGCAAGTTGCTAAACATGGCATACACGTCCGATTCTGCCGATCTTCTCCTGTCGGCGGGTTGTGGGGCGGCAACGACGAGGCGTTCATGACGAGATTGCAACAGGCCGGCGACAGCGATGCGCCCTTGGTCGATCGGGGCAGCCGGTCCGGTGCGGCCATACGCATCATCGTGCTGGCGGTCGTGCTGCTTGCCGCCGCGATCGCCTTCGTAATCTTCAAGAACCAGCTCGATAACGAATTCGTCCTCGGCATCCTCGGCGTGCTGGCGATGATGGGAATATTCTTCCTCGTCTCGGCGATGATCGGGTTCATCGCCGTCATGCCGCAGTCGCAGTCCGATACGCTCGCCCGCAGCTTCTTGGCGAGTCAGCCCGAAGGCACACTGATCACCGACGACAACGGCCGCATCATCTTCGCCAACGCGGCCTACGGGCGGATCACCGGTGCGAGGAAGGCGACGGAGGTCCAGACGCTCGAGGCTCTGCTCTCGCGCCATCGGGAATCGGGCGAGGCTCTCTACCGGCTGACCAACGGATTGCGTTCCGGCCGCGATGGCTACGAGGAGTTTCGTCTGCTGAAGCCGCTCGGTCCGGTGACCGGCAATGGCTCCGGAGCGCACTGGTACCGGCTGAAGGCCAGACTGCTGCCGCTCGAGGACAGCGCCAAGGTACTGCAGATCTGGCAGATCACCGACATCACCTCGGAACGAGAGGACCAGGAGCGCTTCTTCAAGGAACTGCAGCACGCGATCGACTACCTCGATCACGCACCGGCGGGGTTCTTCTCGGCCGGGCGAAAGGGCGAGATCTACTATCTCAATGCAACGCTCGCCGAATGGCTCGGCATCGACCTCACGCAGTTCTCTCCGGGTTCGCTCACCGTCGCCGAACTGGTCGCGGGCGAGGGGATGGCGCTCATCGAATCAGTGCAGGCCGCCCCCGGCTCCACCAAGACGGAGACCTTCGATCTCGACCTGCGTTGCGCCAACGGCCAGAGCCTGCCGGTGCGGCTCATCCATCGCGTCCGTGCTGCCCGTGACGGTGCGCCGGGCGAAAGCCGGTCGATCGTGCTCGCGCGGCGTGACGACCACAGCGGTGACCAGTCGGCATCGATCGCCTCGATGCGCTTCACGCGTTTCTTCAACAACACGCCGATGGCGATCGCATCCGTCGATGGCGATGGCCGGATTCTGAGGACCAACGCGCCGTTCCTCAAGCTCTTCTCGGATCTCGTCGGCCGTGACGATGTCGATCGCGGCGCAAGCCTCGACGTGGTCTTCCACGAGAGCGAACGCGAGCGCTTCAGCCAGGCGCTTGCCGCCGCGAAGAACCGCCAGGTCGATATCGCGCCGATCGACAGCCGGCATCCGCAAAACGAGAACCGGCACTTCCGCTTCTATGTCAATGCCGTCATCGACCAGAGCGATGAGGCGCCGGAAGAGGCGGCGATCGTCTATGCCGTCGACGTGACCGACCAGAAGGCGCTCGAAACCCAGATGGCGCAGACACAGAAGATGAATGCGGTCGGAACGCTCGCGGGCGGCATTGCCCACGACTTCAACAACGTGCTGACGGCGATCCTGCTTTCCTCCGATCATCTTCTGCTGCAGGCGCGGCCCTCCGATGCGAGCTTCGCCGACCTCATGGAGATCAAGCGCAATGCCAACCGCGCCGCGGTGCTGGTGCGGCAGTTGCTCGCCTTCTCACGCAAGCAGACGATGCGGCCGTCGGTGCTGAACCTCACCGACGTCATCGGCGACCTGCGCATGCTGGTGGATCGCCTGATTTCCGGTACGGCGGTGAAGCTCGAGGTGGATTACGGCCGCGACCTGTGGCCGGTGAAGACAGACCTTTCGCAGTTCGAGCAGGTGCTGATCAATCTCTGCGTGAATGCGCGCGATGCCATGCCGCAGGGCGGGACAATCACCATCGCCACCCGCAACATCTCGGCGGAAGAGGCAGCCGCCTTCCACTATCGCGAACTTCCTGCCGAGGAATTTGTGCTGGTCGAGGTGGCCGACACCGGAACCGGCATCGCGCCGGAGATCATGGAGAAGATCTTCGAGCCCTTCTTCACCACCAAGGAGGTGGGCAAGGGCACCGGCCTCGGCCTGGCGATGGTCTACGGCATCGTCAAGCAGTCCGGCGGCTACATTTATCCGGAATCCGAGGTCGGCAAGGGAACCGCCTTCCGAATCTTCCTGCCGCGGCACGTGGCCGAGATCGTTCCCGTTCCCGCCGGCGGGGAGGCCGGAGCCGCCGATGCCGAAGCACGTCCGGCGGCGGCAGCCTCTGAGCCGACCGACCTCACCGGCAAGTCGGCGGTCGTACTCCTCGTCGAGGATGAGGAAGCGGTGCGGCGTGGCGGCAAGCGCATGCTGGAAACGCGCGGATACACGGTTCACGAGGCCGGTTCGGGTGTCGAGGCGCTCGACATCATGGACGAGCTCGACGGCGCCGTGGACATCGTCGTCTCCGACGTCGTCATGCCGGAAATGGACGGGCCGACGTTGCTTCGGGAACTGCGCAAGAAGTATCCGGACCTGAAATTCATCTTCGTCTCCGGTTATGCCGAGGACGCATTCGCCCGCAACCTGCCGGCCGACGCCAAGTTCGGCTTCCTGCCGAAGCCGTTCTCGCTGAAGCAGCTTGCCGTCGCTGTTCGTGAAATGCTTGACGGCGACGACTGAGCCGGCACCGTGCGGTGGCAACCCGGAGCACGCCGAAAACGCCGGCTGGATGCTGTCCGACAGGCGGGAAATCGTCGGGAATAACTGGGAAAGTGCAGCTTACGTTGAGGAAGCGACATTACGTTACGTAGTGCCGCTTCCCCGCGATGTTCAGTCGTTCATCGCAACCGCGATCTCCGCGGCAAGACGGGCATTGTTCTCGACCAGCGCGATATTGGTCTTCAGACTGCGGCCGGCCGTCAGGTGGAAGATGTTGTCGAGCAGGAACGGCGTCACGTCCTTGCCGGTTACCTCTTCGCGTTCGGCACTGGCAAGCGCCCGACCGATATAGATCTCCATCTCCTCGCGGGGGATCTCGTCTTCCTCCGGCACGGGATTGGCGATCAGGATGCCGCCTCCGATGCCGAGTTGCTCGCGCATGCGCTGGAAATTGGCGATGGCGGCGGGACTGGAGAGTGAGAGCGGGCTGCGCAGGCCGGAATTGCGCGACCAGAAGGCCGGGAATTCCCCGCTGTCGTAGGTGACGACCGGGACGCCGCGGGTTTCCAGGAATTCGAGGGTTTTCGGAATGTCGAGAATCGCCTTCGGACCCGCCGAAACGACGATGACCGGAGTGCGGGCGAGTTCCTCGAGGTCGGCGGAGATGTCGAGGCTTTCCTCGGCGCCGCGATGGACGCCGCCGATGCCGCCGGTGGCGAAGACCGAGATGCCGGCGCGGTCTGCCGCGATCATCGTCGCGGCGACCGTGGTTGCGCCGCTGCGGCGTTCGGCGAGCGCGAAGGCGATGTCGGCGCGCGAGAGTTTCATGACGTCGGTCATCTGCGCAAGCGCTGCGATCTGCGCGTCCTCGAGGCCGATGTGCAGGATGCCGTCGATGACCGCGATGGTCGCCGGCACGGCGCCCTTCTCGCGAATGATCGCTTCGACGCTGCGCGCCATTTCCAGATTGCCGGGGAAGGGCATGCCATGGGTGATAATCGTCGATTCCAGTGCCACGATCGGCGCACCGCGAACCTTGGCGGCGGTGACTTCTTTAGAATAGACGATCGGCAGCAGGGGCGAAATGGCTTTGGTCATGGGAGCTTCCGGGTTTCGTGACTGTAGGTCATGACAGGATTTCTGCCTGCGGCACAAGGGACATATACGAATTGACAAGATCGCGGGTGAGGTTTTCCGCGGTCGCGTGCGGCGAGCACAGGGTGATGGCCGCAAGCGCTGCTCCGTGACGCAGCGCCTCGCCGAGGCTGCAGCCTTCGATGCGGGCCGAGATGACACCGGAGGCAAAGGCGTCACCGGCGCCGGTCACGTCGACCACATTTTCGAGCCGTGGCGGCGACAGGATGGCGGTCCCCGTTTCGTCGAACGCGACGACCACCCCGGCGCCGCAGGTGACGACGCCGCCCCTGAGGCCTCTTTCCCTGAGGAGGGCGGGCCAGCCTTCCGCAGCATCGGCACGGGAACCGGTGAGAGCCTCAGCCTCCGCCGCGTTCATGAACAGCATTTCGAGATCGGCAAGGCAGGGCAGGAGACGCACGACCTTTGCCGGCGAAATCGCGATCGCGAAGACAGGCAGACCACGCGCGGCGGCGGCGCCTGCGAGCGCTGCGAGCGTCTCCGCCGGCAGATTGGCGTCGCAGAGCACGTGGCGCGCATCTGCGAGCGCGGCGCGGAAGGAGTGGGTGCGGGTGCGGCGCGGCCCGAACAGGTCGTAGAGCTCCATGTCGGCAAGGGCGATGACGAGGTTCCCGTCCGCCTCGAGGATCGCCGTATAGCTCGGCGTGGCACGATCGAGAAAGACAACCGGACAATCGTCGATGCCGACGCGGAGCGCCTCTGTCGAGACGGCCATGCCGGCCGCGTCACCGCCGCGCGGCGCAATCAGCCTGACCTCGTGGCCGAGCCGGGCGAGATTGCGGGCGGCGTTGAAGCCGCCTCCGCCGGGCTCCTCGAACCAGCGGCCGGGATTGCTCGCTCCCATGACGGTCGTTCCGGCGATCCGGCCGCGGCGATCGATATGGGCGCCGCCGACGACGAGAAGGGAACCGCTCATGCGCGCTTCCCCGAACATTGCGGGCGCGACGAATCGCAAGCCGCCGCAAGTGCGGCGAAAGCACGGCGCAGCGTTGCTCCAGTCATCCAGCGCACCGCCTGAAACATAAAGTGAACGTATCGCGAAGTCGCAAGTCTATTCAGCAGGTTGAACAGGGATTGCCAGATGAGAACAAAACGTGTACGCATGGACCGTCGGCTGCTTCATTGCCTATGCGGCTTCAATAACCTAAAGGTGGATCGAATGGCACAAAATTCTTTGCGGCTCGTAGAGGACAAATCGGTGGACAAAAGCAAGGCACTTGAAGCGGCACTTTCGCAAATCGAGCGGAATTTCGGCAAGGGCTCGATCATGAAGCTCGGCGCGAACGAGAGCGTGGTCGAGATCGAGACGGTTTCCACCGGGTCGCTGAGCCTCGACATCGCGCTCGGCATCGGTGGCCTGCCGAAGGGACGCATCATCGAGATTTACGGTCCCGAAAGCTCGGGCAAGACGACGCTCGCGCTGCAGACGATCGCCGAATCGCAGAAGAAGGGCGGCATCTGCGCCTTCGTCGACGCCGAGCACGCGCTCGACCCGGTCTATGCCCGCAAGCTCGGGGTCGATCTGCAGAACCTTCTCATTTCGCAGCCGGATACCGGCGAGCAGGCGCTCGAAATCACCGATACGCTGGTGCGTTCCGGCGCGATCGACGTGCTCGTCGTCGACTCGGTCGCAGCACTCACGCCGCGTGCCGAAATCGAGGGCGAGATGGGCGACAACCTGCCGGGCATGCAGGCCCGCCTGATGAGCCAGGCGCTGCGCAAGCTGACCGCCTCGATCTCCCGCTCGAACTGCATGGTCATCTTCATCAACCAGATCCGCATGAAGATCGGCGTGATGTTCGGCTCGCCGGAAACGACGACCGGCGGCAATGCGCTCAAGTTCTACGCCTCCGTCCGCCTCGACATTCGCCGCATCGGCGCCGTCAAGGAGCGCGAGGAAGTCGTCGGCAACCAGACCCGCGTGAAGGTCGTCAAGAACAAGATGGCGCCGCCCTTCAAGCAGGTGGAATTCGACATCATGTATGGCGAGGGCGTCTCCAAGACCGGCGAGCTCGTCGACCTCGGCGTGAAGGCCGGGATCGTCGAGAAATCCGGTGCCTGGTTCTCCTACAACAGCCAGCGGCTCGGCCAGGGGCGCGAAAATGCCAAGACTTTCCTGCGGGACAATCCGGAGCTTGCCCAGGAGATCGAGATGGCATTGCGCCAGAACGCCGGACTGATCGCCGACCGTTTCCTGCAGAACGGCGGTCCGGACGCCGGTGACGGCGATGGTTCCTCGGACATGTGATCCGCATTCATTTCGATGACCGACAGAGCGCCGGTCCGATATCGGAAGATGTCGGGCCGGTTTTTTTCCGTGCGGCTGGACAGTGCCGGTCACGGACGATAAAAGCCTTTGGTTTTTAGGCTTTGGCCGGCATCCGGCAGCAATGAAGGGCGTGACATGAGCGGCGTAAATGACATCCGGTCGACTTTTCTCGATTACTTCAAGGCGAATGGCCATGAAGTCGTGTCGTCGAGCCCGCTCGTGCCGCAGAACGACCCGACGCTGATGTTCACCAATGCCGGCATGGTGCAGTTCAAGAATGTCTTCACCGGCCTCGAGCAACGTCCCTACAAGAAGGCGGCGACCGCGCAGAAGTGCGTGCGCGCCGGCGGCAAGCACAACGATCTCGACAATGTCGGCTATACCGCGCGTCACCACACGTTCTTCGAGATGCTCGGCAACTTCTCCTTCGGCGACTACTTCAAGGAGCGGGCGATCGAGCTTGCCTGGAACCTGATCACCAAGGAATTCGGGCTTGCGAAGGATCGTCTCTGCGTCACCGTCTACCATACCGACGACGAGGCGTTCGGCCTTTGGAAGAAGATCGCCGGCCTTGCCGACGAGAAGATCATCCGCATCCCGACCAGCGACAATTTCTGGGCGATGGGCGATACCGGCCCCTGCGGCCCGTGCTCGGAAATCTTCTACGATCACGGCGAGCATATCTGGGGCGGCCCGCCCGGCTCGCCGGAGGAGGACGGTGACCGCTTCATCGAGATCTGGAACCTCGTCTTCATGCAGTACGAGCAGATCACCAAGGAGGAGCGCGTCAACCTCCCGCGCCCGTCGATCGACACCGGCATGGGCCTCGAGCGCATCGCGGCCGTCCTGCAGGGCCAGCACGACAACTACGACATCGACCTCTTCCGGGCGCTGATCGAGGCTTCCGTCGAGCTGACCGGGGTCAAGGCCGAGGGTGAGCGTCGTGCCAGCCACCGCGTCATCGCCGACCACCTGCGTTCGTCCGCCTTTCTGATCGCAGACGGCGTGCTGCCCTCGAACGAGGGCCGCGGCTACGTGCTCCGTCGCATCATGCGCCGCGCCATGCGCCATGCGGAGCTTCTCGGTGCCCGCGAACCGGTTATCTACAAGCTTCTGCCGGTGCTCGTGCAGCAGATGGGCCGCGCCTATCCGGAACTCGCGCGCGCCGAAGCGCTCATCTCCGAAACGCTGAAGCTCGAGGAAACCCGCTTCCGCAAGACGCTGGAGCGCGGACTAAGCCTGCTGTCGGAGGCCACGGCCGATCTTTCGAAGGGCGACAGCCTTGACGGCGAAACGGCCTTCAAGCTCTACGATACCTACGGCTTCCCGCTCGACCTCACGCAGGACGCGCTGCGCAACCGTGGCATCGGCGTCGACCTCACCGGTTTCAACGACGCGATGCAGCGGCAGAAGGCGGAAGCGCGCGCCCATTGGGCCGGCTCCGGCGACAAGGCGACCGAGGCCGTATGGTTCGAACTCAAGGAGAAGTTCGGTGCGACCGAATTCCTTGGTTACTCCTCCGAAAGCGCGGAGGCCGAGGTGCAGGCGATCGTCAAGGATGGCGCGGTCGTCGACAGCGCCTCTGAGGGCGACACCGTGCAGGTGGTCGTCAACCAGACCCCGTTCTACGGCGAATCGGGTGGCCAGGTCGGCGACACCGGCGTGATCGCCGGCGACAATGTCAAACTCGCGGTTTCCGAGACTCAGAAGAAGGGCGAGGGCCTCTTCGTCCACACGGCGACGGTAACCGAAGGCACACTGCGCGCGGGCGATGCCGTGGTGATGACCGTCGATCATGCCCGTCGCTCGCGACTGCGCGCAAACCATTCGGCGACCCATCTCATCCACGAGGCACTGCGCGAGATTCTCGGCACCCATGTCGCCCAGAAGGGTTCGCTCGTCGCGCCGGAACGCCTGCGTTTCGACGTCTCGCATCCGAAGCCGATGTCGGCGGAGGAGCTGAAGGTCGTCGAGGCGATGGCGAACGAGATCGTCACCCAGAATACGCCGGTGACCACCCGCCTGATGAGCGTCGACGACGCGATCGCCGAAGGAGCAATGGCCCTGTTCGGCGAGAAGTACGGTGAAGAGGTGCGCGTCGTGTCGATGGGTACGGCCATTCATGGCCCGAAGGCCGGCAAGCCCTATTCGGTCGAGCTTTGCGGCGGCACGCACGTCTCGGCGACCGGTGAGATCGGTCTCGTCCGCATTCTGTCGGAAAGCGCCGTCGGCGCCGGCGTGCGGCGTATCGAGGCGGTGACCGGCGAAGCAGCGCGCGCCTATCTCTCCGAGCAGGACGAGCGTGTGAAGCAGGTCGCGACGGCGCTGAAGGTTCAGCCGGCGGAAGTGGTCACGCGCGTCGAGCAGCTCGTCGAGGAGCGCCGCAAGCTGGAGCGCGAACTTGCCGAGGTCAAGCGCAAGCTTGCCATGGGCGGCGGCGGCCAGGCGGCTGCCGACGAGGGAGCCCGCGAGGTCGGCGGCGTGAAGTTCCTTGGCCGCGTGCTCAAGGGCGTCGAAGCGAAAGACCTGAAGGGCCTCGTCGACGAGAGCAAGGCAGGCCTCGGTTCCGGCGTCGTGACGCTGATTGCCGTCTCCGAGGACGGCAAGGCGAGCGTCGTCGTCGGCGTTACCGATGACCTCACCGGCCGCTACAGCGCGGTTGAACTCGTGCGCCTCGCCTCTGCAGCCGTCGGCGGCAAGGGCGGCGGCGGCCGGGCGGATATGGCCCAGGCCGGTGGCCCGGACGGCGAGAAGGCGGACGCGGCGATCGCCGCCGTCGAAAAGGCGCTCGCCGCCTAGGACGGCGACGCGGCGAGCGGATCGGGCGGCATTCTCGAAATCTTCATGCTTGCCGTCTAATGCGGTCGTGACGATTTGAGGATGCCATGGCCAGTCTCTTTCACGTTCCGACATTGATGGCCTGCCTGCTCGCCGTCTGGGCGGTCTTCGCCATTCTTCTGTCGATGGCGTGGTATCAGGAGCGGCATCGTCCGGAGCTGGCGATCTGGAGCGTCGGCTTCTGGTTCGGCGCTTTCGGCGCCCTGCTCCTGTCGATGCGGACCGTTCTGCCGGAGGCGATGACGATCGGGTTCGGAAACAGCCTGCTCCTCCTGGCGATGGGGCTTGCCTGGCTGGGGTTCCGCGCCTTCGATGGCTTGTCGCTGAAATACTGGGTGCCGCTTGTTCCGACTGCCATCTGGATCGGAGCATTCCTTTTCTGGCCGGGTTTCCGCGACGATGTAAATGCCCGGATAGCACTGGCTTCCGTGCTGATCGTCGTCCTCAGCCTGATGTTCGTGCGCAGCATGTGGCAGGGCGAGGCGATCGAGCCGCTCCCCTCGCGCAAGCTGGTGATGGGCACGATGGCCATTCACGCCTCGATCAACGCCGTGCGACTGCCGCTGGTCATCATGGCGCCGGTGTCGGAGCAGGGTGGGGTCGCCCTTTCCGTCTGGCACGGCGCGTTCATGTTCGAAATCGTCGTCAGCACGCTCTTCTGCGGCATGGCGTTCTTTTCGCTCGGTCGCGAGCGGGTGACGGCGGAGTATAAGCGCGCCTCCCAGATCGACGGCCTGACCGGCATCTTCAACCGGCGCGCCTTCAGCGACCATGTCGAAGCCTATCGCTACCGTGGCGTCGAAGGCGCGATTGCGCTTCTCGACCTCGACCATTTCAAGCGCATCAACGACACCCTTGGTCACGGCGCCGGCGACAAGGTGCTTTGCCTTCGTGGCCATGGTGAGGGACATCTTGCCTGATGACATCATCTTCGGCCGGTTGGGCGGCGAGGAGTTTGCCCTCTACCTGCCGGGCCGCGAGCCCGGCGAGGCCTATGCCATCTGTGACCGCCTCCGGCGCGCGGTCGCGAGCCTTCCGGTCGACTGGAACGGACGTCGCCTCCGTCTGACCGTGAGCATCGGTCTATGCGGCGATGTGCCGGCCGGTGTCGATCTCGGCACGGTTCTCGGTTTCGCCGACCGGGCGCTTTATGCCGCCAAGCGCAACGGCCGCAACCAGATCGCCTTCGCAGACGGCGCAGAAGGCCTCGGCCAGTTCCTCATGCATGTCGTGCCGGAGGAGGCCTGTCAGCCGGGCGCCGCACTCCACCGGCAACACGCGCCCTGAACGATCCGCGGATCAAGCGCGTCGTGCAGGGATCAGGTCCCCTGCATTTCCCGGGTTGCCGCCTCGTCGAGTGCTGCGGCGCGGCCGGCGGCGGGCCGGCTCCCGACACGCGCCAGATAGCTCTCGAAGGCAGGGCGCTTCTCGATCGATCCGGTGTGCAGGCCCCAGCCGATATGCGATCCGACGTAGACGTCGGCTGCCGTGAAGCGGTCGCCGGTGACGTAGGCCGTCCGCGATACGGCATATTCGAGCGTGTCCATGACGTCTTCGTAGGATCCGTAGCCGATCATACGCTGCCTGTCGGGGGGGACCTCGAAGCCGAGCGCGCGGTTGGAGGTTGCCGCCTCCAGCGGGCCAGCCGCGAAGAACAGCCAGCGATAGTAGCTGCCGCGGTCGCTTGCCGGCGGTGCGAGTCCCGCTTCCGGGAAGGCGTCGGCGAGATAGGCGCAGATCGCGGCGCATTCGGTGACGACCGTGTCGCCGTGGCGGATTGACGGCACCTTGCCCATCGGGTTGACGGCCCGGTATTCGGACGACTTCATCGGCGCGCCGAAGGGCACGATCTCGGTACGGTAGGGCTGTCCGGTCTCCTCCAGCATCCAGCGGACGATCCGCCCGCGCGACATCGGATTGGTGTAGAAGGTCAGTTCCGTCATGCGTAATCCTCCTTCAGCTGCCATTCGGGGTTTCGCGTGGATGGAAGTTGAACGCTGCAACGCAGGCGGACGCAACAAAAAACCCGGCACGAGGCCGGGTTTTCGTCATTCTCGGATGCCGATGGCTCAGGCGGCCATCGCCTTCTTCAGGTTCTCGTCGACCTTGTCGAGGAAGGCCGTCGTGGAGAGCCACGGCTGATCCGGACCGATGAGCAGCGCCAGGTCCTTGGTCATGAAGCCGCTTTCGACGGTGTCGACACAGACCTTTTCGAGCGTCGTCGCGAACTTGGCCAGTTCGGCGTTGTCGTCGAGCTTGGCGCGGTGTGCGAGGCCGCGGGTCCAGGCGAAGATCGAAGCGATCGAGTTGGTCGAGGTTTCCTGACCCTTCTGATGCTGGCGGTAGTGACGGGTCACCGTGCCGTGCGCGGCTTCGGCTTCCACCGTCTTGCCGTCGGGGGTGAGCAGCACCGAAGTCATCAGGCCAAGCGAGCCGAAGCCCTGGGCAACGGTGTCGGACTGGACGTCGCCGTCATAATTCTTGCAGGCCCAGACGTAGCCGCCGGACCACTTCAGAGCCGAGGCGACCATGTCATCGATCAGGCGGTGCTCATAGGTGATGCCGGCTTCGTCGAACTGCGCCTTGAACTCGTTTTCGTAGACTTCCTGGAAGATGTCCTTGAAGCGGCCGTCATAGGCCTTGAGAATGGTGTTCTTGGTCGACAGATAGACCGGCCACTTGCGCATCAGGCCATACATCATCGAGGCGCGGGCGAATTCGCGGATCGACTCGTCGAGGTTGTACATCGCCATCGCGACGCCGGCGCCGGGCGCCTGGTAGACTTCCTTTTCGATCACCTGGCCGTCTTCGCCGACGAACTTGATGGTCAGCGTGCCCTTGCCGGGGAACTTGAAATCGGTCGCCTTGTACTGGTCGCCGAAGGCGTGACGGCCGACGACGATCGGCTTGGTCCAGCCGGGAACGAGGCGCGGAACGTTCTTGCAGATGATCGGCTCGCGGAAGATCACGCCGCCGAGGATGTTGCGGATGGTGCCGTTCGGGCTCTTCCACATTTCCTTGAGGCCGAATTCCTTCACGCGGGCTTCGTCCGGGGTGATCGTGGCGCACTTGATGCCGACGCCGTGCTTCTTGATGGCGTTGGCGGCGTCGACGGTTACCTGGTCGTTGGTCGCATCGCGGTTCTCGACGGAGAGGTCGTAATATTCGATCGGCAGATCGAGGTAGGGCAGGATCAGCTTTTCCTTGATGAACTGCCAGATGATGCGGGTCATCTCGTCGCCGTCGAGATCGACGACCGGGTTTGCAACCTTGATCTTCTTCATGAATGCCTCTTGAGCGCTGCGGATCGAAATCCTGAGGGTGGTTAAAGCGAAAATCCGGAGCGCTATAGCATTGCACGCTCGTCAGGCAAAGGCGCGGGCCTGCGAATATGGGGGTTTTTATCACCAAAGTTGGACGCACATATCCCGCAATTTGGACCGCCCCGCCGATTGCCGTTTATCGCCCCGGAGATAGAGTGCCCGGACCTTTCATTTTGCCGGAACACCTTCGATGACAACGCCGAGATTGTCTTTCCTGCTTGCCTTGCTGGCAGTACCCGCTGTTGCATTGGCAGCCGATCCCACCGCGCCGGTCAAGACTGTCATCGAGATTGCCGCAGGCAACTGGTCGGAGACCAGTCCGACTGCAAACGATGTCTTCGACAACCGGCGTCTCGACCAGCTCTTCAGCGCTGATTTTGCGAAAACCTATCGCGAGGCGTCGAAACACCCTGCCTACGATCCGCCGGAAGGTGAGACGACCGGCAGTCCGTTCGACTATGACCCGATCGCCGGGGGACAGGAGGGCTGTGCCTTCGAGAACATCCGCATCGAGGACGACGGCGACGGTCAGGTGACGGCGCTTTTCAACAACCGCAAGTGTCTCGGCGACGATCCGCTCTACAAGGAGGACACAGTGCTGATCTTCCACGTGGTCGATGAGCAGGGACGCGCGGTGATCGACGACATGTACCGCGTCGAGGACGGCCAGTCCGGCCGGTCGCTGAAGGACGAACTCAGGGAAATTGTCGGCCGGTGACGGCTGGCCGGGGGAACGGAAATGAAGAAGGTCATTGCTGCGACCTGGATGTCGTTGCTTGCAGGCGGGGCGCTCGCTGCCGACCCCGCCGAGCCGATCAAGGTGCTGATGGACGCCGCGGCCGCCAACGCCGCCGTCGAGCCGGGGCCGGACGCGGTCTATACCGACTATTTCGCACCGGGGATGCTGCTCATGTATTTCAGCGACGGCTTCGTCCGCGATTTCACTGCCGCGTTGCTCAAGCAGAGGGAAGGGCACAGTCAGGTCCTCATCGACTGGGACCCGGTTATCGGCGGTCAGGACGGTTGCGCGCCGAAGGACGTCACCTACGGCAAGCCGGAGGCGAAGGGCGGTGTCACCGAGGTGCTCGTCAGTTTCAAGCGCAGCTGGTGCTACGACGGCGATACGGAGACCAAGGAGGAGGTCACCCAGGTGACCTATCGGCTGCTCCAGGAGATCGATGAGAGTGGCGAAAAGCAGTTCGTGATCGACGACATCCATTTCGCGAATGACGTGCCGCTGCGCATTTCACTCCAGGAGCTGCCGAAGTGACGAAGGCCGTCGTTTTTTCTGTGGCATTCCTCGTCGCGAGCGCAGGCGCTGCCTTCGCAAACGAACCGCAGGACCCGGTCGCAGCACTGATGGCCGTCGCGGACGGCATCGAGGGCAACAGCGAGGCGAGCGACTATTTCGACGAGGTCCTGCTGACGTCCATCTACAGCGAGAGCTTCGCCCAGGTCTATCGCATGGCGGCGCTGGGCGACCAGTTGCTCGACATGGGCGGCGAAATGACCGGCCAGGACGAAGTCATCGTCAGCCAGGACCCTTGCGAAATGAAGGACCTGAAAATCGTTCCTCGGCCGGCAAAGGACAAGGTCACGCCGGTCGAGGTCTTTTTCGACGTTTCCTCCTGCTGGAGGCACGATCCGCATCTCGACCGTCCGTCGCTGCTCGTCCACGTCATTTCGGAGAATGGCCGCTACGTCATCGACAATTTCTGGAACGGCGATTACGACGGTGGCCGGTTTGAGACCTCGGTCAAGGCGAAGTTCGCGGCGCTTGCCAAGCGGTATGTCGACGACATGCTGACGAGCCGTTTCTCGCCCGAATAGCTACGGTCTTTGCCGCCGCCCGATTTTGTGCCAAGGGAGACGCCGAATTCCTTTGGAAGGGTAGGTCATGGCAGGCACCAACAGCGAGCGCGAACTTCTGGCAGAAGGTCCGGCGATTATTCTCGTCGAGCCGCAACTCGGCGAGAACATCGGCATGGTGGCGCGCGCGATGGCGAATTTCGGCCTCTCCGAACTGCGCCTCGTCAAGCCGCGTGACGGCTGGCCGAGCGAGAAGGCGCGTTCGGCGGCATCGAAGGCTGACCACGTGATCGACGCGACGCGGGTTTTTGAAACGCTGGAAGAGGCGATCGCCGACCTGAACTTCGTCTATGCAACGACGGCGCGCGAGCGCTACGGATTCAAGCCGGTGCGCTCTCCCGTCGTCGCGGCCGAGACACTCCGGCAAAAATTCGTCGCCGGCGAGAGAACCGGCATCCTCTTCGGGCGCGAGCGCTTCGGCCTGAGCAACGAGGAAGTGGCGCTCGCCGACGAGATCGTGACTTTCCCGGTCAATCCCGCCTTCGCGTCGCTCAATATCGCGCAGGCCGTGCTGCTGATGTCCTATGAGTGGATGAAGTCCGGCATGGAGGACCTGACCGTCACCGCCTTCCAGCCGGTCGAGCAGCGCCCGGCGACGAAGGAGGAGGTCCAGGGCCTGTTCGAGCATATCGAGGAGGCGCTGGATGCCCGCGGCTACTTCCGTCCCCCCGCAAAAAAGCCGAAAATGGTCGACAACCTCCGCGCCGTCCTCTCGCGCCGCGCCTTCACCGCACAGGAAATCAGCGTGTTCCGCGGGGTGATCTCATCCCTCGACCGGTTCTCCCGCCTGAAACCACGCGGGAGTGCAGGGCCGGTCAATCAGGCAGGCGAAGATGGCGGCGATGACGCGTGAACTGAAGCCCGTACTCATATTCGATTCCGGCATCGGCGGACTGACGGTGCTGCGGGAGGCGCGGGTGCTGATGCCCGAGCGCGGCTTCATCTACGTCGCCGACGATGCGGGCTTCCCGTATGGCGGATGGGACGAGGAGCCGTTGAAGGCGCGCATCCTCGATCTTTTCTCCGATCTGCTCGGCACCTATGATCCGGAGGCGGTGATCATCGCCTGCAACACTGCCTTTACGCTCGCGGGCGCCGATCTTCGCGCCCGCTTTCCCGAAATGCGCTTCGTCGGCACGGTGCCGGCGATCAAGCCGGCGGCGGAGCGCACCCGCTCCGGGCTCGTTTCGGTTCTCGCGACGCCGGGGACAGTCAAGCGCGCCTATACCCGTGACCTGATCCAGTCCTTCGCCGGCCAGTGCCACGTCCGTCTCGTCGGCTCGCAGAACCTTGCCGGCATGGCGGAAGCCTATATCCGCGGCGAATCAATCTCGGACGACCTCGTGCTCGACGAGATCATGCCGTGCTTCGTCGAGATGGACGGCCGGCGCACTGACATCGTCGTCCTCGCCTGCACGCACTATCCGTTCCTCGCAAACATCTTCCGCCGTCTGGCGCCCTGGCCCGTAGACTGGCTGGATCCGGCGGAGGCGATCGCCCGACAAGCGCGGCGTCTGGTGCCGCCGGCGCTCGATGCGGAGCATCCGGAACAGTACGATTTCGCGGTGTTCACCTCCGGTAATCCCGATTTTTCCACCCGGCGTCTCATGCAGGGCTTTGGTCTCAGGACCTGCTGAGGGAAATTTCCCGCCTGCGCCGCACTTGCTCTTCTTCGGAAACGGTCAATTTTCCTACGGTATTTTGAAAAGCGTCTTCAATGTATGCTAGTGGTTCGCTGATGCGCCCTCGCGGCGCGTCGATCAACGGAGCTCTCGAACTGCCTTGGCCATAGAAATCATCATCGTGATTTTGCTCACCGTCCTGAACGGCGTCCTCGCAATGTCGGAAATGGCGGTTGTCTCCTCCCGCTCCGCGCGGCTCAAGGTGCTCTCCGAACAAGGCAATCACGGCGCGACCGTCGCCATCCGGCTCTCCGAGGAGCCCGGCCGCTTCCTGTCGACGGTGCAGATCGGAATCACGCTGGTCGGGGTGCTGTCCGGTGCCTTTTCGGGTGCTACCCTCGGCAACCGGCTCGCGGGCTGGCTCTTGTCGCAGGGCGTGTCGCCGGCTCTTTCGGACGCCATCGGTGTCGGCTCGGTCGTCGTCCTCATCACCTATCTGTCGCTGATCATCGGCGAACTCGTGCCGAAGCAGATCGCCCTTCATAATCCCGAGATGATGGCTGCGCGGGTTGCTCGCCCGATGCTGGTGCTTTCCAAGGTCTCGGCGCCGCTCGTCTGGCTGCTCGACAATTCCGGCCGGCTGGTCCTGAGCCTGCTCGGCCAGAAGGAGATGGCCGCGGGCACGGTGACTGACGAGGAGATCAAGTCGGTTCTCGCCGAGGCCCAGAGCGCCGGTGTCATCGAAACCGAGGAATCGGCGATGATCTCCGGTGTCATGCGCCTGGCCGACCGGACCGCGCGCGGGCTGATGACGCCGCGTCGCGACGTCGAGGTCCTCGATCTCGAAGACAGCATCGGAGAGATCCGTGAGCATCTTCGCCACACCCAGCATTCGCGCCTGCCGGTGCGTGATGGCACCTCGGACGAAATCATCGGCGTTCTCTTCGTCAAGGATTTCTACAACGCCGTCGTCGCTGAAGGCGAGGATTTCGACCTGCGGTCGATCGTCACCGAAGTGCCGATCGTCTCCGATTTTTCGAGTGCGATCGACATCATCGAAGCGATGCGCAAGGCGCCGCCCCATATGGTGCTGGTCTATGACGAGAACGGCCATTTCGAAGGTATCATCACCTCCGGCGACATCCTCGAGGCGATCATGGGCGCCTTCCTGGAGGACGAGACGGAGGAGCGCGCGATCGTCAAGCGCGACGACGGTTCCTTCCTCGTCTCCGGCTGGATGCCGATCGACGAATTCGTCGATCATGTGCGCGTCCGCGTGGAGGAGGACCCGGACTATACGACCGTTGCCGGTTTCGTCATCGACGTGCTGAAGCACATTCCCGAGCTCGGCGAGAGCTTCATCGCCGACGGCTGGCGCTTCGAGGTGATCGACCTTGACGGCCGGCGCATCGACAAGCTGCTCGTCTCCCCGGCGGAGCAGGGCGAGATCTGACCGCTCATTCCCTGTGGGTTTCCGCAATTGAAATGGCGAAATGCGCCGACGTCTTTGATAGGTAGGCGGGACGCGTGTCGGGCCGGAAAGGCCGGGCTTGTGATTCGAAACGAGAGGTAGGCAAGTTGCAGGTCGGGATCGACATGGGGACGGTGGCTGGCGGCCAGCCGGCCAAGCTCGATATCGAGGAGCTGCTCGCCACCCGTCTGTTGGTGCAGGGCAATTCCGGTTCCGGCAAGTCTCATCTCCTCCGGCGCCTGCTCGAACAGTCGGCACAGTGGGTGCAGCAGGTCGTCATCGATCCGGAAGGCGATTTCGTCACGCTCTCGGACAAATACGGCCATCTCGTCGTCGACGGCGAGCGCACCGAAGCCGAGCTTGCCGGCATCGCCGACCGTATCCGCCGCCATCGCGTTTCCTGCGTTCTGACGCTGGAGGGGCTCGAAATCGAGCAGCAGATGCGGGCGGCCGCGGCCTTCCTCAACGGCATGTTCGATGCTGACCGCGAGTTCTGGTATCCGGTGCTGGTGGTCGTCGACGAGGCGCAGATGTTTGCGCCCTCCATGGGCGGCGACGTCTCGGAGGATGCGCGGCGCATGTCGCTCGGCGCCATGACCAACCTGATGTGCCGCGGGCGCAAGCGCGGCCTTGCCGGGGTGATCGCCACCCAGCGCCTTGCGAAGCTCGCGAAGAACGTCGCGGCCGAGGCCTCGAACTTCCTGATGGGGCGCACCTTCCTAGACATCGACATGGCACGCGCCGCCGACCTGCTCGGCATGGATCGCCGGCAGGCGGAGATGTTCCGCGACCTGAAGCGCGGAAACTTCGTCGCCCTCGGCCCGGCGATGTCGCGCCGGCCGCTGCCGATCGTCATCGGAGCGGTCGAAACCTCGGCGCGTTCATCGAGCCCCAAGCTGATGCCGCTGCCGGAGGCGCCGCAGGACGTCGAGGACCTGATCTTCACGCCGGACCCGGAGGAACTTGCCCGCCCGATCGTTCGCCGCGCGCCGCCGCAGCCGCGTCCGACGACGGATATCCTGGCCGAGCTGTCGCGCGCGGCACCGGCTGCCTCGACGCCGGTCGCGGCCGAGACCCGCCCCGGCGCCCTGGAGATGTCGCCCGAGGAGCGGGAGGAGCGTTTGTCTGCCGTGCTCGCCGAGATCCTCGACGATCCGCAGGCGGCGTATCGCACCGATTCCGTCCTCTATCAGGAATTCCTCGTTCGCGCCCGGATGCGCCGGATCGGCGGCCCGCCGATGGCGATGGGCGAATTCCGCAGGCGTGTGGCGGTGGTGCGCTCGGGCGTCGACGAGGAGACGGCGGCGTCGGACGCCTGGAAGACGGCGCTTTCGCTTGCCGAGGGTGTTTCCGAAGACCTGCAGGGCGTCTTCCTGATGATGGCGAAGGCGGCGATCCGCAAGGAAGCCTGTCCCTCGGACCTCCGGATCGCGCGGGCCTACGGCACCCATTCGGCGCGGCGCGCCCGAAGGCTTCTCGGCTATTTCGAGGAGCAGGGGCTCGTCGTCGTTCACACAGATTTTTCCGGCAAGCGCATCGTCGCCTTTCCGGACATCGAGGCGGAAACTGCGCCCGGAAGCGCCGACGCAGCGGACGACCAGCCGGCGCCGACGGATCATTTCGCGGCGGAATAGATCCGTTTTCGTCTTCCGGCTTGAGAGCTTGCGGGCCGTCAGGCCCGCTCTTCCCAGACCTTCACCAGTTCCACGATCGTCTTTACCGCCGTTTCCATATCTTGCACGCTGACCCACTCGAGCGGCGAGTGGTAGGCGTGGCCGCCGGTATAGATGTTGGGGCAGGGCAGGCCCATGAAGGAGAGGCGCGAGCCGTCGGTGCCGCCGCGGATGCTGGTGACCTTTGGCTCGAGTCCGGCTCGGCGGGTCGCTTCCAGCAGGTTCTCCATCACTTCCGGATGGCGGTCGAGGACGATCTTCATGTTGCGGTACTGTTCCTTGACCGTGAAGGTGAAGGTCGAGCCCGGATAGCTCGCCATGACATCCTCGGTGATCGCCTTCAGAAGTGCCTCCTTTTCGGCGAGGCCCTTTTCTTCGAAGTCGCGGATGATGAAGCCGAGTTCCGCGCCCTCCATCGAGGCGCTGACGCCGACCGGATGGATGAAACCCTGCCGGTCCTCCGTCGTCTCCGGCGCCTGGTCCTTCGGCAGGCGGCCGATGATGTCGGCGGCGATCTTGATGGCGTTCTCCATCTTGCCCTTGGCGGTGCCGGGATGGATCGCGACGCCCTTGATCGTGATGGTCACGCCGTCGGCGGAGAAGGTCTCGTTCTCGATCTCGCCGACGGTCGAGCCGTCCATCGTGTAGCCGAACTTCGCGCCGAGCTTTTCCAAGTCCACCTTGTCGGCTCCGCGGCCGATCTCCTCGTCGGTGGTGAAGAGGATCTTGACCGGCCCGTGCGGTATCTCGGGATTGCGGACGAGGAACTGCGCCGCGGACATGATTTCGGCCACACCCGCCTTGTCGTCGGCGCCGAGCAGGGTCGTGCCGTCGGTGGTGACGATGTCATGGCCGATCTGGTCCTTCAAATCCGGGTGCTCCGAAACGCGGATGACCCGGCTCGTGTCGCCGATAAGGCGGACGTCGCCGCCCTGGTAATTCTTCACGATCTGTGGCTTGACGCCGGTGCCGGAAAAATCCGGGGCTGTATCCATATGTGAGCAGAAGCAGATCGCCGGCACATCCTTGTCCGTATTGGCCGGGATCGTCGCATAGACATTGCCGTGCTTGTCGAGATGGGCGTCGTCGAGCCCAAGCGCCTTCAGCTCGCGCTCCAGAAGGCGGCCGAGATTCTTCTGTTTTTCCGTCGACGGCTGCGCCTGCGAGGTCGGATCGGACTGTGTGTCGATCACGACGTAGCGGAGAAGGCGGTCGAGAACGGTGTCATGGGGAAGGGACATGGCGGGTATCCGATTCTGGCTGAAAATCACGGCGACCTTAGCGCGCCGGTCACGCGGCGGGAATGCCGGTTTCGGGAAAAGAAAACCGCGCCGGCAGGTTCCGGCGCGGGGGGATTGAAGGGAGGCGCCTACTCGGCGGGCTTTGCTGCCGGCTTGCCGCGGGTTGCCCATAGCGAGCCGATAATGCCGGCGGTGAGGATCGCGACGGTGACACCCAGCGAAACCAGCGGCGGGACTTTGGCAAGGCCCAGCATGTCGGCGACGAAGATCTTCGAGCCGATGAAGATGAGCACCACCGACAGCGCATATTTGAGATAGGCGAAGCGGTGGATGAGGGCGGCGAGCGCAAAGTAGAGCGCCCGCAGGCCGAGGATTGCGAAGATGTTCGACGTGTAGACGATGAACGGATCGGTGGTGATCGCGAAGATCGCCGGGATCGAATCGACGGCGAAGACGAGGTCGGCGAACTCGATCAGGATCAACGCCAGCATCAGAGGCGTCAGATAAGTCTTCAGCCTGCCCGTCTTCGGGTCGGCTTCGCGGGCGAAGAATTTCTCGCCATGCAGCCGGTCGGTGAGCGGCAGGTGCTTGCGCAGCAGTTTCAGGACCGGGTTGTTCTCCACGTCATAGGGCTCGCTGCTCGAAAACAGCATCTTGATGCCCGTGATAATGAGGAAAGCGGCGAAGAGGTAGAGAACCCAGCCATAGTTCTCAACGACGGCCGCGCCGGCGGCGATCATCATCCCGCGCAGCACAATCACGCCGAGAATGCCGTAGAGCAGGACGCGGTGCTGGTATTCGCGCGGGATGGAGAAGTAGCCGAAGATCATGGCGATGACGAAAATATTGTCCATCGCCAGGCTTTTTTCGATCACGAAGCCGGTCAGGTATTCTACGCTTGCCTGCTGGCCGAACTGGCTCCAGACAAAGCCGGAGAAGAGAACGCCGAGCGTCATGTAGATGCCGGACATCAGCAGGCTCTCCCTGATGCCGATCTCGTGGCTCTTTTTGTGAAGAACGCCGAGGTCGAGGGCGAGCAGAGCGATAACGGCGGAAATGAAGGCGAGCCACATCCAGACGGCGGCGCCCTGGAAATCAACCCATAGGAAATCCATGACATAGTCCATGCCGGATCAGGTTGATTGGAAGAGCACCGACATCACGGTCGATCCGGCGATACACGTCAGAGGGGCCCGGTGCCGACGACGGAGGTGGTAAGCCGGCCGGAGCTGTTCAAGAGGCGGGCGAGAGAAAATCCATGGCTGCGTGCCGAACGATGCCGTGATATGCTGACAAAAGCGGCCCGAGCAAACCCGGACGGGCTCACACGCTGCTTGTTGACAATTCCGCGACTTGCCCCTAAAGACAGCGCCAGCACCGGGTGGCGACGCCCGGTGTTTCATTTGACATGTCCCGTGGCTGCTCCGTTGCTGACGTGAGCCGCCTGTCAGGAGAAGCCGGAAGGCAATCCAGAGGAGGGCGTGTTTCCTAACAGGGCGGGGCCGGAAGGCGCCGCATAAGAAGACGTCGAAAGGAAATACGATGAGCAAGCGCGCATCATCCAAGTACAAAATTGACCGCCGCATGGGCGAGAACATCTGGGGCCGTCCGAAGTCCCCGGTCAACCGCCGCGAATACGGCCCGGGCCAGCACGGCCAGCGCCGCAAGGGCAAGCTCTCCGACTTCGGCGTGCAGCTGCGTGCTAAGCAGAAGCTGAAGGGCTACTACGGCGACATCCGCGAGAAGCAGTTCCGCGCGATCTACGAAGAAGCCAACCGCCGCAAGGGCGACACCGGTGAAAACCTGATCGGCCTGCTCGAATCGCGCCTCGACGCCATCGTCTATCGCGCCAAGTTCGTGCCGACCGTCTGGGCTGCCCGCCAGTTCGTCAACCACGGCCACGTCACCGTCAACGGCGTTCGCGTCAACATCGGTTCCTACCGTTGCAAGGCCGGCGACGTCATCGAAGTTCGCCAGAAGTCCAAGCAGCTGGTTACGGTTCTGGAATCGGTCCAGCTCGCCGAGCGTGACGTTCCGGACTACATCGAAGTCGACCACAACAAGATGGTTGCGACGTTTGCTCGCGTTCCGACGCTCTCCGACGTTCCGTACCCGGTCGTCATGGAACCGCAGCTGGTCGTCGAATTCTATTCGCGCTAATTGCGTGCTATCCGGAATTCAGAAAAGCCGTCCCTCGGGGCGGCTTTTTTGTTAGGAGGACTGTCTCATGGATATTCAGGCACTTCTCGACGGGATTGTCGCAGAGCTCGCGGAACGACGGGGCGAGGGCAAGGTAGCGGACTATATCCCTCAGCTTGCCAAGGTGGACCCGAACCAGTTCGGGATCGCGGTGACCACGGTCGACGGCAAGGTTTACGAGGCCGGCGATGCCGCGGTGCCTTTCTCCATCCAGAGCATTTCCAAGGTGTTCATGCTTACGCTGGCGCTCGGCAAGGTCGGCGAGGCGCTCTGGCGCCGGGTCGGTCGCGAGCCGTCGGGCACGGCCTTCAACTCCATCGTCCAGCTCGAGCATGAGCAGGGTATTCCTCGCAATCCTTTCATCAATGCCGGTGCCATCGTCATCTGCGACCTCGTTCTTGCCGGCTACAAGCCGAAGGAGGCGATCGGCGAATTCCTGCGCTTCGTGCGCTCGCTCGCCGACGACGACACGATCACGATCGACAAGGCGGTGGCACAGTCGGAAACGGCGACGGGCTACCGCAACTACGCGCTCGCGAACTTCATGCGTTCTTTCAATAACCTCCAGCATGATGTTGATCATGTTCTCGGAGTTTACTTTCACCAGTGCGCACTTGCGATGACCTGCCGACAGTTGTCCCGGGCGGGGCTCTTTCTTGCAGCGCGCGGTGCTGACCCGATCGGCGGCTATTCCGTGGTGTCGGAAAAGCGGGCGCGGCGTATCAATGCGCTGATGCTCACCTGCGGCCACTATGACGGTTCGGGCGATTTCGCCTTCCATGTCGGCCTGCCGGGCAAGAGCGGGGTCGGCGGCGGCATCATGGCGATCGCGCCGGGCAAGGCCTCGATCGCCGTCTGGTCGCCGGGCCTGAACAAGGTCGGAAACTCAGCACTCGGCACCGTCGCGCTCGAAATGCTCGCCTCCCGCACCGGCTGGTCGGTGTTCGGGGCTTGATCTTCGCGCGCCGAGCAGGCATTGCCAGTGCGAGCCATCCCGGCCGTCCCGGAGCCAGACGATGACACTTTCGACGCCCGCCGAGCAATTCGAAGCCGATGCCGGCGATGATGGGGAGATCGCGGACGCGGTGTCCGCCCATCCGGTCTTTGCCGACGCCCCGCGCTCGGTCGGCTTCAACAAGCTGCGCAAGCGGCTGATCCGCCAGGTCCGGCAGGCGATCACCGATTTCGACATGCTGAAGGGGCAGAAGCGCTGGCTGGTCGGGCTTTCCGGCGGCAAGGACAGCTACGGGCTGCTGGCGCTGCTCCTCGACCTCAAATGGCGGGGCCTGCTGCCGGTCGATCTCGTCGCTTGCAATCTCGACCAGGGGCAGCCGAACTTTCCCAAGCACGTGCTGCCGGACTATCTCGCGTCGATCGGCGTTCCGCACCGGATCGAATACCGCGACACCTATTCGGTGGTGACGGAGAAGGTGCCGCAGGGCGCCACCTATTGTTCGCTCTGTTCCCGGCTCCGGCGCGGCAATCTCTACCGGATCGCCCGTGAGGAGGGATGCGAGGCTCTGGTGCTCGGCCATCACCGCGAGGACATTCTCGAGACCTTCTTCATGAACTTCTTCCACGGCGGCCGGTTGTCGGCCATGCCGGCGAAGCTCGTGAACGACGAGGGAGACCTCATGGTCCTGCGTCCGCTCGCCTATGCGGCGGAGGAGGACCTCGCGCGGTTCGCCGTCGCCATGCAGTTTCCGATCATCCCCTGCGATCTCTGCGGCTCCCAGGACGGGCTGCAGCGCAACGCGATGAAGGAGATGCTCGCCGGCATCGAAGCGAAGATGCCGGGCCGCAAGGACGCCATGCTGCGGGCGCTCGCCCATGTCGATCCGTCGCATCTGCTCGATCCGAAGCTCTTCGACTTCTCCTCCCTCTCGCCCACAAAGGACGAATGACCATGGCCGATCTCGACATCGCTGCGCTCGCCAACGTGCTTCAGGAGGCGGCGTATGCCGAGATCCTGCCCCGTTTCCGCAATCTCGGAGACGGCGACATCCGGATGAAGACCGAGGCGATCGATCTCGTCACCGAGGCCGACGAGGCGGCGGAGCGGATGATCCGCGACCGAGTCGCAGAACTGCTTCCCGACGCCCTCTTCGTTGGTGAAGAGTCGGTCGCCGCCGATCCGGCCCTTCTCGACAAGATCGCCGATGCCGATCTCGCTGTCGTCGTCGACCCGATCGACGGCACTTTCAACTTCGCCGCCGGCCTGCCGCTGTTCGGCGTGATGTTGAGCGTCGTCTCCGAGGGCGAAACCGTTGCGAGCATCATCTACGACCCGATCGGCAACGACTGGGCGATCGCGGAAAAGGGATCGGGGGCCTGGCTCTGCCGCCCCGACGGCACGCAGGAGCGGATGGTCATGCGGCCGTCGCAGCCGCTCTCACAGATGATCGGGATCGCCAATACGGGCTTCTTCGAGATCGAGACCCGCCGAAAGCTGCTCTCCAATCTGGCGGACGTACGTCTCTTCACCAGCTATCGCTGCGCGGCTCACGAATACCGCCTGCTCGCCCAGGGGCACATGGATTTCGCCATGTACAACAAGCTGATGCCCTGGGACCATCTGGCCGGCACGCTGATTGCGCAAGAGGCAGGCGCCCATGCCGCCCGCTTCGACGGTTCGCCCTATCTTCCACACCACACGGCCGGCGGCTTGTTGATCGCCAATGACGAGGAGAGCTGGCGGGAGCTGATGGCGAAGGTCTTCACCGTCTGAAAGAAAAGCCCGGTCAGACCGGGCTTTTTCTTGTCAGCGCGGGGCGTTGTGCGGCCGGAACAACTGTCCCTTCTCGGCGATCAGCACGAAGACGAGACCGATCAGCGACACAGTGAAATAACCGGCCACCATCGGCAATGCCGTTCCGTCATAGGCCTGGCCGATTGCCGCGCCGATCAGCGAACCGCCGACGGTCCCCATGAAGCCGAGCACCGAGGAAGCGGTGCCTGCCACATGGCCGAGCGGTTCCATGGCCAGCGAGTTGAAGTTCGAGCCGATCCAGCCGAACTGGAACATCGCCAGAGCGAAGAGCACGAAGAACAGCGGGAAGGGCATCGGCTGAGGTCCGAAGACCTGCACCAGCAGCCATACGAAAGTGATGGAGATGAAGCCGACCAGCGAGGCGTGCGAGAGTCGCCGCATGCCGAAGCGTCCGACGAGGCGCGAGTTCACGAAGGACGACAGCGCCATGAAGGTCGCGACGCCGGCGAAGGCGACCGGGAACCAGGTGCCGAGATGATAGATCCCGACATAAATCTGCTGGGCCGAATTTATGAAGCCGAACAGCGCGCCGAAGATGAAGGTGCTCGCCAGCGTGTAGCAGAGCGCCACCCGATCGGTGAGGACGATGCGGAAGCCCCCTAGGATCGAGCGCACGGTGAACGGCCGAACGTCCGCCGGTGACAGTGTTTCCGGCAGGCGGACATACATCCAGCAGCCGACGAGCGTTGCTACCACCGCCATGAAGACGAAGATCAGGTGCCAGTGGCCGAGCAGCATGATGACCTGGCCGGTGCCGGGAGCGACGACCGGGATCACCATGAAGACCATCATGATGAGCGACATGACCTCCGCCATCTGGCGGCCGCCGTAGACATCGCGGACGACGGAGATGGTGATGACACGCATGGCGGCCGAGCCGAGACCCTGGATGAAGCGGAGTACGAGCAGCGCGCCGAAGCTCGGCACCAGCGTGACGGCGAGGGAGGAGAGAACGTAAACGCCGAGGCCGGACAGCATCGGCTTGCGACGGCCGAAGCGGTCAGCCACCGGGCCGTAGAAAAGCTGCGCGATGCCGAAGCCGATCAGGTAGGCCGAGACGACATACTGGCGGTGGTTCTCGTTGGTGACGTTGAGGGCGCTGCCGATCTGTTGCAGCCCCGGCAGCATGATGTCGATCGCCAGCGCGTTCAGCGCCATCAGGAACGCCATCAGCGCGATGAATTCCGGCCGTCCCATACCCTTGAGCAGGGAAGGACGCGATTCCAGTGGTTTGTTCATCGAATCCATTCCTGGAAAACAGCGAGAAGGCGCCGTGGGAGGCGGCGCCTTAGCAAATTGAACGCGTCATGGATGTCCGCGGCGGACGCCGCGGATCGGGATATCAGGCGGCGCCGCGGGCGCTGATGCCCTGTCCGGCGAGATGCTTCTGCAGTTCGCCAGACTGGAACATTTCACGGACGATGTCGCAGCCGCCGATGAATTCGCCCTTGATGTAGAGCTGCGGAATCGTCGGCCAGTTGGAATACTCCTTGATGCCCTGGCGGATCTCGTCATCGGCGAGCACGTTGATGCCCTTGTAGTCGACCCCGACATAATCGAGGATCTGCACCACCTGACCGGAAAAGCCGCACTGCGGGAACTGCGGAGTGCCTTTCATGAAGAGAACCACGTCGTTGCTCTTCACTTCGTTGTCGATGAGTTCGTTGATGCCGCTCATGGCAAAATCCTTTCACATGCGGTTCAAGTGCCGCTGCTTCGTCTTTCGCTTAGATAACATGGCGAGCCGAGATTTCCAGCCGCCAATTGAAAAAAGCCAGAAACAGGCGAAGGGTGTGTCCTATCGGCTTCGGCGGTTGATCCGGCGAGCCGCGCGCGCCGTCTTGCCGGCGCTGCGCGTGATGCTCTTCTGCCGCGAGGCGGACGACGTCCGGTGGGTGACATGAGAGCGCCGTCGGCGCCTCGTGAGCCCCGAGACGATGCTCCTGATCAGTGCCGCGATGAATTCGCCGAGGACGCCCTTCACGGTCGTGACTTTCCGTTGAGCTATTCCGGAACCGAGGTCTGCAAGGCGAGCGCATGCAGCACGCCGCCCATATTGCCCTTCAGCGCGTCATAGACCATCTGGTGCTGCTGCACGCGCGTCTTGCCGCGGAATGCCTCCGCGACGACCTCTGCAGCATAGTGATCGCCGTCTCCGGCCAGGTCACGGATCACGACGCGGGCCCCGGGGATGCCAGCCTTGATGAGATCTTCGATGTCGCCGGGTTTCATAGCCATGATCGGTACTCCTTCCTTGCGGGCGGCCTTAGGCCAGTTCTCCGCTCATGAAGTCAGGGAACCACGATTCATGTGCCGAGCGCAATTGCTCAATTGCCACCGGGCGAGCCTGTCCCAGCTTAACCGTCGAACCGCCGGTCCGCCCGATCCACGGGCAGAAGACGCCCGCCGCTTCGGCGCGGACGAGCACCGCATCGACGTTCTCTTCCTTGACCGTCACGACATAGCGGCCCTGGTCTTCACCGAAGAAAACCGGGATCGGATCAGCGCCCTCGAGCGCGTTGATGCTGGCGCCGATTCCCGAGGCCATCGCCATTTCGGCGACCGCGAGAGCAAGGCCGCCGGACGAGCAGTCGTGGACGGCCGTCGCCAGCCCGTCCTCGATAAGGCCGCGAACGAAGTCGCCCGCCTTCTTCTCCTCGATGAGGTCGACATGCGGGGCAGGGCCGTCGGTGCGACCGTGAACATCGCGCAGGTAGACTGACTGGCCGAGATGCGTGCCCCAGCCCGAAGGTGCGCCGGCGAGCAGGATCGCTTCGCCCTGGGCGGCAAAGCGGATGCGGGCCATCTTGGACCAGTCGTTGAGCAGACCGACGCCGCCGATCGTGGGGGTCGGCAGGATCGCCTGGCCGTTGGTCTCGTTGTAGAGCGAGACGTTGCCCGAGACGATCGGGAAGTCGAGGGCCTTACAGGCTTCGCCGATGCCTTTGATCGCGAAGACGAACTGGCCCATGATTTCCGGACGCTCGGGATTGCCGAAATTGAGGTTGTCGGTCGCAGCGAGCGGCAGGGCGCCGGTCGCGGTGATGTTGCGCCAGCACTCGGCCACCGCCTGCTTGCCGCCCTCGAACGGGTCGGCCTCGACATAGCGCGGCGTCACGTCGGAGGAGAAGGCGAGGGCCTTGGTCGGATGGGTGTCGACGCGCACTACGCCGGCGTCGCCGCCCGGAAGCTGCAGCGAGTTGCCCTGGATCAGCGTGTCGTACTGCTCGTAGACCCAGCGGCGCGAGCAATTGTTCGGTGATCCGACGAGCTTCAGGAGGGCGTCGGCAACGTCCGCCTGCGGAATGTCGTTCTCCGCGAGCGGGGCCGGCGCCTTCGGCTCGACCCACGGGCGGTCGTATTCCGGAGCCTCGTCGCCGAGTTCCTTGATCGGCAGGTTCGCCACTTCCTCGCCCTGGTGCAGGACGCGGAAGCGCAGGTCGTCGGTCGTCTTGCCGACGATCGCGAAGTCGAGGCCCCACTTGTGGAAGATCGCCTCGGCCTGCTGCTCCTTTTCCGGGCTGAGGACCATGAGCATGCGCTCCTGGCTTTCCGACAGCATCATCTCGTAGGCGGTCATGCGCTCTTCGCGGACCGGCACCTTGTCGAGGTCGAGCTCGATGCCGAGGTCGCCCTTGGCGCCCATCTCGACGGCCGAGCAGGTCAGGCCGGCGGCGCCCATGTCCTGGATCGCAATGACCGCACCAGTCTGCATGAGTTCGAGGCAGGCCTCGAGCAGGCACTTCTCGGTGAAGGGGTCGCCGACCTGAACGGTCGGGCGCTTTTCCTCGATCGATTCATCGAATTCGGCGGACGCCATGGTCGCGCCGCCGACACCGTCGCGGCCGGTCTTGGCGCCGAGATAGACGACCGGCAGGCCGACGCCCTTGGCCTGCGAAAGGAAGATTGCGTTCGACTTAGCAAGTCCCGCGGCGAAGGCGTTGACGAGAATGTTGCCGTTGTAGCGGGCGTCGAACTCGACTTCGCCACCGACTGTCGGCACCCCGAAGGAATTGCCGTAGCCGCCGACGCCGGCAACCACGCCGGCGACGAGATGGCGGGTCTTCGGATGATCCGGCGCGCCGAAGCGCAGCGCGTTCATTGCCGCTACCGGGCGGGCGCCCATGGTGAAGACGTCGCGCAGGATGCCGCCGACGCCGGTCGCAGCGCCCTGGTAGGGCTCGATGAAAGAGGGGTGGTTGTGGCTTTCCATCTTGAAGACGACGCAATCGCCGTCGTCGATGTCGACGACGCCGGCGTTCTCACCGGGACCCTGCAGCACGCGCGGTCCCTTGGTCGGCAGTGTCTTCAACCACTTCTTGGAGGATTTGTAGGAGCAGTGCTCGTTCCACATGGCGGAGAAGATGCCGAGCTCGGTGAACGTCGGCTCGCGTCCGATCAGCTCCAGAATCCGGTCGTATTCCTCAGGCTTGAGACCGTGGGCGGCGACGAGTTCAGGCGTGATCGGAATGGCGTTCGGAATGGTCATGATCTTCTCTGGATCGTTGGGACGGCGGCTTCGGACTGCCTATAGCCCATGCGCGGCCAAACCGCGATAGGGAAATTGCCCGTTTTTCGACGTGATCCGGAGGAGATTCAGGAATCGGTTTCGTAGGCTGCCGGGCCGCCGTCGAGCAGTCGGCGCAGCGTGTGCAGACCGGCAAGCATGGCTTCCCGCTCGCGGCCTTCGCTGAAACCCACGCGGACGTGGTGGTAGACACGGGAGGAGCGGCCGGCCTTGAACTCGTCCTCGTCGTCGATCAGCACGCCCTCGTTGAGCGCCGCCTGCTTGAAGGTTCCTGAAAGCCAAGGCTCCGGCAATTGTAGCCAGAAGAACGGAATGCACGGATGAGAGCGCAACACGTGGCCCGCGAAGATGTCGCGCACGTGACGTTCGCGGATGCCGATCTCCTCGACGACACGCTGGCGGATATCGTCGGCCGCGCCCGAAAGCACGAGCTGTGCATTCAGCTCGGCGAGGACGAAGGGCAGCCCGCCGGAGGTCATCTTCTGGGTGACCCGCAGGCGTTGCGAGAAATGGTCGGGGGCCGCGACCCACGCGCCGCGAACCCCGGCAGCGACCGCTTTCGACAGCCCTCCGACGAGAAAGGTCCGGTCGGGTGCGATTTCCGCAAGCAACGGAATGCGGTCCTGTATCAGGGCGCCATAGATGTAGTCTTCGATCAGGAAGACGTTGTACTTGCGGGCGATTTCGGCGATCTGCCGCCTCCGTTCCTCGGGCAGGGAGCTAAGGGTTGGATTCTGTCCCGAGCTGATGATGAAGGCGAGCTTCGGGTGCTCGCGTGCGCAGACCCTTTCGAAGTCGTCCGGCAGGATGCCGTCCCTGTCGGAATCGACGAGACAGACCTGGCGGCCGATCAGGGTCGCGCTGCGCGACACCTGCGAATAGGTCAGATGCTCGCAGAGCAAACGGTCGCCGGGGCTGGTAACCGCCGCGATGATGGCGACGACGGCGGCATGAACACCGAGATGGGGCGTGATTGTCTCTGCGTCGGGTGCCCAGTCGCCGCTGGCCAGCCACCGGCGACCCGCCTCCAGCCAGTGCGGGGCGAGCGTGCGGGTGTAGCTCGCAAGCTCACCCGGATAATCGCGGGCGATATCCTGCATCAGCTGTGCGATGAAGGCCGCTTGCCCGACGTCGACGGCGGCCGTGGTGTCGAAGCGCAATTTTCCGGCCGGTGCCGTTAGCGGTCTCGTCCCGCCGAAACGGGCGACGACGGGATCCCCGGCCGGTGCGGGCGCTTCCCGCTGCGTCTCGAGCACGTAGGTGCCCCGTCCGACTTCGCCGGACACCAGGCCGCGCTCGCGCAGCAGGTTGTAGGCCCTGGAGATCGTCCCGATCGTGACACCCATGTCGTAGGCGATATCCCGCTGCGGCGGCAGTTTCGCGCCGTGGGAGAGGCGTCCGCGCTTGATGTCGCGTTCGGTCGCGTCGGCGATGCGGACATAGAGGGGGCCTTCGGTCGAGGCGATGTCTGGAAGCCAATTTGTCATGGTGACATTTTCGTAGATTGTCATTCTCGACTTGTCAATTCATAGCAATTGTATCTGACTTTTGATGTCGATATCCGGAGAATATGATGACAATCGATACAATGCGCCAGATTCGAGGCGAGACCGGAGGCTCGGCGCCATGGTGGCGGCGTGTCAGGAACGCTCTGGCAGCAATCCTCGGGGAGGCGGCCCGTCGGCGGCGTGTCCGCAGGACCCGGATCGACCTTGCCGGGCTGACGGCCAGTCAGCTTCGCGACATCGGGTTGACGCAGCGCCAAGCGGACGCTGAAATCCGCCGCTCGCTGTTTCTCGCGATCGACAGGACGGTGTCTCCAAAGTGAATTCCGGACGGGTGGTCGCCGCCGCCCCGTCCTCGATCGGTCCTAGAACTTGTAGCCGAGGAGAATCCCGCCGCGCGTGAGGCCGTTGTTGGTGTCGCCACAGAGGTTGGCATGCGAGGAGTGCTCGAGCTGCGCAACGACCCTCCAGTGGGCATCGAGGCTGATGCCGGCCGCGGCATACTCGTGAAACAGAAGCGAGCAGCCGAGCTTGGGGCCGTCCGTTCCGTCGTCCCTCAGGTCTCCATTGTGCAGGGTGCCGCCGAAGCCGCTCTCGAGAAAGAACCCATCGCCGAGATCGACGGTCCAGCTGAGGCCGGTGAAAAGCTGGCTGGCTTCCCCGGCGGAGCTGATGGTCGCGCCGGCATGAACACGGGGACGGATGAGCTTCTGCAGGCCGTCGGCCTCATTGTGGCCCCATGGGTCGAACAAGAACATGGCCTCGACGAAGCCGCCCCTCTCGTCGTTGGTGTCGGTCTTGTCGGCGGCCATCAATCCGCCAAGACGCACCTCATCGAACAGGTGCTCCTGCGCCGCCGCTTGCCCGGACCACGCAATTGAAAGCATGGCCACCGCTGTTCCGAGGCGCCGAAGCTTGACAGCAGTGGCAGTACCCATTGATCGAGGCTCCTCCTGCAGATCACCTCCGAAGCGAAGCAGCTCGGGAAGGTTGTGCGGAGGATAGGCTGACGGCGTTTATTAGTGCAACAGGAAAAGCGTATATTGGTGACGATGCTCTTCGATCGTCATTCTGGGACTACTTTTCCACAGGGAGCGTGCGTCGCCAAGGCGCGGAGGAAAGGCGATCAGCAGCCCTTGTCGCCCTTGGACCAGCGGTTCACATCGCGCACGATGCGAGCATGAACCGGCTCGTCCATCATCGGCCCGAAGGCATCAAGGCGCGCCGGGTTGCCCTCTGCCTGCACGACGAGGTGCGGGCGGATGTCGCTGCTGTTCTTCCGGACGAGCAGAATGCGCGGACGACCGGAATAGGAATCGAGCTCCGGCGCCATGGCGTAACCCTTGAAATCGCCGTCACCCGATTTGATCCAGCAGGTATTGGCGCCGACCGCCACCCTCTCCATGACGTCGAGCGCGGAATGGCCGCGGCTCGGCTTCGGCGTGTCGGACTGGCAGGCGGTCAGCGCGAGCGCGCCGGAAAGGCTGAGCACGACGACAGCAGGGCGCATGAGCGGAGTTCCAGGTTCTTGGTGCGGATGATCTTCGACCGGTGACGTCAGGCTGCGATGACGTCGAGAGCCGAGGCGAAGAGGCCGCGGCCGTCGCTGCCGCCGTGAGCCGCCTCGATCAGGTTCTCCGGGTGCGGCATCATGCCGAGGACATTGCCCCGGGCGTTGATCACGCCGGCGATGTCGTGGATCGAGCCGTTCGGGTTGGTGCCCTCGGCGTAACGGAAGACGACCTGGCCGTTGTCCTCGAGGCGCTTCAGCGTCTCGTCGTCGGCGAAATAGTTGCCGTCGTGATGGGCTACGGGGCAACGGAGAATCTGGCCCTTCGAATAGGCGCGGGTGAAATCCGTCTCGGCGTTGACGACCTCGAGCTTGATTTCCTTGCAGACGAATTTCAGCGAGGCGTTGCGCATCAGCGCGCCCGGCAGCATGCCCGCTTCGACGAGAATCTGGAAGCCGTTACAGACGCCGAGCACCTTGGTGCCGCGTTCTGCCGCCGCCTTGACCGCCTGCATCACCGGCATACGAGCAGCGATCGCGCCGCAGCGCAGATAGTCGCCGTAGGAGAAACCGCCCGGAATGACGATCAGGTCGACGCTTTCCGGAATCTCCGTCTCGGTCTGCCAGACGGTGAGCGGAGCCTTGCCGGAAATTTTGGTGAGCGCGGCAATCATGTCGCGGTCGCGGTTGAGGCCGGGGAGTTGAAGGACGGCTGATTTCATGGGTGGGGATCAAACCTTGCTTGGGCTTCCTGAAGCTCGCGCAGCTCCAGACGGTTTTCGATGCGGTCGAGGCGGTTCTCGACGTGGCCGATGGTAACCCGCAGATTATTGACGTCACCCTGCAGTACGTGCAGCTGGGACCTCAATGTCTGATTGTCTGCGCGCAGCTCGCTGATGGCGATATCAACCTTGTCAAATCGGTGATTTAGCTTCTTCAGCAGCTCGTACATCAGTTCGCTGGTCACCTCGGCCACGGCCGGCTCCTTCAACCCTCAGGCGATGGAGATAGTATAGTTCTCGATGACCGTGTTTGCGAGGAGTTTCTCGCACATGGCCTTGAGGTCGGCTTCCGCCTTCGTCTTATCGGTGCCTTCGAGCTCGAGGTCGAAGACCTTGCCCTGGCGGACATGGTCGACGCCTTCGAAACCGAGCGCGGAGAGGGCGCCTTCGATCGCCTTGCCCTGCGGGTCCAGAACGCCGTTCTTCAAAGTTACGGTCACGCGTGCCTTGATCACTATAGGCTTCTCCTGTCCTTACTTGACCAGAACCGGCCCGGTGCCGCGCAGCGGTTCATTCAAATTGATGATGCCGAGGCGGCGGGCCACTTCCTGATAGGCTTCGAGCAACCCGCCGAGATCCTGACGGAACCGGTCCTTGTCCATCTTCTCCTTGGTTTCGATGTCCCAAAGGCGGCACGAATCGGGGGAGATCTCGTCGGCGAGAATGATGCGCATCATGTCGCCCTCGTAGAGGCGGCCGCATTCGATCTTGAAGTCGATCAGCTGAATCCCGACGCCGAGGAAGAGGCCGCTCAGGAAGTCGTTGACGCGGATGGCGAGCGCCATGATGTCGTCGAGTTCGGCGGGATTGGCCCAGCCGAAGGCGGTGATGTGTTCTTCGGAGACCATCGGGTCGTCGAGCGCATCGGACTTATAGTAGAATTCGATGATCGAGCGGGGCAGGACCACGCCTTCCTCGATGCCGAGGCGCCGGGCGAGCGAGCCGGCGGCGACGTTGCGCACGACGATCTCGAGCGGGATCATCTCCACTTCCTTGATCAGCTGCTCGCGCATGTTGATCCGGCGGATGAAATGAGTCGGAATTCCGATCTTGTTGAGGTGCGTGAAGACGTACTCGGAGATGCGGTTGTTGAGCACACCCTTGCCGTCGATGACGTCGTGCTTCTTCTTGTTGAAAGCGGTGGCGTCGTCCTTGAAGTGTTGGATCAGCGTGCCCGGCTCCGGTCCTTCATAAAGGATCTTGGCCTTGCCCTCGTAAACACGGCGGCGACGGTTCATGGCTGGTTGTCTCTGCTGTTGGCGTCACATCGCGGACGCGTGGATCGATATGTTGCGGTCCCATAGCGGAAAACAACGGTTTTCACAATGCAGGTGTTGTCCGTTTCGATCAAATCCTCAGATCCCGGACGGAAGGCCCCATATCCGCCTAACTTCGCATTGGACTTTGACGGGGCTTTTGATTAATGGGGGCGGAAACCCCTTGGATGGCGCTAGTTTTTGGGAGACACAGATGAGCGGCATGAGCGATCGCGAAAAGGCATTTGAAAACAAGTTCGCGCACGATCAGGAACTGAAGTTCCGGGCCGAAGCGCGGCGCAACAAGCTGCTCGGTTTCTGGGCGGCCGCGCTGATGGGCAAGGATCCGGAAGCCTATGCCAAGGAAGTCGTCGCCTCGGATTTCGAGGAAGCGGGCCATGAAGACGTTTTCCGCAAGGTCCGCGACGATCTCGCCGCCGCCGGCGTTTCGGTTGACGAGCAGGAGCTGCGCGTCAAGATGAGCGACTTCCTCGCCCAGGCCGTCGATCAGGTCCAGAGCGAATAACAGTTCCCGTGGGCGCGGTCCTTGCGACCGCGCCGCTCACAGCGCACCAACGCTCTCCACGCAGGAAGGCGAACGTGTCTTCCATCGCCATCGGTTTTGCCGGGCCGTAGCCCTGCGGCACGTCGCAGCGCAATTTGGCGAGAACGCGGACCTGTTCCGCATTTCCACCTCGATGATCGTGCCACGCCGCCGCTCTGCCATGACCGCGAGCTCGTCCTAGTCGCCGTCATAGGCCGCCAGGAAGACGAACTCGCCGCCGATGCGGCAAAAGTCACTGTCGTGGCGCATGGCGTTGCGCCGCCTTGTTTACTAAAGTCGTGCGAGAAATTGCGCGAAGACCATCGTGCCTTCTGGCCATGGACCATGGCCAGACTCGGCGTTGATGTGCCCGCACTCGCCGGCATCGAGAAGCAGCGAGCCCCAGGCGCCAGCCACGTCCTCCGCCTGCTCGAATGCGCCGAAGGGGTCATTCCGGCTTGCCACGGTGATCGACGGAAACGGCAGTGGATCGCGTGGGTAAGGTCCGAAGGTCATCAGGTGTTTCGGCCTGATCTGCGGATTGGCGACGTCCGGCGGCGCGACGAAGAAGGCGCCGGCGACTGTGCTCGTGAAGCGCGGCACAGCGTGAACGGCGGTTGCGACGCCCAGTGAATGGGCGACCAGAACCACCGGTCGGGTCGAGGAATTCACCTCCTCGACCACGCGCTCCACCCAGTCCTCCCTGACGGGCTTCGACCATTCGGCCTGTTCCACACGGCGGGCTGTCGAGAGTTTCGCCTGCCAGCGGCTCTGCCAGTGATCGGGCCCGGAATTGGTGTAACCGGGAATAATGAGAATATCGACGTCGGACGCTTTCATGCCGCTTATCTGCGTTCGCGATGGCGCCGCGTCAAGACGAGCGCGGCGGCCGCAGGCAGAAAATAGCCTCCTCTTGCGAGCTAGCGTAAGAGAGCCGCGGTGAGAGCCACGGCAAATGTCGCACCGTAGACCAGTGCCATGACCGAGATGAAGCGACGCCTGACCATCCGGCAAACGGCATCATCGCCGGCGTCGAAGTCGAAGCGCTCCATGACGATCCGGCCAGGCGGGACGCCAGCTTCCACGAGCAAGCCGACAGCGGTCTCCATCATGGCGGGCGGACCACAGACGAAGGCAGTGACCCCAGCGGGATCAAGGCCGTCGACAATTCGAGCGAGGTGACCGGCATCGCAGGTTCCTTGTTCGCAACCCGCGTCGTCGTCCATGTCCGTGAGGAAGATTGCCCTGAAATCGTGTCCCGCCATCAAGGCCTCGATCTCCTTCCGAACGACGTGGTCGGCGGCCGACCGGGCGCCGGCGATCAGCCGCACTGGCCGTGAATCGCCTGTCGTGGCGAGTGCGCGCACAAGGCTCAGCACCGGCGCTATGCCGATGCCGCCGGCGAGAAGCAGGATTGGACCGTCGCCGGCCTCACGCAGCGTGAAGCTCCCGTGCGGCCCGTCGACGCCGATACGCGTTCCCGGCGCAAGGCCGGTGACGGCGCCGCTCATGTCCCCGGCGTTGCGGATCAGGAAGCGCAGCTGCGGCAGGTCAGAGGGAGCGGAGGCGATCGAGAAGGGATTGTCGGTGACGGTGTGGCGGCGGCCGATCGTTAGCCAGGCGAACTGACCGGCGGCAAAGGAAAAGCGCTCGGGCGTATCCGTTGTCAGCACGAGCTCGGCGATTGAGGGGCTGAGCGCGCGCGCCGAGGCGACCGTGAACCCGTTGCGGAAGGCGTGGACGGGCCGGAGGACATAGACGACGAGAAGCGATGCCAGCGCAACGAGGGCGATGAAGAGCAAGGCGGAAGCGCCGAGGGGATCGGCCATGAAGCGTGCGTTCGTGAACGCGTGGTGGAGCCCGAGCAGCACGAGCGCCACCGCCATCGCCCCGTGACCGAGCCGCCATCCCTGGTAGGGCAACAGCCTTCCGCGCAGATATTTGCCGGTGAGGATGAGGAGAACCACAAGCAGAGTGGCAATCACGCCGGTCAGCAGGTCTGGTCTCAGGAGATATGCGAACAACCGTCGCGCCATCGCCGCGACACCGCTTTCGCTGGGTCGAAAGAGGAAGAAGACGATGTGGAGGCCGAGCATTCCGAGAGCGCCGACGGCGGCGAGCCGGTGAAAGCCCATTGTCCGGTCGAGACCGATCCGACCCGAGATGGTTTCGAAGCGGCCCGAGGTCACGAACTGCATCAGGAACATGGCAAGTGCCGCTACGCCTGCAGCGCGTGCAAGCAGCGGAAACACCGTCGCTCCCTGCGGCCCTCCGGTGAACGAGGCGAGCAGGACGGGGCCGGCTGTCAGGACAACGTAGGCAGTGGCAAGCGCCGGCGCGGACAAGCCGATGAAGCGACCTCCGGCTGAACTGCGATGCGGCATTCTATCGTTCTCCCTGGGCGGACGCCATTCGCCGGCGGATGTATTGCCATTTCCGTATGAACGAATGTTCTGCTGTCGGTCTTGACGCAAGTCAATGTGGAAGCGTGTTCGGACGCGCCGGAACGTCGTGCCACTTCGCGCGTTTAACTGCGACTTTTCACTGGCGGTACACAAATGACAGACAAAATCAGTATCTTCGCGCGGTTTGCGACGGCGGTTTCGGAATGGACCGGGCGTCCTGCCGTCTTCGCTCTCGCCCTTGCATCGATCGTGGCCTGGGGCTTGACGGGCCCGGTGTTCGACTTCAGCGAGACTTGGCAACTGGTGGTCAACACCGGCACGACCATCATCACCTTCCTGATGGTCTTCGTGCTTCAGAACGCGCAGTCGCGCGACACCCGGGCGATCCAGACGAAGCTCGATGAACTGATCCTGAGCAGCAAGGCGGAGAACCGTTTCATCGGAATCGAGAATCTCGACGAGGAAGAATTGAAGCGTCTCAATGCACTTCTCGGCGAGGCCGCAAAGCGTGACCGCCATGCGCGGGAGCCTGTCCTTTCGACCGATGGTGACGGTTTGAAGGCAAGGGGAGACGATACGGAAGAGGCGCCGCCGCTCGAGCGGACGGCGCCTCGCTGACAGGAAGAGGGCTCAGCCGAAAACGCGCTTGAAGATCGTGTCGACGTTCTTGGTGTGATAGCCGAGATCGAACTTCTCGCGGATCTGCTCTTCGGAGAGCGCCTTGCGCACGTCTTCGTCGGCAAGCAGTTCCTCAAGGAAATCCTTGCCCTGTTCCCAGACCTTCATGGCGTTGCGCTGGACGAGCCGATAGGCGTCCTCACGCGATACGCCTGCCTGCGTGAGCGCCAGAAGTACACGCTGCGAATGGACGAGGCCGCGGAACTTGTTGAGGTTCTTCAGCATGTTCTCGGGATAGACCACGAGCTTTTCGACGACGCCCGCGAGCCGGTTGAGCGCGAAATCGAGCGTGATCGTCGTGTCGGGACCGATGCCGCGCTCGACGCTCGAATGGCTGATGTCGCGCTCGTGCCAGAGCGCTACGTTTTCCAGCGCCGGCACGACCGACATGCGTACGAGGCGGGCAAGACCTGTGAGGTTTTCCGTCAGAACCGGGTTGCGCTTGTGCGGCATGGCGGATGAACCCTTCTGGCCGGGCGAGAAGAATTCTTCCGCCTCGAGGACTTCCGTGCGCTGCATGTGGCGGATTTCGATCGCGACGTTCTCGATCGAGGAGGCGATGACGCCGAGGGTGGCGAAGAACATCGCGTGCCGGTCGCGCGGAATGACCTGCGTCGAGATCGATTCGGGCTGCAGGCCAAGCTTTTCGCAGACATGTTCCTCGACGCGCGGGTCGATGTTGGCGAAGGTGCCGACGGCGCCGGAGATTGCACCCGTCGCGACTTCGGCGCGTGCCGCTTCGAGGCGCGCACGGTTGCGGCTCATCTCGGCATAGAAGCGGGCGAAGGTAAGGCCCATCGTCGTCGGCTCGGCATGGATGCCGTGGCTGCGGCCGATGCGGATCGTGTCCTTGTGCTCGAATGCGCGGCTCTTCAGCGCAGCAAGCACGCGGTCCATGTCGGCCAGCAGGATGTCGGCGGCGCGCACGAGCTGGATGTTGAAGGTCGTGTCGAGCACGTCCGACGAGGTCATGCCCTGATGGACGAAGCGGCTGTCCGGGCCGACGAACTCGGCAAGATGGGTGAGGAAGGCGATGACGTCATGTTTGGTGACGGCCTCGATCTCATCGATGCGGGCGACGTTGAACTCCGCCGCGCCACCCTTTTCCCAGATGGTCTTTGCAGCGTCCTTCGGGATCACGCCGATCTCGGCGAGCGCGTCGCAAGCGTGGGCCTCGATCTCGAACCAGATGCGGAACTTGGTTTCGGGCGACCAGACGGCGACCATTTCGGGCCGGGAATAGCGGGGGATCATAGGCCTATCTTTCCTGGAAAGCTGCGGGATGGCGTCGCTTTAGCAAAGACCGCCGGCAATCTCAACGGTTGCGGCGTGCCAGCAGCAGGCTTGCCGCGAGGAGGAAGACAAGTCCGAACGGCAGGAAGAGGCGCAGACCCAGGACTGAGAACTGGAAGACCGCCGAGGCGGAGGTAAAGACGAACTGAAACGCCCAGATCCGCGTACCGAACGGCGCATGCCACTGCGCGTAGAAGGAACGGTACTGCATGGCGAAGAGAAAGGCGGTAAAGGCGACCGTACCGACGGAAAGAAAGAGGAAGCCGGCGGCAAAGCGGGTCTCGACGGGCCGGTCGAGGCTGAAGAAGCGGGTGACGGGCACGGCGGTCAGCCAACCGAGCATGCCGCCGCCCAAAAAGAGCAGCAGCAACTGGTCGCGGTGTGCGTAGGGCGTCCAGTGCAGCATCCACATCGCGAGCTGGCATGAAAGCGCCATGACTGCGCCCCAAACCGGTGCGCCGAGAAGCCAGAGACCGGCCGACGGAATGCTGGCGGCGAGGCGGGCGCGCAAGGTGAGCGGCGACGGGCGGGTGGTCCGGAGCATGTTCAGGGATGCACCGGCACGGCGATCCAGCGTCCGTCGCGCCCCTCGAAGCCGAAGCTCAGCACGAGGACGAGGGCGATGTGGACGGGAGGTGCCGACGAGGGCGTATTGGTCACGACCCCGGCAAGACGGTAGCCCGTCGCGCAGTTGCGGTTTGCGGGCAGATGGTCGTCTTCGTGGATGAGGTCGGTGGCAGCAGCGCCGTCGCGCTCCGTGAGCCGCAGCCGGAAGCCCCTGACCTCCTCGACGATGTCCTTGCAGGCCGGCGGCGAGGGGAGTGCATATTCCTCCAGCGCCAGCGTATAGGGCTTGCCGAAGGGCGGATCGCTGGGGAAGGGCAGGTACCGGATCCGATGCGGGTCGGAGTCGACTTCCGTCACCGGGTTGAAGGCAACGACTTGCCCTGGTTCGTCGGAAAGGGCGTTGTCTTCGATGAGCGGGGCTGCCTTCTTCGCCGCTTCGGCTCGGGCGGCGCGGAGCCCTGCCTGCTCGTCGTCGATCCGCACACGGATCGGCGTTCCGGGGAGGAAGGTATCCTTTTCAGCGTCGAGAACGTAGATGTTCGAATAGGGAAAGCCGGAGCCGTCCTGGACGCCGTATTCCTCGAAGGCGTAGATCTTGCCGTTGCCGGAAAAACCGATCGACCGGAAGCCGGCGATGTCACCGGCCGTGGCGGCCGTCGCGGCGAGCGCGAAACCAGCCGTCAGTCCTGCAAGCGATCCCCGCAATCCCCTCAACGACGTCCCTCTTCGGCAGCCTTTCTCAGACTGTCGACGGTTTTGCGGTAGTCGTCAACGCCTTCGCCCTTGTAGATCGCCGAGCCCGCGACCAGCACGTTGGCGCCGGCCGAGGTGACGAGCGGGGCCGTGGTGGCGGTGATGCCGCCGTCCACCTGGAGCATGATGGGGCGATCGCCGATCATCCGGTTCGCCTCGGCGATTTTCTCGACCATGGCAGGAATGAACTTCTGTCCGCCGAAGCCCGGATTGACGCTCATGATCAGGAGCAGGTCGATGTCGTCGAGCACATGTTCGAGAACCGAAACCGGGGTTGCCGGATTGAGCGACACGCCGGCCTTCTTGCCGAGCGCGCGGATAGTCTGGAGCGAGCGATGAAGGTGCGGACCGGCCTCGGCATGAACGGTGATGTAGTCGCAGCCTGCGTCGGCGAAGGCTTCGAGATAGGGATCGGCAGGTGCAATCATCAGGTGGCAGTCGAAGACGGCCTTGGTGTAGGGCCGGAGCGCCTTGACGATCGGCGGGCCGAAGGTGATGTTCGGCACGAAATGGCCGTCCATGACATCGAGATGGATCCAGTCCGCGCCCGCTTCCACGACGTCGGCGACCTCCTGGCCGAGCTTCGCGAAATTGGAGGCGAGGATCGAAGGGGCGATCAGCAGCGGGCGGGTCATGGGCTCTTTCCTTGTCGGCGGTGACTTTGGCGTCGCCTTAACATTGCGGGCCGGGCGCGGCAACCGTACCAAGGGTGAGGACGGCGGGCGACTTGACGTTGTCCGCTCGTCGGGCCATCCCTGCGGGTGGTTTGTGGAGGCGAGGCATGAAGCGGTTTGCAATCATCACCGGAGGAAGTTCGGGTATCGGGCGGCACCTGGTGTCGGCCTTTGTCGCGGAGGGCTACGACGTTGCCTTCAGCTACCTCGGTGCCGTCGAGGATGCGGAGACAACGGTCGCCAGCGCCCCCGGTGGCGGGCGGGTCATGGCGGCGACGTGCGATGTCGGTGATGCCGCGGCCGTGGAGCGTTTCGTCACCGAAGCCGAGGCATGGGCGGGCCAGGCGCCTGACGTGCTGGTCAACAATGCCGGTATCCAGACCTGGTCGCCCCTGCTCGAATTGTCCGAGGAACGCTGGGACGCGGTCATCCGCACCAACCTAAAGGGCACCTTCCTGAACACGCAGATCGTCGCCCGACATATGGTCAGCGCCGGCAAGGGCGGGTCGATCATCAATATCGGCTCCGGCTGCAACAAGCATGCCTTTCCACGGCTCGTCGACTACACGGCGTCGAAGGGCGGCGTCGAACAGTTCACCAAGGTTGCGGCGGTGGAACTCGGGCCGAGCGGCATCCGCGTCAACTGCGTCGCGCCGGGTGCAATCGAGACCGAGCGGACGAAGATGGAAGCGCCGGACTATGCCGAGACGTGGGGCGCGGTGACGCCGCTGCGGCGCGTCGGCACGCCTCAGGACATCGCCGGTCCGGTGCTGTTTCTTGCAAGCGAGGCGGCGGGGTTCGTCACCGGCCAGACGATCTGGGTCGATGGCGGCGTGTTTTCGCAGCCGCAATGGCCGTATTGAACCGCACCGGCGCGGCGCTACTGTCCGACGGCGCCGACGGATACGAAGCGTCCGTCCTTCCACGCCATCAACGTGTATGGATTGTCGGCAAGCTCATGATCGGTACCGAAGGTGACGCTGCCGATCGCCGTGTCGAAAGCGGTTCCGGCCAGCGCCTCGGCAACGGGCATGCCCATCGCCGAGGAGAGGCCCGCGGCATCGGTGACCAGCTCGACGCTCGCGAAGGCGGGCAGCACGTAACCCTCCGGGACGATGCCCTTGCTGCGCAGAAGAGCGACGGCCTCCTGTGCCGAGGGGGAGGTGTCGTATTCCGGCAGGGCGACGGCCAGGGTTCCGGCGGCGAGCGCGACGGGCTGGTCAGCCGCCCGCATCGCGTCGCCGCCCATCAGGGTCAGCGTCGCCTTCTCGGCCGCCGCATCGCGTGCGATGACCGCTACGTCGTTGCGGTCGCCGCCGACGAAGACATGCGTGGCCCCGGCCTTCTTCAGCCGTCGTACCAGCGCGACCTGTTGTTCCTGTCCGGGCCGGTAGGTGTCGGTGAAGACCGGTTTCATGCCGCGCTCCTCGATGCCCGCCCGCACGGCCTCCACCAGTTCGCGGCCGTGAATCGTCCCGTCCTCGACCAGCGCGACGGCATCGCCGGACCAGTCCCGCAGGATGACCTCGATCACCTTCTCGGCCTCGTCGCCGGCGGTCGGCGCCATCCGGAAGAACGGCCATTGGTTCTTCAGGGTATCCTCCATCAGCATCTTCCACTGGACCGAAAGAGTGATCGCGGGAATGCCGGCCTCCTTGAGGAGCGGCAAGACCCCATCGAGCGACTCGCTGCACAGAAAGCCGATCGCCGCCGTGACCTTCGCGTCCCTCAGTTCTCGGGCGATTATCTCGCCGCCGCCGGTTTCACAGGTCTCGGCGACAAGATGGACCTCTATCCCGAGCCTCTCCGCCGCTGCTTCGGCGCCGTCCTGAATCTGTTTGCCGAGAAGTGCGAAGGGTCCGGACTGCGGCGCGACCACGCCGATGCTTACCGCTGCCGCGGCCTTCGCGGACAGAAACGTCGCGGCGAGCACGATCGGCAGCAGGCGCGAGGCGGGGTTCAAATTCTTGTTCTCCTTCACGAAACCGGCGCAGCTTAACCGAGACGTCCGGCCGCACAAACCGCAAATTGGCCGGCGGACGGCGGATTTCGAAAAATCGCCGCCGTTGTGGAAAATGTAAACCTTGCAAGCCATATTGTGGGCAAACCAATGTGCGGCGGGAGTTCTCGCCCCGGAGACAAACGATTGTTGAACACACAGCAGATGGATCCCGTCCTTTATCGGGAGGCGATGAGCCGGTACGCGGGCCACGTCCAGATCGTCACGACGGAATATGAGGGCGTGCGTCGCGGCGTCACGATCACGGCCGCCTGTTCGGTCTCGGATCGTCCGCCGATGCTCCTCGTCTGCCTCAACAACAACAATCCGAACAATGCGGTGTTCTTCGAGGCCGGCTATTTTGCCCTCAATACGCTCGGCGCGCAGCATGAGGCGCTCGCGAACGCCTTCGCCGGCTTCGGCGTGAAGGAGGCCGACGCCCGCTTTGCGCTTGCAGAGTGGCAGGTGCTCTCGACCGGTGCACCGGTGCTGAGCGATGCGGTGGCGGCCTTCGACTGCAGGGTCACCGACCGCAAGGTGACGGCGACCCACACCGTGCTCTTCGGCGAGGTGGCGGCGGTCCACTTCGGGCCGCGCGAGCCGGCGCTCATCTATCTGGACCGCGGCTATCACAGCTTGTAATCTCCTCCCGAAAAGGGAGGAACAATGGCCAATTTACCGGTAGAGGGCATCCCGACGACGATCGACGAGATGCTCGCCCTCTTGTCGTCGCGCGACTATCTCGCCAGCCGATCCCTGGCCACGGTGCTCTTCCTCGCGCTGAAGATGGAACGTCCGCTGTTTCTCGAAGGAGAGGCGGGTGTCGGCAAGACCGAGATCGCCAAGGTACTTTCGGCGGCGCTCGACCGGCCGCTGATCCGCCTCCAGTGCTATGAGGGGCTGGACGTGGCCTCGGCCGTCTACGAGTGGAACTATCCGGCGCAGATGCTGGAGATCCGTCTCTCCGAGGCGGCGGGGATATCCGACCGTGACCGGCTCGAACACGACATCTTCTCCGAGCGCTACCTGATCCGCCGGCCGGTCCTGCAGGCGCTGACCAGCGAAGGTGGCCGAGCGCCTGTGTTCCTGATCGATGAGCTCGATCGCACCGACGAGGCTTTCGAGGCGTTCCTGCTCGAAGTGCTTTCCGACTTCCAGGTGACGATCCCGGAATTCGGCACGGTCAAGGCGGCGCATCCGCCGATCGTCATCGTCACCAGCAACCGGACGCGCGAAGTGCACGACGCATTGAAGCGCCGCTGCCTCTACCACTGGGTCGACTATCCCGACGCCCGGCAGGAGCTGGAGATCATCCGCCGCAAGGTGCCGGGCTGCAACGAAGCCCTGTCGCGGCAGGTCGTCGCCTATGTGCAAAAGCTTCGGACCGTCGATCTCTTCAAGAATCCCGGGGTCGCCGAGACGATCGACTGGGCGACCGCGCTCACCGAACTCGACCGCGTGGCGCTCGACCCGGAGACCATTTCCGACACGCTGGGCACGCTCTTGAAATACCAGGACGACATCGCCCGCATCCAGGGCGGTGAAGGCCGGAAGATCCTTTCGGAGATCGAAGCCGAACTCAGGGCGGTGGGCTGATATGGAGAGGGAGGCCGGCGGGAGGGATGGGCTCGTCGTTCCGCCGGTTGCGGTCGGCGACGGCCGTCTTGCCGACAACATTGCCTTTTTCGCGCGGGTGCTGCGTAAGGCCGGCCTGAAACCGGGCCCCGGCTCGGTGGCCGATGCGATTGCCGCGGTCGATGCGATCGGGATCGGCTCGCGGGAGGAATTCCACGCCGCGCTTTCCGCCGTTTTCGTCAAGCGGCACGAGGATCAGGCGGTGTTCGACGAGGCCTTCCGTCTCTTCTGGCGCTCGCGCGACCTTGTCGGCAAGATGATCGCGATGATGTCGCCGGTGGCGCCCGACCGCAGCGAGAAGGACAAGGCCAGGGCCGGGGCGGCGAGGGTGAACGACGCGCTCTTCGCCGAACGGCAGCGCGAAGGCCGCGCAGAAGAGGAGCCGGAACTCGAAATCGATGCGCGCTTCACCGTTTCCGGCAGCGAAGTGCTGCGGGGCATGGACTTCGCGCAGATGTCGGCCGAGGAACTGGCGCTGGCGCGCAAGGAGATCGGCAGGCTCGTGCTGCCCTTCGACGAGGTGCCGGTACGTCGCTACCGCGCGTCCCATCGGCCGCAATCGGTCGATCCGCGGGCGACGATGCGGGCCTCGATGCGGACCGGGGGCGCGCTCATCCTTCCGCGCTTTCGCGAGCGCCGAACGATGCATCCGCCGCTGGTGATTCTCGCCGACATTTCTGGTTCGATGAGCCAGTACACCCGCGTCTTCCTGCATTTCCTGCATGCGATGACCGAGCGGCGCCGGCGTGTGCACACCTTTCTCTTCGGCACCCGGCTCACCAACGTGACGCGGCAGATGCGCAATCGCGATCCCGACGAGGCGCTGGAGCAGTGCGCGGGTGCGGTCAAGGACTGGTCGGGCGGCACGCGCATCGGCGAGACGCTCCGCGAGTTCAATCACAAATGGTCGCGCCGCGTGCTCGGCCAGGGCGCGGTGGTCCTTCTGATCACTGATGGACTGGAGCGGGAGGACGTCGACCTTCTCGTCCACGAAATCGACCGGTTGCACCGGTCCTGCCGCCGCCTGATCTGGCTCAACCCGCTTCTGCGTTTCGACGGATTCGAGGCGCGGGCGCGCGGCGTCAGGGCGATGCTGCCGCATGTCGACGAGTTGCGCCCGGTCCATAATCTCAACGCGCTCGGCGACCTCGTCGCCGCGCTCGGCGACGGCCGCAGTAGCGGCGGCGATCCGCGGCGTTTTCTCCCGGAGGGGCATCATGGCACACGACATTGACGAGATCGATCCACTGACGATCGCCGAGACCTGGCTCGACGAGGGCCGCAAAGTCGCAGTCGCGACCGTCGTGGAGACCTGGGGCTCGGCGCCGCGACCCGTCGGCAGCCATCTGGTGATCGACGGCGAGGGCAATTTCCACGGTTCGGTCTCCGGCGGTTGCGTGGAAGGTGCGGTCATCACCGAGGCGCTCGACGTGCTCGAAAAGGAAGAGCCGAGAATGCTCGAATTCGGCGTCGCCGACGAGACGGCCTGGCGGATCGGGCTTTCCTGCGGCGGACGCATCCGCGTCTATGTCGAAAGGCTCGGCTGATGGATCCCCGGCTTCTGAAGGAACTCAACGCGGCGCGGCAGGCGCGTAAGGCGGCCGTGCTGGTGACCAGCCTTGATGATGGCTGCAGCCGCCTGGTGGTCGAAGGCGAGGCGATCGGGGGCGATCTCGGCGTGGAAGTCACCGCCCGCCTGCGCTCCGGCAAGTCCGGCTCAGTCGAGATCGATGGACGTCCGCACTTCCTCAATGTCTACCTGCCGCCGCCGCGCATCGTGGTGATCGGTGCCGTCCACATCAGCCAGGCGCTCTATCCGATGGCCCGCATTGCCGGGTTCGACCTGGCGATCATCGACCCGCGGACGGCCTTTGCCACTGCGGAGCGGTTTTCCGGTGCCGACCTCGTCGCCGACTGGCCGGAGGACGCGCTGAAGGCCCGTCCGCTCGACGGCTACACCGCGCTTGCGGCGCTCACGCATGATCCGAAGATAGACGACTATCCCATTGCGATGGCGTTGAAATCCGGATGCTTCTACGTGGGCGCGCTCGGCAGCCGGAAGACCCACGGCAAGCGGGTGGAGCGGTTGAAGGCCGAAGGCTTCGGCGATGGCGAGATCGCCCGCATTTCCGCACCGATCGGCCTCGACATCGGGGCTGCGACTCCCGGAGAGATCGCGGTCGCGATCCTTGCCGATATCATTCAGGCGTTCCGCCGCCGCGAACTCGCACAGGAAGAGGCCCGCGGATGATTTTCGGCGAATTTCCGGTCGAGGGCTCCGAAGGGCTGATCCTCGCCCATTCGGTCCGGCTGCCGGAAGGGCGGCTCGGCAAGGGGCACAGGATTACCGATGCGGATGTGGCGGCGCTTCAGGCGGCCGGCATCGTGTCGGTCATCGCCTGCCGCATCGAAGCGGATGACCTCGGCGAAGATGCCGCGGCGGCGATGCTGGCGGCTGCGATCGACGCCGCGCATCTGCGTCTCTCGGCCGCCGCGACGGGCCGGGTGAACATCTACGCCACCTGCAACGGCCTCTTCACCGCCGATCGCGCGGTGGTCGACCGTTTCAACCGTATCGACCCGGCGATCACCTTTGCCTGCCTTGCCGATCACAGCGACGTCCGGGACGGCGACATGCTCGCGACCGTCAAGGTTATCCCGCTCGCCGCGCCGCGTGCGAGCGTCGAGGCCGCGGCTGCCGTCTTCAGCGAGGCGTTGCCGATCCAACTCAAACCCTATCGGGCCCATGCCGTCTCGCTCGTTGCGACCGAGCTGCCGTCGCTCAAGCCCTCGGTGATGGACAAGACCGCCCGGGTCCTGGAGCAGCGCCTCGCCGCGTCCGGCAGCCGGGTCGTCGGCGAGCGGCGCGTGGCGCATCGGGCGGACGCGGTGGCCGCAGCGATCGAACAGGCGCTGGCAGAGCCGCGGGATGCGCCGCGGATGGTGGTCCTGTTCGGCGCCTCGGCGGTGGCCGATCCCGCCGACGTGCTGCCCGAGGCGATCCGGATGGCCGGCGGAACCGTCGAGCAGGTGGGGCTGCCGGTCGACCCCGGCAATCTTCTCGTGCTCGGCCACGTGGGTGAGGTGCCGGTGATCGGCGCGCCCGGTTGTGCGCGTTCGCCGAAGGAGAATGGTTTCGATTGGGTTTTGAACCGGCTGCTCGCTGGCGAGAAACCGACGGTGCACGACCTGACCGGCATGGGGGTCGGCGGCCTGCTCATGGAAATCCCGAGCCGGCCAATGCCGCGCGAGATCGCCGACGAGCCGGCGCGGCCGCGTGTCATCGCCGTTGTGTTGGCCGCGGGCAGCGCGAGCCGGATGGGCGAGAGCGGAGGTCACAAGCTGCTCGCGGAGTTTTCGGGCGAACCGCTCGTCCGGCGCTCGGCACGGATATCGCTCGAGAGCGGCGCCGACGGCGTCGTCGTCGTGACGGGCTATCGTGCCGCCGCGATCCGCAGTCTCCTCGAAGGGCTCGCCGTCGATGTCGTCGATAACCCGGAGTACGCGAGCGGCATGGCGAGTTCGTTGAAGGCCGGGTTCGCGAGCCCGGCAGCGCGGCGCTCCGACGGCATTCTGGTGATGCTCGCCGACATGCCCGGTCTCGACACACAGGACCTGCGGCGCCTGATCGAGGCATTTGGCAAGGCCGGCGGCCGGGCGATCGTCCGGGCGGTCGCGGGCGGGAAGCGCGGCAATCCGGTGATCCTGCCGCGCTCCACCTTCGAGGCGGTCCAGGCCCTCGAAGGCGATGTCGGCGCGCGCTCGATCGTCGAAGGCTCGGGGCTCGCCGTCATCGACGTCGAACTCGGTGAGGCGGCCCATCTCGATGTCGATACGCCCGAGGCGGTGCTGTCCGCCGGCGGACTGCTCAAGGGGTGAGAGAATGGAGAACGAAGCGCTTGAAGAAGTATTCCAGTCGCTCGGCCGTGTGACGATCCGGCGGATGTTCAGCGGCAAGGGCATCTATCACGACGGACTGATCCTTGCGCTCGTCGTCGACGGCGAACTGCTCCTGAAGGCTGACGAGGTGAGTGCTCCGCTCTTCGAGGAGGCGGGTGCGCGGCGCTGGGTCTACAGCGGCAAGGCGAGGAAGAATCCTGTCCGTATGCCCTACTGGTCGGTGCCGGATGCAGCCTATGACGATCCGGAGGAAATGGCGACTTGGGTGCGGCTTGCCTATGAGGCTGCGCTCAGGGCACCGCCGGGGCGCAGTCAGCGCAAGTAGGGAAGAAGGGCCGCGGTGAATGCCGAGAGCGGTTGCGGCAGGTCGTCGAGGGGGAACCAGCCGATCTCGGCGATCTTGTCCGGCTCGGTCAGTTGCGCCTCTCCCTGCGCATCGCTCGTCCGGTAGAGGAGCGAAATCCAGTGCTGGCGGTCGGCGTCGATGATCTGCTCGGTCGCACACACGAATTCGATTTCGCCGATCGAGAGGCCGGTTTCTTCCTCGGCCTCGCGCCTTGCCGCCTGTTCGGCGGGCTCGAGATGGTCGACCTTGCCGCCAACGATGTTCCAGAAACCGGCTTCCGGCGCTTTCAGCCGGCGGGCGAGCAGGAGTTTTCCGTCGCGCAGGATTGCGAGCCCGACGCCGACGCCCGGAAAATTGACGCCGGGCAGGCCCATCAGGCCTTGGCCTGGATCAGCATGAAGGCAGGGATGTCGTCGCCGAAGCCGACCGGGGTCGGGCCGTCGTCGCGGTCGCGGTAGTGGTTGCGGCGCTCGCGGCGATCGTCGTTTGCCGGGTTCGGCGTCCTGCCGCCGCGGGCCGGACGCTCTGCGTGGCTCGGTCGCTGATCCTTCTTCCGCTCTGCCTTCACGCTTTCCGTCCTTGCTGGCGTCTCTTCGATCTCTGCGGCCACAGTCTGCTCGATCTTCTTTTCAGATTTGTGACCTGCAGCATCACGCCGGCCGCGACCCTTGTCCTTCGACCCGCGACGGGCGCGCGATTCGTCGTGTTCGGCGGGCGACGGCAGGGCGGTGAGGTCGCCGTTCTGCCATTCGATCTTGGTACCGATCAGCTTCTCGATGGCATCCAGATGCTTGGTGTCGGACCTGGTGACGAGCGTGAACGCCTTGCCCGAACGTCCGGCGCGACCGGTGCGGCCGATGCGGTGGACATAGTCCTCCGCGTGGATCGGAACGTCGAAGTTGAAGACGTGGCTGACATCCGGGATGTCGAGGCCGCGGGCGGCGACGTCCGAGGCGACGAGCAGGGTGATCTGGTTGTCCTTGAAGCCTGCGAGCATGTTGGTGCGTGAACGCTGGTCCATGTCGCCGTGCAGCGCGCCGACGGAGAAGCCGTGGCGTTCCAGCGAGCGGAAGAGGTCGGCGACATCCTTCTTGCGGTTGCAGAAGATGATCGCGTTCTTGAGGTCGTCCTGCTCGCGGATGAGGTTGCGCAGTACCTCGCGCTTCTCGTAGTCCTTGTTGTTCGAGGCGACGAGCCGCTGGGTGACCGTCTTCGCGGTCGACGACGGCGGGGCGACCTCGATCCGCTCCGGGTTCTGCAGGAAGCGGTCGGCCAGCTTCTGGATCTCCGGCGGCATTGTCGCCGAGAAGAACAGCGTCTGGCGGGTGAAGGGGATCATCTTTGCGATGCGCTCGATGTCGGGGATGAAGCCCATGTCGAGCATGCGGTCGGCCTCGTCGATGACGAGGATCTCGACGCCGGTCATCAGGAGCTTGCCGCGTTCGCAATGGTCGAGCAGGCGGCCGGGTGTGCAGATCAGCACGTCGGCGCCGCGTTCGAGCTTGCGGTCCTGTTCATCGAAGGAGACGCCGCCGATCAGCAGGGCGACGTTGAGCTTGTGATTCTTGCCGTACTTCTCGAAGTTCTCGGCGACCTGCGCGGCGAGTTCGCGCGTCGGCTCGAGGATCAGCGTGCGCGGCATGCGGGCGCGGGCGCGGCCCTTTTCGAGCAGCGTCAGCATCGGCAGCACGAAGGAGGCGGTCTTGCCCGTTCCCGTCTGTGCGATACCGCAGATGTCGCGGCGTTGCAGCGCGAAGGGAATGGCACCGGCCTGGATTGGGGTCGGGGTCGTGTAGCCGGCATCGGTGACGGCTGAAAGTACTTTTTGGCTCAGGCCAAGGTCAGAAAACGTGGTCAATGGGGGATCTGTTTCTGTTCCGGTTCTTGCGAACACAATTCGAACGCCTGCGAAGCGCCGGCGTCAACGTAAGCGCGGGATAGTGCCAAAATCCCCGAAAGTCAAGAAAACTGGACGATCTGTCGTAATAAAGGGTGAATGTAATCCCTCAACTGCGAGAGTGCGACATCATTACTGCGGCAACGGCCATGGCAAGCACGCCTCCGTCCGCACGATTGACCACCTTTACTACGCGCCGCGTCGTCAGCAACCGACGCGGCGTATACACGTCAATCGATCAGCGCGGAGAGCTTAAATCCGGCGTTGACGAAATGCATCGGATCGGTCGGCGCGCCGTTGCGGCGGACTTCGTAGTGGAGGTGGGGACCCGTGGAGCGGCCGGTGCTTCCGGATTGTCCGATGACGTCTCCCGGCGCGATCTCGTCGCCGACCTTGACCAGAATGCGCGACATGTGTCCGTAGCGGGTGGTGAAGCCCATGCCATGGTCGATCTCGACCATGTTGCCGTAACCGCCGACGGAGCCTGCCGTGATCACCTTGCCGCGGCCGGCGGCGCGGATTTCGCCGCCTACCGGGGAGCGGAAGTCGATTCCTGCATGGAGTGCGAGCCGGCCGAGGAACGGATCGCGGCGATTGCCGAACCCGCTCGTGATGTCGCGGCCGGGGGCGGGATTGCCGAAGGGGAGGTCTGTTGCCGTTTCACGGGCGGTCTCGAGGCGAGCGAGCGCATTGTCGAGGCCGTCCAGCGACGACTCGAAGGACGTGGCGGGCTGCGGTGCAAGGTAAGGACCGCCGATCGCGTCGGCAGCGGCAGCGGGCGTTTCCTGATGCACGTTCACACCGCTGCGGGCGAGGATGGTCTCGATCTGGTCTGCGGTCTCGACGGCACCGTCGGTGAGGTCGCGAATGCGGTCGAACTGTTCCTGTTCGATGTCCTTTAGCGAGATCGTCACCCGCGAAAAGATGCGATCGGTCCGGTCTGCAACCGATTCGCTGGCCGGCGCGTAGCCGAGCGCGGCGACCTCCGTTCCCTGCTGTTCCGTTGCCGGCGTGCCGAGCAGGTTTTCGATCGCCCTGACGCCGCCCGAGAGGCTGGCCTGCTTTGCGCCGATCACGGGTCGGGCGGCCGGTACGGGAGCTTCGGTGTCGAGGCCGGATTGCTCCGCCCGGTCGAGCAGGGCACCGAGCCGTCCGTCACGGGAAGAAAGCGCCATCTGCTGTTCCAGCAGCTTTTCAACCTTCTCCTCGACGACCTGCTGGTCGAGGAGTTGCCGGGACGTCACGCGGTCGACCTGCGCGCGCAGCGCTGCGATGCGATCCTCGTAGACATGTTGCATGCGCGCCTGCCGCGCCATGGAGGCGCCGATCAGGTTGTCACGCATGACGAGATAGGTGGTGGCGCCGAGATAGCCGATCGCCATGACCCCGCAGAAGCAGAAGGCGATGGCCGCCATCCAGGGCCGGACCGTCATGTGGCGGATATTGTCGCCGCTTGCGAGAATGATGACGTGCTGGGTCCGGCGCTTTCCGAAGACATGATGGCCTGCTCTTGCGGTCACGGGCTTTCCTCAACTGGGCCGGTCGGACACCGCGCGAGACGTTCCCTCTCGCAACGGGAGAGCTGGAGCTTCTTCGGCTCCTGCTGCCTCGTCGCAATTAGACATTGTTAAGGTTAACAAAGGCTTGAATTCGTTGGTCGCGGGAAGTGGCGGGCGGGCGTCAACCGCTGCTTGTCGAGGTGAGCGAGCGGTAGAAGGAAGGCGTCAGCCCGGCCTCGGCGCGGGCGAGGTCGTTGAACGGTGCCTTGAGCGCGCCGCGGAAGTTTGCGCGCACCAACTCCTGGAAGGTCCGTGCGGGATCTTTCCTTTCCCGTGCGCAGAGGAAACGGAACCACTTGGCGCCGATCGCGACATGGCCCTTCTCGTCGTCGTAGATGACCTTCAGCACATCGGCGCTCTCGACATCGCCGGTTTCGCGCATTTTCTCCTGCAGCGAAGGGGTGACGTCCAGCCCGCGGGCCTCGAGAATCAGCGGGACCACGGCGAGCCTCGCCGTCAGGTCGTTGCGGGTCGAATGGGCCGCCTGCCAGAGGCCGTCATGGGCCGGCATGTCGCCATAGTCTGCGCCGAGGGCGCGAAGGCGTTCGCGCACCATGCCGAAATGCTTGGCCTCCTCGAAGGCGACCTGCATCCAGCCGTCGAAGAAGGAGTGCGGGACCGGCTCGGTCGCAAAGCGCGCGACGATGTCGAGGGCGAGATCGACGGCGTTGAGTTCGATATGGGCGAGTGCATGGAGGAGCGCGATCCGGCCCGGCAACGTGTGCAGCGAACGCTTCTCGACGGCCTTCGGCGGAACGAGCACCGGCCGTTCGGGACGACCGGGGCGATCGGGTAATTCCGGGTCGAGCGGGGAGCGGAGCGAGAGCCAGCGGGCATGCCAGCGGCGGGCGGTCTCCTGCGCGAGTGCGGTCTTGCGGTCGAGGTCGCTCGCGCTGATCGCGAGCGTCACTCCGGCGCGCAGCGACCCGATGTCATTCAAGTCGGGCATTTCAGGTCTCTCCGAGCGTGGCGATGGCGTCGAGCACCTCTTGGGCGTGGCCCTTGACCTTGACCTTGTCCCAGATCCTGACGATGCGGCCGTCGGGACCGATCAGGAGCGTTGTGCGCACAACGCCCATGAAGGTGCGGCCATACATGCTCTTTTCCCGCCACACGCCGTATTCGGTCATCACTTTCGCGTCCTCGTCCGAGGCGAGGATGACGGTCAGTCCGTGCTTGGTGATGAACTTGTCATGGCTCTTCACCGGGTCGGCCGACATACCGACGACGACGGCGCCCTTCTTCCCGAACTCGGGGGCGAGTGTGGTGAAATCGATCGCCTCGGCGGTGCAGCCCGTCGTGTTGTCCTTTGGATAGAAGTAGAGAACGACCGGGCGCCCGGCGAATTCCTTCAGCGACACGGTACCTCCGCCGTCGCGGGGGAGTTCGAAATCCGGTGCCAAGTCTCCAGATACCAATTCCGCCATGGGATAACCTTTCTTTTGCCCGTTTTGTGGATGAAATACGCGGCCATCGATATATAGTCCGCACGGCTGCAGTCCAACATCGGATTGCGTCGGGAGCGGGCAAACGGAGACAGTCGCCAGCACATGGGAGAAATCCGCGGCGAAAAGGTAAGGTTCAGCAAGAAAGACATCGTTCCCTTGCACGACCTGCCGTCTGCGCGCGCCGAGGATCCGCTGATCGTGCATTGTCCGGCACGATCCACATGGTTGGGCAGGACCGCGCGCTTCATATTCGGTCTGTTCCTGCTCGCCGCCATCCTGAGCGGCGGGTTTTTCGTCGTGATCGAGAGCGGAGCGCTCGACGCTACCTTCGCGGGCGGCGCACAGAGAGTTCTGAACGGCGCGCTCGCCCCGCAATATCGCGCCGAAATCTCCGGCACGGCTGTACGATTCTCCAAGGAATGGAAGCTCGCCGTCGAGGCGCGTGATGTCTCCGTGTACCGCAAGGGCGACGGACTCGTCGCGGCGGAGACGGAAGCGGTACGCCTCGTCGTCGACCCGATCGCGCTCCTTTCCGGCCGATTCTCCGTGAGCGAGATCGAGGCGGACGGTGTGTCCGTCGACGAATCGCTCTTTTCCTCCGGGCCGCCGCTCGATTTCACCAAGCTCAGGGTCGATGCAATCCCGACGCTGCTGGAGGCAGCGTTCACCCAGCTTGACCTCGTACAGAGCTTCATTTCAAAGGGCGGGCTCGATCGCATGCGTCTCGACGGGCTCGAGATCGCCATGGGCAAGGCGCGCGCCCGGCCGGTGCTGCTTTCGGTGCGCAACCTTATGATGGAGCGCGGCGTGGATGCGTCGCTGACGATTGCCGGAATACTGGCGATCAACGGCTACGAAAGCCCGATCTCGGCGAAAGCAACGAATGCCGACGGGCTGACGCGCTCCTTCAGCGCGTGGATCGGCGACGTGCGGCTCACGCCGTTCCTGCTCCGGCGCGATTCGCACGGCGACCCCCGCCAGGGATATGACGGCTCCGCGGAGGTGACGATCTCCGCCCGGCGCGGAACCGCGGCGGAGAAGCCGGCCGTTTCGATGATCGCGCAGACCCATGACGGCACGCTCTATCAGGACGGAAATCCGCAGGACGTGACGCGCGGCACGCTCAATTTCGCCTATGATTTCTCCAAGGACACGATCGAGGTCGCATCATCGCGCATCGATTTCGGGCCGATGGTCATGCCGATTTCCGGCGGCTTGATCGACCTCGACCGCTTGCCGGGAAGCGAAGCGGCGGGACCCGGCATCGGCATCGACCTGCTCGTCGACCAAGGGCTGGCCAGCGTGCCGTCCGCCGGTGAGCAGCCTTTCCCCTTCTCCTTCAAGATATTCGGGCGCTTTCTCTACGACACCGACGAGTTGCAGCTCGACACGTTGAGTGTCTCGACGCCGATGGGGCAGATGACCGGATCGCTCCGGGCACGCTTCTTCGAAGGCGAGGGGCCGGAGATCAGCTTCGGCGCACGGTTTGCCAACATGCAGACCACGGTCATCAAGCAGCTCTGGCCGTACTGGATTGCCGACAAGCCGCGCCGATGGGTGCTCGCAAACATCTTCGGCGGAACGGTGACCGAGGGCTCGGTGCAGGTCTTCATTCCGAGAGGGCGCATGTCGGTCGAGCCGCGGCCGCTGCACCTCGACGCGAACGAGTTGCAGATCAGTTTCGACATCGTCAACGCCCGGATGAACGTTACGGGGGATATCCCGCCGTTGCGCGACACCGATGCGCATTTCGAGCTCGCCGGGCCGAAGGTGACGACGATCATCAAGTCGGCGACCTCCTACTTCCCCTCTGGCCGCAGCGTGAAGGTCGAGGGCGGCGAGCTGGTTCTCGGTGAGATCTACACCAAGCCGCTGATGGCGGATATCAAGATCGCCGTCGCCGGCAGCGCGGACTCCGTCGCCGAACTGGTCTCGTTCCGCCCGATCAACGCCCTGAAGCGCGTCGGTTTCGAGGCCGCCGACTTCAAGGGAACGGTCAAGGGAACGGCAGAAGTGCGTCTCGGGCTGATATCCGAGCAGAACCCGCCCGAACCGGCGTGGAAAGCCCACCTCGATCTTGCCGGCGTCGATCTCGCAAAACCTTTCTCCGGGCGGAAAATCGACAACCTGAATGCCGCTCTCGACGTCGATCCGCGGGCTGCGCACCTCGAGGGCAAGGCCGACATCGACGGCGTGCCGATGGAGCTTGCGGTTACCGAACCCGTCGAGGACGATCCTGAATTCCGCCGTGAGCGCCACGTCAAGGTGGTGCTCGACGACAAGGCAGGTGTCCGTCATTTTGCGCCGGGTCTCGACCAGATCATCGACGGACCGGTCACGGTCGAGCTCGATCGCATCGACGAGAAGCGACAGGCGGTGAGCGCCGACCTTTCACGCGCGGCACTGACGGTCCCGTGGCTCGGCTGGACCAAGGGAGCCGGGATCGCCGCCAAGGTGAAGTTCGAGGTCACCGATGGCGAGAAGCAGTCCGTCATCGACAAGTTCGTCCTCGATGGTGATGGTTTCGGCGTCAGCGGTGCGATGACGGTCGGCAAGAACGGCCTCGTCTCCGCCGATCTCTCACGCGTCAGGCTGTCGCCGAGCGACGACTATTCGGTCGTGGTACGCCAGGCCAAGGGCGGCTACCAGGTCGCGGTCAACGGCAAGTCGGCGGATGTCCGCTCGCTGATAGACCGAATGAAATCGCCGGGGGAAGGCGGGGATGGTGACGCCGGCGCCGATCCGAGCGTCCGTATCGACGGCAAGCTCGACCGCATGATCGGTTTCGGTGACGAGACGCTTTCGAACGTGACGCTCGACTACGCGTCGCGCAGCGGCAAGCTCTCCGCGCTCGACTTTTCGGCCATCACCGCGAAGGGCCAGGCAGTCGTCGGGCAAATGCGCCGGCCGTCCGGCCTCGGTGAAGTGTCTGTGACGAGCGGCGACGCGGGCGCCGTTGCTCGCTTCGCCAACCTCTACAGCCGGATGAACGGCGGGTTGCTGAATCTGAAGATGAAGGAGAATGCCAACGGCATCTGGAACGGTTCCGTCGACCTGCGCAATTTCAGCCTCGACAACGAGCAGCGACTGCAGTCGATCGTCTCGACGCCTGCCGACGCTGACGGGCGGAGCCTCAACAAGGCCGTCAAACGGGACATCGACGTCAGCTCCGCACGCTTCCAGCGCGGTTTCGTCCGGCTGATCTACAGTGACGGGACACTGCGGATCGAAAACGGCGTCGTGCGCGGCGAGCAGGTCGGCGCGACCTTCCAGGGGCTCGTTCGCGACAGCCAGGGGCGGATCGACCTGACCGGTACCTTCATGCCGGCCTACGGGCTGAACCGCCTCTTTGCCGAACTGCCGGTGATCGGCATCCTGCTTGGCAACGGCCGCGACCGCGGCCTTCTCGGCATCACCTTCAAGCTCACCGGCGCGACCGAGCAGCCGAAACTCGTCGTCAATCCGCTGTCGATCATCGCGCCGGGCGTCTTCCGGCAGATCTTCGAATTCCGATAAGAAAAAGCCGGCGCGTCAGGCGCCGGCTTGTGTGTGCGATCGGGATGCGGCCGGATCAGGCCGGGCGCACCAGAATATGCTTTTTCTTGCCGAGCGAGAGCTTGATCACGCCATCAGCCGTGACTTCGCCGGTGCCGACGGCCATGCGCTCGTCCGCGACCGGCTTGTCGTTGATGCGGACTGCGCCGCCCTGGACGTGGCGGCGAGCTTCGCCGTTGGAAGCGGCAAGACCCGCCCGGACGATCAGGCTGAGCAGGCCGACGCCGGCTTCGAGCTCGCCCGCGGGCACGTCGATCGAGGGAAGGTTGTCGGCGATCGCGCCTTCCTCGAAGGTCTTGCGGGCGGTTTCGGCCGCTTCCTCGGCCGCGGCGCGGCCGTGCAGGATCGCGGTGACTTCCGTCGCGAGGATCTTCTTCACCTCGTTGATCTCCGATCCTGCGAGGCTCGAAAGGCGTCCGACTTCACTCATCGGCAAGGTGGTGTAGAGCTTCAGGAAGCGCGGCACGTCCGCATCTTCGGTGTTGCGCCAGTATTGCCAGAAGTCATAGGCCGACAACATGTCCGCGTTGAGCCAGACGGCGCCGGTCGCCGACTTGCCCATCTTAGCCCCGGAAGAGGTCGTGAGCAGCGGCGAGGTCAGTGCGTAGAGCTGCGGCGTGCCCATGCGGTGGCCGAGATCGATGCCGTTGACGATGTTGCCCCACTGGTCGGAGCCGCCCATCTGCAGCCGGCAGCCGTAGCGCTTGTTGAGTTCGACGAAGTCGTAGGCCTGCAGGATCATATAGTTGAATTCGAGGAACGACAGCGAATGCTCGCGCTCGAGCCGGGTCTTGACGCTGTCAAAGGACAGCATGCGGTTGACCGAGAAGTAGCGACCGACGTCGCGGAGGAATTCGAGGTAGTTGATCGAACGCAGCCAGTCGGCGTTGTTGATCATCAGCGCATCCTTCCGGCCGTCGCCGTAGTTCAGGTAATTCGAGAAGACCTTCTTGATCGAGGCGATGTTGCTCTCGATCGTTTCGATGGTCATCAGCTGCCGCGCCTCGTCCTTGAAGGAGGGGTCGCCGACCATGCCGGTGCCGCCGCCCATCAGCGAGATCGCGCGGTGGCCGGTCGCCTGGAACCAGTGCAGCATCATGATCTGGATCAGCGAGCCCGCATGCAGGGAGGGTGCCGTCGGGTCGAAGCCGATATAGGCGGTCACGGTTTCCTTCGTCAGCAGGTCGTCGAGGCCGGATTCATCGGAAATCTGATGAATGAAGCCGCGCTCTTGCATCGTGTGGAGGAAATCGGACTTGAACTTCTTCATGACGACTGGGCTTTCTGGAAAACGGAATGCGGGAGTGGCGGCGCTTTAGCATTGTTTTTTGAAATGTGCACCTGTTTCGGTCATGAATGTTAGCGTGCGACCACGCGAATCGGCAGGGCAGGCCATGGGACAAATCTTCACTGCGATCGGACTGATGAGCGGCACGTCGATGGACGGGATCGACGTTGCGATGCTGGAAACCGACGGCGAGGGTATCGTCGTGCGACGGCAGAATCTTTCCGTCCCCTACGACCCGGCCTTTCGCGATCGTCTGAAGCAGGGTCTCGAAGACGCCAAGGCTATCACGAAACGCGACGAGCGGCCGGGAAGCCTTGCCGCTCTCGAATGCGACCTAACGCTACGTCATGTTGAGGCTGTCCGATTCTTCCTTAGCGAAAACAATATCTTGCCTGGTGATGTCGATGGGGTCGGTTTCCATGGGCAGACGGTTCTGCATCGCCCCGACCAGGCGCTGACGGTGCAGATCGGCGATGGTGCGCTGCTGGCGCGGGAAATCGGTATTCCGGTCGTCTACGACATGCGGGCGAACGACATGGCGCATGGCGGGCAGGGCGCGCCGCTCGTCCCCGTCTATCACGCCGCGCTCGCCCGCAACCTTCGCGATCCGCGGTGGCCGGTCTGCTTCGTCAACATCGGCGGCATTTCCAATCTCACCTGCGTCGCGGCCGACGGCGCGATCGTCGCCTTCGACAGCGGGCCCGGCAATACGCTGATCGATCAATGGGTGGAGACTCATGCCGGCATCCCCTTCGACCAAGGCGGGCGGATCGCCAGCGAAGGCCGGGTGCTTCCGGCACTTGCCGAACGCTATCTCGCCAATCCGTTCTTCACCGACGAGAAGCGCCGGTCGCTCGATCGAAACGACTTCCTGCCGCCGAAGGGCGGCGATGCCGAGCTTTCCGATGGTGCCCGGACCCTCGCCTTTGTGACGGCGGCGGCGATCTTCAGGTCGGCCGGGCATCTCGACGAGATGCCGAAGACGTTCGTGATCTGTGGCGGCGGGCGCCACAACGACATCATTATGGGCGATCTCAGGAGCGAAGCAGAGCGGATCGGCGCGGTCCTGCTGACGGCTGAGCAGGCGGGTTTCGACGGCGATGCCATGGAGGCGGAGGCCTGGGCCTATCTGGCTGTGCGTTCACTGAAGGGCTTGCCCCTGACCTTTCCGGCAACAACCGGGGTCGAAAGGCCGGCGACGGGCGGTCTCGTCGCAGGCTCGGATGCGATCTTTTCTTGCGCGCGACATTAATTCTTTGTTTCATACGTTTCGCATATAGTATCGAAGATTGCGCATTGTTTCTTGCTCGCGTATTGCGAGTGTTCTATGGCCATGAGTGGCCCCGGGGGTGGGTGTTAGCAGGATGGACGCGGCATTTTCGCTTCTGGTCGTGAACTTCGTGATCGCCCAGATCTTCGTGCTCGTGTTTGGTGTCGTCGCGTTCAAGGGACAGTCACGCCGTTCCGGTCTCGGCTTTGCCGTCGCCTTTGCGGTCGCATCGCTTTCGGCGCTCTGCGAAGCCCTGATCCCCATCACCGGTTATGTCCGCTTCTTTGCAATCGGCGCCTTCGTGACCATGTTCGGCGGCTTCTGCCTGCTCGCGCGCAGCATCACGCGGCATTACGGGCTCTGCATCGCGGATGGCGTCTTCGTGCTGCTGTTCGCGTTCGGCGTCTTCGCCGACTTCATGATCTACGATCTGCCGCGAGGAACAGTCGTCCAATCGGTTGCCTACCAGACTCCGTTCTTCCTGATGATGGCGCTCTCGGCCGCCGCCGTATACCTATCCAGCCGCCGTTCGGCAGCGGACATGACGCTGTTTTCGATGCTCTCCTTGAGCGCCGCCTACTTCCCGCTCAAGGCCTATGTCGCCGTTGCGGTTGGAGCTGGCGCCACGGCAGGCGGCTACCTCGCGAGCAAGTTCGCCCTCGTGTCCCAGGGACTGGGGGCCGTGCTGATCGTCGCGACCGGGCTCGCAATGGTTGGCGTCTTCGTCAAGGAAGCGATCGAGGACGCGGTGGCGAGGTCCGACATCGATCCACTTTCCGGGATCTTCAACCGGCGCGGCTTCGCAAGGCGCGTGGCGCCGCATCTCGATCGGGTGAGTGCGACCTCGGCCGGCGCGCTGATCCTGGCCGACATCGATCATTTCAAGCGAATCAACGACAATTTCGGCCACCATGCCGGCGATATCGTCATCCAGACCTTCGCCCGCGTGCTGCGCGACGCCGCCCCGACCGACGCCGAGGTGGCCCGCATCGGAGGCGAAGAGTTCGCGATCTACATCCCGGCAATCGACGGCGAGCTTGCGCGCGAATGCGCCTGCAATATCCGCGGCGCCATGTCGGCGGTCAGCCTCGGGCAGTTCTGCAACAACGAAACGATCACGGCGAGCTTCGGCGTCGCCTCGGTTCTCGGCGGTGACACGCTGGAGCGCGCGATGCAACGGGCGGATACTGCCCTCTATGCCGCCAAGGCGGCCGGCCGCGATCAGGTGCAGCTGGCCGGCGGTCCGCAGGCGCTAGCCTCCTGACGAAAAAAAAGAAGAGGCGCGGCCCTTGCGAGCCGCACCTCCTGTTTATCGGTGTCGAACGACCGAGATCTCAGCGGATGCGCTTGGCAGCCGGTTCCGGCACCAGCTCGCCGTCGAGACGGCGATCGAGGTAATCCTCGCATTCCATCAAAAGGCTTTCGGTCTGGCCGGAGAAGAAGTGGTTGGCGCCCGGGATCGTCTTGTGCGTGATCAGGATGCCCTTCTGGGTCTTCAGCTTGTCCACGAGTCCCTGGACATCCTTTTCCGGCGCTACCTTGTCGGCGTCCCCGTGGATAATCAGGCCGGAAGACGGGCAGGGCGCCAGGAAAGAGAAGTCATAGGTGTTCGGCTGCGGCGCGATCGAGATGAAGCCTTCGATCTCCGGACGGCGCATCAGGAGCTGCATGCCGATCCAGGCGCCGAAATTGTAGCCAGCGACCCAGCAGCTCTTGGAATCGGGATGCAGGCTCTGCACCCAGTCGAGCGCCGATGCGGCGTCGGAAAGCTCGCCGGCACCGTGGTCGAAGTCACCTTGGCTGCGGCCGATGCCGCGGAAATTGAAACGCAGCGTCGTGAACCCGCGCTTCTGGAACATGTAGAAGAGCTGGTAGACGATCTGGTTGTTCATCGTGCCGCCGAACTGCGGATGCGGATGCAGGATGATCGCGATCGGCGCGCTTTTTTCCTTGGACGGCTGGTAGCGGCCTTCGAGGCGGCCGGCCGGGCCGTTGAAAATCACTTCGGGCATGGATACTCCGGTCTTTCGTGTTTTTTCGGTTCCAGACTGTCCACAGGGCAGCACGATGACTTGACGAATGCAGTCAGCTTTTCTAGAACAAAGTTTAGAACCGTTCGAAACTGGATGATGGGTCACCCATTGTTGGACGTGTCATAAGGCAAGCCCGGCGGAAATTTCAAGAAAAATGCGCCGAGCGGGCCGGAATGGATCAAAAGCGAAAATAGTCATGGCGAAACAACGCATCTACATGGACTGGAACGCGACGGCGCCTTTGCTCGGCGACGCGCGCGCGGCCATGCTCGATGCGCTGGCCGAACCGGGCAACCCGTCGTCGGTGCATGCCGAGGGGCGCGCGGCCCGCGCTATGGTGGAGAAGGCCCGCCGGCAGGTTGCCGCGCTTGTCTGTGCGGAGCCGTCGCACGTGACCTTCACCAGTTGCGCGACCGAGGCGGCGAACCATGTGCTGACGCCCGAATTCCGCATGGGACGGGCACCGCTTGTCGCCTCGATGCTCTACGTTTCGGCGATCGAGCATCCGGCGCTGCGCGAGGGCGGCCGTTTTGCCGCCGATCGTGTCCGCGAGGTTCCGGTTGCCGAATCCGGCGTCATCGACCTCGGCGCGCTCGAACGCCTGCTCCAGGCTCATCCGAAAGAAGAGGGCTTGCCGCTGGTCGCCGTCATGCTCGTCAACAACGAGACGGGTGTCATCCAGCCGGTCGTCGACGTCGCCCGTATCGTGCACGCTCACAGCGGACTGCTGGTGGTCGATGCCGTGCAGGCAGCCGGCCGCATCGCGATCGACATGGGCATGCTCGGCGCCGATTTCCTCATTCTCTCTTCCCACAAGATCGGTGGGCCGAAGGGTGCCGGCGCGCTCGTCTCGCGCGGCGAGACGCTGATGCCGGTACCGCTCCTCAAGGGCGGCGGGCAGGAGAAGGGGCATCGCGCCGGGACGGAGAACGTCGCGGCGATCGTCGGCTTCGGCGCTGCCGCGCAGTGGATGGTCGAGGGGCTTGCCGAACGAAATGCGGCAATCGGCGCCTTGCGGAACCGCCTCGAAGAGGGCATGCGTGCGGCCGCCTCCGACGTCGTCATCCATGGCGCGGCCGAGGCGCGGGTCGCCAATACCTGCTTCTTCACGCTGCCGGGCCTCAGGGCCGAGACGGGACAGATCGCCTTCGATCTCGAGGGGCTCGCCCTGTCTGCGGGCGCGGCCTGCTCGTCCGGCAAGGTCGGGCAGAGCCACGTGCTGACGGCGATGGGGCATGATGCGAAGACAGGCGGGCTGCGCATCTCGCTGGGTCCGTCGACGACGGCGGACGAGGTCGAGGAGGCGATCGAGATCTTTTCGCGCGTCGCATCGCGGCGCAAGATGGCCGGCGAGGCGGCCTGACACGGGATAAACTTGCGGAAAGTCAAATTTCTGCTTGCAGTGAGGGGTGAAATACACGCCTCTGACAATTACATAAGGAGCGGTTTCCGCTTTCGCGTTATCAAGCTGCCGGACCTTGGACCCGGCAAGATTGGAGAACGAGCATGGCTGCCGTACAGGAAACAATCGATCAGGTCCGCCAGATCGATGTGGATCAGTACAAGTACGGTTTTGAGACGATGATCGAAGTCGACAAGGCGCCGAAGGGCCTGTCGGAGGACATCATCCGTTTCATTTCCGCAAAGAAGAACGAACCGGAATGGATGCTGGAATGGCGTCTCGACGCCTATCGCCGCTGGCTCACCATGGAGGAGCCGACCTGGGCGCGCGTCCATTATCCGAAGATCGACTTCAACGACATCTGCTACTATGCCGCGCCGAAGACCGCGGAAGGTCCTAAATCCCTCGATGAGGTCGATCCGGAGCTTCTGAAGGTCTATGAGAAGCTCGGCATTCCGCTGAAGGAACAGGAAATCCTGGCCGGCGTCGAGAAGTCCAAGATCGCGGTCGATGCCGTGTTCGACAGCGTTTCCGTCGTCACGACCTTCAAGGAAGAGCTGAAGAAGGCCGGCGTGATCTTCATGTCGATCTCGGAGGCGATCCGCGAGCATCCCGATCTCATCCGTACCTATCTCGGTTCGGTCGTGCCGGTCTCCGACAACTACTATGCGACGCTCAATTCCGCGGTGTTCACCGACGGTTCCTTCGTCTTCGTGCCGAAGGGCGTGCGCTGCCCGATGGAGCTTTCGACCTATTTCCGCATCAACGAGAAGAACACCGGCCAGTTCGAGCGCACGCTGATCATCGCCGAGGAAGGCGCCTACGTCTCCTATCTCGAAGGCTGCACCGCGCCGCAGCGCGACGAGAACCAGCTGCATGCGGCGGTCGTCGAGCTCGTCGCCCTCGACGATGCCGAGATCAAGTATTCCACCGTCCAGAACTGGTATCCGGGTGACAAGGAAGGCAAGGGCGGCATCTACAACTTCGTCACCAAGCGTGGCGATTGCCGCGGCAAGAATTCCAAGATCTCCTGGACGCAGGTCGAGACCGGCTCGGCGATCACCTGGAAATATCCGTCCTGCATCCTGCGCGGGGACGGTTCGCGCGGCGAGTTCTACTCGATCGCCGTTTCCAACGGCTACCAGCAGGTCGACAGCGGCACCAAGATGCTGCACCTCGGCAAGAATACGTCGAGCCGCATCATCTCGAAGGGCATCTCCGCCGGCCGCTCGAACAATACCTATCGCGGCCAGGTGTCGATCCACCGCAAGGCCGAGAACGCGCGCAACTTCACCAATTGCGATTCGCTCCTGATCGGCGACAAGTGCGGCGCGCATACCGTGCCGTATATCGAGGCCAAGAACACGACGGCGAAGGTCGAGCACGAGGCGACGACCTCGAAGATCTCCGAGGACCAGAAGTTCTACGCGATGCAGCGCGGCATTCCCGAAGAGGAGGCGATCGCCCTGATCGTCAACGGCTTCGTCCGAGACGTCATCCAGCAGCTGCCGATGGAATTCGCCGTCGAAGCCCAGAAGCTGATCAACATCTCGCTCGAGGGAAGCGTGGGGTGATGGACGCCGTACATACGGTAACTCTCTTTCGACCGGTTGGGTTGGAAGAACTGGAACTTATCAAGGCAAGCGGGTGGAAAGCTTTTCCGCCTCGCTTGCCGGATCAACCCATATTCTATCCGGTCACAAATGAAGGCTATGCGGCCCAGATTGCGCGGGATTGGAACACGAAGACCGGATCGAGGCATGGCTACGTGACCCGGTTCGAAGTTAACGCGGAATATGCTGCTCGGTTCGATCGGAAAATCGTGGGCGGACGCGAACATGAGGAACTTTGGGTACCGGCGGAAGAACTTCACGAGTTCAACCGCAACATCAGCGGGCTGATCGAGGTTACCCAAACTTTCCTGCCGGCAGACTAGAGACAACACATTCAATCCTCGGGACAAGCCCGAGGATGACGGAATTGCAAGGCGCCGGATGGCGTACCGATGATCGACAGGCGGCTCTTGAACCGCCCTAAGAACAGGAACACAGACATGCTTGAAATCAGAAACCTGCACGCCCGCATCGCCGAAGACGGCACCGAAATCATCCGCGGCCTGAATCTCACCGTCAAGGCTGGCGAAGTGGCGGCGATCATGGGGCCGAACGGCTCGGGCAAGTCGACGCTCTCCTACATCCTGTCGGGCCGCGAGGACTACGAGGTCACCGAGGGCGACATCCTCTACAATGACGAGAGCATTCTGGAGCTCGACCCGGCAGAGCGCGCGGCAAAGGGCATTTTTCTCGCCTTCCAGTATCCGGTCGAAATTCCGGGTGTCGCCACCATGCAGTTCCTCAAGGTGGCGATGAACGAGCAGCGCAAGGCGCGCGGCGAGCCGGAACTGACGACGCCTGAATTCATGCGCCGCGTGAAGGAGGCCACCGCCGAACTGAAGATCGCGCCCGACATGCTGAAGCGGCCGCTCAATGTCGGCTTCTCCGGCGGCGAAAAGAAGCGCGCCGAGATCCTGCAGATGGCGCTCCTGGAGCCGAAGCTCTGCATCCTCGACGAAACCGACAGCGGCCTCGACATCGACGCGCTGAAGATCGTCGCCGACGGAGTCAACGCACTGAAGTCGCCGGATCGCGCGGTGATCGTCATCACCCATTACCAGCGGCTCCTCGACTACATCGTGCCGGACACCGTCCACGTCCTCTACAAGGGGCAGATCGTCAAGACGGGCGACAAGAACCTGGCACTCGAACTGGAAGCCGGCGGTTATGCCGACATCATCGGGCAAGCGGCCTGACCGGCCGGGAAGGAGTCCTGACGATGACCCTGCAAGCAGCCAACCGACTGACGGCGGCGGAAACGCAGCTGATCGACAGCTATTCGAACCAGATCGGCGAACTGCCGGGTGAGGGCAGTGTTCTCGCCGCCCGCGACCGGCTCTTCGACGAGCTGAAGCGCGGCGGCCTGCCGACCCGCCGGATCGAAGCATGGCACTATACGGACCTGAAGAACCTCCTGCGTGCCGTTCCGGACTACGTCGTGGCGACGGATGCCGTGGCAGCCGCGCCCGTTGTCGCCGGATCGAGCCTGTTTCCCCTTCTGCAGGGCACCGCTCGGGACATCCGCGCACCGGAAGGCGTCGACGTCCAGCCTTTCCGCAGCAAGCTCGCGGACGGCTCGGCCGTGAGCCAGCTCGTCGCCTATGACCGTGACGATACGATCGGGCGCATCAACAGCAGTTTCGTGCGTGACGGCTTTGCCGTGTCGGTCGAGGCCGACACGATCGTCGAGGCGCCGATCGAATTGCAGTCCGTTCATGGCGCCGGCCAGCTTCATGTCCGCTATCCGGTGACCTTCGGCGCCAAGAGCCGTGCGACGGTAATCGAGCGTCATCTGGGCAACGGTGCAGAACCGGCGCTCGTCTCCGCCGTCAGCGATCTCGTCCTCGGCGACGACGCCGACGTGACGTGGATCATCCTTCAGGCCCAAGGCAAGGACGACACCCATCTCGGACAGATCAAGGCCGAACTCGGTGCCGGAGCAAAATTCCGCCTCTTCATCATCAATGCCGGCGGCAAGCTGGTGCGCCAGGAGGTTCATGTCCGCACCGCCGGCGAGGGCTCCGATTTCACCCTGCGCGGCATCAACCTGATCGGCGGCGAGAGCCATGTCGACGTCACGATGACGCTCGGCCACGATGTCGCGAACACCACGTCGACCGAGATCGTGCGCAACGTCGTCTTCGATCGCGGCCGCGGCGTCTTCCAGGGGATGATCAGGGTCGCCCCGGATGCGCAGAAAACCGATGCCCGCATGGCCTGCAACACGCTGCTGCTGTCCGACGACGGCGAATTTTCGGTCAAGCCGGAGCTCGAGATCTTTGCCGACGACGTCCAGTGCGCCCACGGCGCTACGGTCGCCGACATCGATCACAACCATCTCTACTACATGATGTCGCGCGGTGTTCCGGAGAAGCAGGCGCGGGCACTGCTCGTGCGGGCCTTCGTCGCCGAGATCATCGAGGAACTGGAAGGCGAGGCGCTGGTCGAGGCGCTCGAAGAGTTGATCTCCGACTGGCTGGAACACCATGGCTGATCTCTCTCCGACAATCGCGGGTTACGACGTCGAGCGCGTCCGGCAGGATTTTCCGATCCTGTCGCGCGAGGTCTACGGCAAGCCGCTCGTCTACCTCGACAACGCCGCCTCGGCCCAGAAGCCGAGGCAGGTAATCGACGCGGTGTCGCACGTTTACGCCCACGAATACGCCAACGTGCATCGCGGCCTGCACTTCCTCTCGAATGCAGCGACCGAGGCCTACGAGGGCGCGCGCGAGAAGGTGCGGCGTTTCCTCAATGCCGGATCGGTGGACGAATTGGTCTTCACCAAGTCCTCGACCGAGGCGATCAATACGGTCGCCTATGGCTGGGGCATGACGCACGTCGGCGAGGGTGACGAGATCGTGCTCTCCATCCTCGAGCACCATTCGAACATCGTGCCCTGGCATTTCCTGCGCGAACGCAAGGGGGCCAAACTCGTCTGGGCGCCGGTCGATGACGACGGCGCCTTCCACATCGAGGATTTCGAGAAGTGCCTGACCGAGCGGACCAAGCTCGTCGCGATCACCCACATGTCGAATGCGCTCGGCACCGTGGTGCCGGTCAAGGAAGTCTGCCGCATCGCCCATGAGCGCGGCATTCCGGTGCTCGTCGACGGCAGCCAGGGCGCCGTGCACATGCCGGTCGACGTCCGCGACATCGACTGCGACTGGTACGCCGTCACGGGACACAAGCTCTATGGCCCTTCGGGGATCGGCGCCCTTTACGGCAAAACGGAACGGCTGAAGGAAATGCAGCCCTTCATGGGCGGCGGCGAGATGATCGTCGAGGTGACCGAGGACCGCGTGACCTACAACGACCCGCCGCACCGTTTCGAGGCGGGCACCCCGCCGATCGTCCAGGCGATCGGGCTCGGCCATGCCCTCGACTACATCGACAGCCTCGGCCGCGCGGCGATCGCCCGCCACGAGGCGGAACTTGCCGCCTATGCCGAGGAACGGCTTCGGGCGATCAATTCCCTGCGCATCATCGGCAATGCGCCGGGCAAGGGAGCGATCTTCTCCTTCGAGCTCGCGGGCATCCATGCCCACGACGTCTCGATGCTGATCGACCGCCGTGGAGTGGCTGTCCGGGCGGGTACACATTGCGCCCAGCCGCTGCTTTCCCGTTTCGGCGTGACGTCGACCTGCCGGGCGTCGTTCGGTCTCTACAATACCCGCGCCGAAGTCGATGCGCTGGCCGATGCGCTCGACCACGCGCGTACATTCTTTGCTTGAGGAGCCGCTCATGAGTGTGAACGAGAGCGAACAGAAGCCGGACTTCCGTGAGGATATCGTGCAGTCGAACATTCCTCAGCAGGAGCTTGCGCGCCTTTCCGACGACATCGTCGCGGCGCTCAAGACCGTCTACGATCCGGAAATCCCGGCCGACATCTTCGAGCTGGGGCTGATCTACAAGATCGACATCGACGACGACCGCATGGTGAAGATCGTCATGACCCTGACTGCGCCGGGCTGCCCCGTCGCTGGCGAGATGCCGAGCTGGGTGCAGAACGCCGTCGGTGCCGTCGAGGGCGTGTCCGGCGTCGAGGTGGAGATGACCTTCGATCCGCCGTGGACGCCCGATCGCATGTCGGAAGAGGCTCAGGTGGCAGTCGGCTGGTATTGATCGTCGTCAAGTCCGGGACTACATTTGAAGAACCGAAGCGCCGGACCTTGAACCCGGCTGCGGCAGGAGACACACGAAATGGGCTTTCAAGTCATGACCATGACGGACGCTGCGGCTCAGCGCGTCCGCGCGATCGTCGATAGTTCCGGGCCGGATGCGCAGGGCGTCCGGGTCGGGATCAAGAAGGGCGGTTGTGCCGGCATGGAATACACGATCGAGCTCGTGACGGTGCCGAGCGCCAAAGACGATCTCATCGAACGCGACGGCGCGAAAGTGTGGGTCGATCCGGCAGCCGTTCTCTACCTGCTCGGCACCGAGATGGACTTCGAGACGACGAAGCTGCGTTCCGGTTTCACCTTCAGCAATCCCAACCAGACGTCGGCCTGCGGCTGCGGCGAATCCGTCGAGCTGAAAGCGGCAGACCTCGCCGAGCTCGCGCGCCAGAAAGAGGTTGCGGCAAGCGTCGGCTGAGCGGCCGGCGCGCAATCTGCGCCATGTCACCCGCCACCGAGCTTTTCAGCGACTGATGTCTCGCATCAAAGACAGGGCCGGCCGCATGGCTGCGTCGCGCGCCGCACGGGCGAGAAGCCTTGAGCAAGGTAGCCCCTGGATTCCACCTGTTTCCGATTTCGTATGAATTTTCCGCAAAAAATCTTGCGCGACCTAGTCGAACTTGTATAGTTTGCGGTCATGGATACCGTAGACCACAAAATCATCACTCTTCTCGCGGAAGATTCGCGGCGTTCGCTGAGCGATATCGGTGAGCATGTAAGCCTCTCTCCCTCCGCTGTCAACGAGCGCATGCGGCGGCTTCTGGCGTCGGGTGCCATCAAGCGCTTCACCGTCGATGCCGACCACGCCGCGTTGGGGATGGACATTCTCGCCTTCGTCTTCGTGTCGCTGGACGCGCGCGCCAACGAAGAGGCGTTCCGCGCTTATATGAACGGCCACAGGTCGATCGCCGAGTGTCATCACATTACCGGCGCCTGGTCCTATCTCATCAAGATCCGCGTCGGGGCGCTGACGGGAATCGAGGATTTTCTGGCCGATCTCAAGGCGCGTGGTTTCCTCGCCCGCAGCGAGACCGTGATCGCGCTTTCCACCATTACCGAAACCCCGTTCACTCCGCCGGAGATCTGACATGGCGGTCGCGCTCGTCGCTAAGGGCATCCTGCTCGGGCTTGCCATCGCCGCGCCGCTCGGCCCGATCGGTGCACTCTGCATCAACCGGACGCTCGAGCGCGGCTTCTGGGCCGGTGTCGCCGGCGGTCTGGGAACGGCGCTTGCCGACGGCGCCTATGCGCTGATGGCAGCAGCGGGTTTTGCCGCCTTCGCCGTCCTTCTTGAGACGATCTCCATTCCGCTGCAACTCTGTGGCGGCGCCTTCCTGCTCTGGCTCGGCTGGACGAGTTTCCGGCCGCGTCCGCCTGTCACCGCCGCCAAGGTTGGCGCGCGTGACCTCGTCGCGACCACCGTATCGACCTTCTTCCTCACTATCACGAACCCAGCGACCATCCTCTCCTTCGCGGCCATTTTCGCCGGCCTCGGGCTCGCCGGAGCGGGCGATCGCTGGAGCGCGGCGCTGCTAGTCCTCGGCGTATTTGCTGGCTCTATGCTCTGGTGGTTCTTTCTGTCGGGGCTCGTGGCGGTGCTGCACCATCGCCTGCCGCCGTCCTTCTCCCTCTGGGTCTCGCGCATCTCCGGCGTGGTGCTGATCGGCTTCGGTTTGGCGGCGATTGCCATGGGATTTGTCGCGTTGGCCGCGTGAGTGGTTGTCCGGGCGCTTGTGTGCGGGACCGCCTGACAAAGGCGCGGAAGGCATCTTCGAGGGCCGATCGCTGAGCCCCGGAGTTGATCTTTCATCTGTGTCGGCATGATTGGGTCGCCGACACGGATGAAGAATGAACTCAACGCGAGCGGCAGCGGCCGGTCTTCGTCGTTTACTTGTCGCCATCATCATAGGCGATGCTGATTTTTTTACCTGCGAGAGACGTGATCGTGCTGAATACCAGTTGCCCTGGCCCTTGAAATTGCACTCGACCTTCGTCCCGATCATCCAGTCATACGGGCGCACATTCCCGATGGCGACCGTTTCACGGTCACCATCATCGTAGCGAATGGTCGCAACAGTGCCCGGCTTTGGCAGGCAGGCGATGCCACTCTAAATCAGTCCCGCTTGATGCTCATCAGCACGTCCCACATGTCCGCGCCGGTCTCGAATACGGCGGCATTGGCCTTGAACCCGATTTCAGCCTGGATCGTGTCGAGCATTTCCTGCCCGAGGTCGACGTCCGAAGTATCGGGGAGGGACGTTGCAACGTTGGCGACGTTCCGCGCCGAGGCGGCGAGGCTGCCCGTGTTCGCCTGCATGCCCGAAACGGCGATGCTCATAATCGCGGAAATGCCCATGTCCTTGCCCTGACGTTGTATGCGAGTGGCGCCACGCTAGGCCATCGGCGTTTGCAGTGCGTGAAGAAGCAGGGTTGATGATTTGGATGCTCCGCGGGTGGCATCTGCATCGAAACAGGACGACGCCACCTTCTTTGCAGTCGGAACAATAGATAATCATGCAAATAGGAAATTAGGTGGATAGCTAAATATGCTGTCGCGCTCGACCGGTCGGTGTATCCGCGCGGTTTGTGCGCCGCCACCTATTTCCGCGAGACGGCAAGCCAGCCGACGAGTCCGATCGGAATGCCGACGGCGATGCCGATTGCCACGTTGCCGAGGACGGTGGCGCCAAGGGCTGCGCCGATCCCGACGCCGATTGCGATCCAGAGTGCCATGCTTGCCATCCTGTTTGTATTCGACGGCGATTTTGCGACTCTGGCCCGAAATGGAGAAAGCCCGCCTGGTGAGGCGGGCTTTCGGGTTTCGGTTGGGGAAGGCCGGCTATTCTGCAGCTTCCGCGTACTCGCTCATCGGCGGGCAGGTGCAGACGAGGTTGCGGTCACCATAGACGTTGTCGACACGGTTGACTGGCGACCAGTACTTGTCGACCCGGAAGGCGCCGGGCGGGAAGCAGGCCTGTTCGCGGCTGTAGGGCCGGTTCCACTCACCGACGAGGTCCTCCACCGTATGCGGGGCGTTCTTCAGCGGGTTGTCGTTGGGGTCCATGCGGCCCTCTTCGACGGCGCGGGCTTCCTCGCGGATCGCCAGCATCGCATCGCAGAAGCGATCGATTTCCGCCTTCGTCTCGCTTTCGGTCGGCTCGATCATCAGCGTGCCGGCGACCGGCCAGCTCATGGTCGGGGCGTGGAAGCCGCAGTCGATCAGGCGCTTGGCGATGTCGTCGACGGTGGTGCCGGAGGTGTCTGCGAGCGGACGCGTGTCGATGATGCACTCGTGCGCAACACGGCCGCGCCCGGATTTGTAGAGCACCTCGTAGGCACCCTTCAGCCGTGCGGCGATGTAGTTGGCGTTGAGGATCGCGACCTTGGTCGCCTGCGTCAGGCCTTCGCCGCCCATCATCAGGCAGTAGCTCCAGGAGATCGGCAGGATCGACGGCGAACCGTAAGGTGCGGCCGACACCGCACCCGACCGGCCGTCGGTCGCCACGTGGCCGGGCAGGTAGGGCGCAAGATGCGCCTTGACGCCGATCGGTCCCATGCCCGGACCGCCGCCGCCATGCGGAATGCAGAAGGTCTTGTGCAGGTTCAGGTGGCTGACGTCGGAGCCGATGTCGCCGGGACGGGCAAGGCCCACCATGGCGTTCATGTTGGCGCCGTCGAGGTAGACCTGGCCGCCGTGCTCGTGGGTGATCCGGCAGATTTCCCGCACCGTCTCCTCGAACACGCCGTGGGTCGAGGGGTAGGTGACCATGCAGCACGACAATGTGTCGGCATACTGCTCGGCCTTGGCGCGGAAGTCGTCGAGATCGACGTCGCCGTTCTCCTTCGCCTTCACCGGTACGACCTCCATGCCGGCCATGTGCGCGGAGGCGGGGTTGGTGCCGTGTGCGGAGGTCGGGATGAGGCAGACGGTGCGATGGGCATTGCCGCGGGCGAGGTGATAGTTGCGGATCGTCAGCAGGCCTGCATATTCGCCCTGCGCACCGGAGTTCGGCTGCATGGAGAAGGCGTCGTAGCCGGTGACGGCGCAGAGCTTTTCGGAAAGATCGTCGATCATTTCCTTGTAGCCGAGCGCCTGGTCGGCCGGCACGAAGGGATGGATGTCGGAAAATTCCGGCCAGGTGATCGGCAGCATTTCCGCCGTGGCGTTGAGCTTCATCGTGCAGGAGCCGAGCGGGATCATCGCCCGGTCGAGCGCGAGGTCGCGGTCGGAGAGCCGGCGGATGTAGCGGGTCATCTCGCTTTCCGCACGGTTCATGTGGAAGATCGGGTGCGTCATGTACTCGCTCTTGCGGAGCAGGTCCTTCGGCAGCCGGTAGCCGGGTTCGAAATCGGCGAGCACGAAATTGCCGCCGAAAGCACGCCAGACGGCTTCCAGCGTCGCCGGGCGCGTGCGCTCGTCGAGGCTGATACCGATCTTCGTCTCGCCGACCTTCCGCAGGTTGACGCCTTCCGCGCGGGCGGCGCGCAGCACGAGACCCTGCATGTGGCCGACGTCGACGGTGATCGTGTCGAAGAAGGTTTCCGGCTCGACCTTGTAGCCGAGCTTTTCAAGACCCTTCGCCATCAGCACGGCCTTCTGGTGCACGGCCTGGGCGATCGCCTTGAGGCCCTTCGGGCCGTGGAAAACGCCGTACATCGAGGCCATGACGGCAAGCAGCACCTGGGCGGTGCAGATGTTCGACGTCGCCTTCTCGCGGCGGATATGCTGTTCGCGGGTCTGCAGCGACAGGCGATAGGCGCGGTTGCCGCGGGCGTCGACCGAGACGCCGACCAGGCGGCCGGGCATCGAGCGCTTGTAGGCATCCCTCACCGCCATGTAGGCGGCGTGCGGGCCGCCGTAGCCGACCGGCACGCCGAAGCGCTGGGTCGAGCCGATGGCGATGTCGGCGCCCATTTCGCCCGGGGCCTTCAGGAGCGCCAGCGCCAGCGGATCGGCAGCGACGGCGGCGATTGCGCCGGCATCGTGGAGCTTTGCGATCAGGCCGGTGAAGTCATGCACGTGACCGTAGGTGCCCGGATACTGGAAGAGTGCTCCGAAAACCTTCGCCGGGTCGAGGTCGGTGAAGGGATTGCCGACGACGACCTCCCAGCCGAGCGGTGCCGCACGGGTCTCGATAACGGCGATGGTCTGCGGGTGGCAGTTCTCGTCGACGAAGAAGGCCTTCGCCTTCGACTTGGCGACGCGTTCGGCCATGGCCATCGCCTCGGCGCCGGCGGTCGCCTCGTCGAGGAGCGAGGCGTTCGCGACGTCGAGACCGGTCAGGTCGCAGATCATGGTCTGGTAGTTGAGGAGCGCTTCGAGGCGGCCTTGCGAAATCTCGGGCTGGTACGGCGTGTAGGCGGTGTACCAGGCCGGGTTTTCGAGAATGTTGCGCTGGATGACCGGCGGCGTGATCGTGCCGTAGTAGCCCTGGCCGATCAGCGACACGAGGACTTCGTTCTTGTTGGCCGTATCGCGCAGCTTGTCGAGCGCCTCGCGCTCGGTCATCGGGGCGCCCCAGGTGAGGGGAACCTGCTGGCGGATGGAGCCCGGCACGGTGTCGTCGATCAGGGCGTCGAGGCTCGGGTAACCGATAAGCGCCAGCATCTCCTTCATCTCCGCCGGCGAGGGGCCGATGTGACGGCGATTGGCGAAGTCGTAGGGCTGGTAATCGGTGAACTGGAATTCGGTCGGCGTGGTCATGCGATCAGCTCGTTGTAGGCGGCTTCGTCGAGCAGCTTTTCGACATCGGCGGGATTGGCGAGCTTCAGCTTGAAGAACCAGCCGGCACCCTGCGGGTCGGAATTGACGAGCGAGGGATCGTCAACGATCGCCTGGTTGACCTCGGTCACCTCGCCGTCGAGCGGGCAGTAGACTTCGGACGCGGCCTTGACCGATTCCACCGTCGCGGCGTCGCCGCCCTTCTTGAAGCTCGAACCGACGTCCGGAAGCTCGACGAAGACCAGGTCGCCAAGCTGTTCGGTGGCGTGGGTGGTGATGCCGACGATCGCGACATCGCCCTCGATCTTCAGCCACTCATGTTCTTCGGTGAATTTCAGCATGTGATGTTCCTCTCTTGATGTGTTGGGGAGCGACCCGTCCTCACGCTGGCAGCAGCCGGATGAGAGGCGGTCGCGGTCATGGGATCAGCGCTTGTAGGTCTGAGTGACGAAGGGGAGCGCGGCGACGGTCATCGGCAGGTACTTTCCGCGGACCTCGGCATAGACGGTCGTGCCGACCGTCGCATGGGAGGAGGGCAGGTAGCCCATCGCGACCGGGCCGCCGGCCGAAGGTCCGAAGGTGCCGGACGTGACTTCGCCGATCTCGCTCGTGCCATTCTCGTCGCTGTAGATCTTTGCATGCGAGCGAACCGGCGCCTTGCCGTCCGGCTTCAGGCCGACGCGGCGGCGCGCAGGGCCGTTCTCGAGTTCGGACAGGATGCGGTCCGCTCCGGGGAAGCCACCTTCGCGGGCGCCACCCTTGCGGCGAGCCTTCTGGATCGCCCACTCGATCGCGCCCTCGACCGGCGAGGTCGTGGTGTCGATGTCGTTGCCGTAAAGGCAGAGCCCGGCTTCGAGGCGGAGCGAATCGCGGGCGCCGAGGCCGATGGGCTCGCAGTCGGGATGGGCGAGCAGGGCATTGGCGAGGTCCACCGCCCTGTCGGCGGGCACGGAAATCTCAAACCCGTCCTCGCCGGAATAGCCGGAGCGGGAGACGATGCAGGCAATCCCGGCGATCGTCGCATCGCGCACGTCCATGAACTTCATCGAAGCGATGTCGGGAGAGAGCGAGGCGAGCACGGTTTCGGCTTTCGGTCCCTGCAGCGCCAGCAGGGCGCGATCGAGGAGTTCGACCTCGCAGGTGTCGGCGAGCTTTGCCTTCATGTGGGCGACGTCGGCGTCCTTGCAGGCGGCGTTGACGACGACCAGCAGATGATCGCCGCGATTGGTGATCATCAGGTCGTCGAGGATGCCGCCGTTCTCGTCGGTGAAGAAGCCATAACGCTGGCGACCTGCCTTGATACCGAGAATATCGACCGGGACGAGCTTTTCGAGGGCGAGGGCTGCGTCCTCGACGCGACCGCTCCTGGCGCGCAGGATCACCTGGCCCATGTGCGAAACATCGAAGAGCCCCGCCTTTTCGCGTGTCTGAAGATGTTCCTTGAGGACACCGGCCGGATATTGCACCGGCATGTCGTACCCGGCGAAGGGCACCATCTTGGCGCCGAGCGACAGGTGAAGGTCATAAAGAGGGGTGCGTTTCAGTTGGGCGGTATCCAAAGGGCGCCTCCGGTTTTCGCGCTCGATGCGCTGGCTCAGATCATGGCGCGCGAATGCCCGCCGGTTACATGAGCCCCCTCTGTCCGTTTGCCTGAGATTGTTATCCCTTCGGCGCGCGTCCCGTCAGACGGAACGCTTCTCTCCAGAGTCCAATGGCACCTTGTGGTCCTTTCGCCTGAGAGTTTCCGGGGCGGTTGCTCCTTCGGCACCGGATCGAACCGGCTTCTCCCAACAAGATGGCTTGGCATTATCTGGCAAGGCTGCCCCTTGGCAAGAGGCTTGCGTCGTTGTGAAGCAAATAATTGTCGCTGTCGTTTTTATCCGTCGAGAGAGGTCAGCTTGCGGCGGCGATTTGTCCTTGATCAAAGACAGCTGCGACGTGACGTCCGAATGTGGCGTCAGTTGCAGAGGGTCGTTGATTCCGACGCGAAAGACGCTAAGGATGATGCCGCCCGGAGGTAATGGAATGACGAAGGCGAAATGGATCGGTGGCGGTTTGGTGCGCATGTTCTGCGCGCTCGCCGTGCTGTCGCTTGCCTTTGCGCACAAGCCTCCGCAAGTGATGGCGGCGTCGATCGAAAACGCTTCCTATGTCCTTCCCGACGGCAGCTATGCCGACCTCTGCGTCGGCGACGTGGCGGTCAAGCACCCGTCTGCGAGCGGCTTCTGCGAAGCCTGCATTCTTGCTGCCGCGACGCTCCTGCCGGCGCCGCCGGAAGAAGGCTGGTTGCTTTCCGCCTTCGCGAGCCTCGACAACCAACCGGTCTTCGAGGGGCATTATCTCGGCCCCGAATCCGTCGAGCGTCCGCGCTCTCGCGCACCGCCGGTCTTCGCCTGATCTTTCGAGAATCTTCGTCAAAAACAAAGCCGCCACGCGGTGTGTTCCGGTCGCCTCCCATTCTGTTTCAGAGGACCGGTCAGGAGAACAATAATGAAAGTCACCATTTCCCGCCTCACCCTTGCTGTCGTCAGTGTCGCAGCCGGTGCCGTCTTCGCTTATCCGAGCCTTGCCTGCAGCATGCATGACGGTGCCGCGGCGGCGACGCCCGCCGTCATGCACGCCGGTCACAACATGAGCGCTCCGGTGGTCAAGGTCGCCGATACCGGCGGTCACCAGATGAACGGCGCGATGGCCGGTTCCGGCATGGGTGTCGTCAATCCGGGCGGAATGGAAGCCGCCAAGCTCGGCGATCTCGAACTGACCGGCGGCTTCACCAAGGCGATGCTTCCCGGCCAGCCCGTCGGCGGCGGTTTTGTCGTCATCAAGAACACCGGCTCTGCGGATGACGTGCTGGTCGGCGCCGAATCGGCCGTGGCCGATCACGTCGAACTCCATGAGATGGTTATGGAAAACGACGTCATGAAGATGCGGCCTCTCAAGGACGGCATTCCGGTTCCGGCCGGCGAGACGGTCGAACTGAAACCCGGTGGCCTGCACATGATGTTCATGGGCGTCAAGGAACCCTTCGTCGAGGGCGGCACGGTCAAGGTCAAGCTGACCTTCCAAAAGGCCGGCTCCGTCGATCTCGTCCTGCCCGTCGGCCCGGCCACGCCCAAGAAGATGTAAGCAGACGCTGGAACTCAGCCACAAAAGAGCGCCGCGGACGAGATGTCCGCGGCGCTTTTTGAATCAGTGCCGAGATATCCTCAGGAGGCAGAACCGAGATAGGCGGCGAGCGCTTCCTTGAGCGTCGCCTGCTCATGCTTCGTCTGGCCGGCCGTCAGGAAATGGAGTGACAGCGCCGGCGGCTGGACGACGGTGAGGAGTGCGCGCAGCCTGAAGTCGTCGCTCTTGGCGGCGCGCTCCGCAAAGACCTGTAACTGCTCCTCGATCAGCGTGCTGCGAGGAACACGCTGGGGCGGTTTGGTTGCTTCCATCGCATATGCGGCCGTGGTGGCCGACACTGTAACTACCTGGGGCATGGCTATCACCGGTATCTTCTAACGCGGCAGGATACGGCAGGCCCCTCTACGGACCGCTAAATTCGGCAGGGGCATTTTACTCAAATTCGATGGACTGCGGGACGGTGCCATGAACCTGCGGCGAAAGGTGCCGAAGGAACCACCCGAAATGGCGGCGGAGCAGGCTTGCAATCGCTCGCCGATCTGTCATTTTGCTTGCAAATTCAGGCTTCCGCTTGCTGATTTCAGCGGCGGCAAACGGTAGATATGCGGTGGCTCTGGCGGGTTGCCGACAGAGGGACGGAGGGGAAAATGAACATTCTCATTGGCTTTGTCAGCATCGAAGGCCAGACGCGCAAGATCGCCGAGAAGATCGCCGAGCAGGTCGAGAAGGCCGGTCATCGCGCCGTCTTCTTCAACGTCACCTCGATGGCCGAATATGCGCTGGACCGGCCGGAGGCGGTGATCCTCTGCGCTCCGATCCATGCCGGGCGCTATCCCGCACCCTTCGTCGATTTCGTCCGCCGCGAGAGGGATTTTCTGAAATCGGTGCCGAGCGCCTTCGTGTCGGTCTCGCTGTTCATCCGCAGCGAGTTCGAGGAGGAGCGTGAGGAGGCGCGTCATTTCCCCGAGGCGCTGATGGCCGAGACAGGATGGACACCGGGCAGGGTGCTCAATGCCGCCGGTGCACTGCGCTACACCGAATACGACTTCTTCAAGCGCTGGATGGCGAAGCGCCTTGCCGTGCGTGAGGGCGCGCCGACCGATGCCAGCCAGGACTTCGAATTCACGGACTGGGCCGAGCTTGAGCGTTTCGTCGCCGATTTCCTCGTGGGCGTAAGGGCCTGAGGCGACAGGTCGAATGATAGAGCCCGCCCGGCCCGGCCCGACGTGATGGAAGGCGCGACGTGAACCAGATTCTACTCGTAGCCGCCGGTGGTGCGGTTGGCTCGGTCTGCCGCTATCTCGTCGGCGTCGGTCTGCTTCGGCTGGCCGGTCCGGCGTTTCCCTGGGGCACGCTCGCCGTCAATCTCGTCGGCTGCTTCGCAATTGGTTTCCTTGCCGAATTGATCGTCACTCGTTTCGGCGCCTCGCCGGAGATGCGGCTTCTGCTGATCACCGGCTTCCTCGGCGGGTTCACGACCTTCTCCGCCTTCGCGCTTGACGCCGTCTCGCTGTTCGAACGCGGGGAAGCGCTTACGAGTCTCGTCTATGTTGGCGCGAGCGTTGGCCTCTCGCTCATTGCGACCGTCGCAGGCATCGGCGTCATGCGTTCGCTGCTCTAAGGCAGCTTTTACGCTTCCCTTCGGCAGGCGAAATGCTCTAAAGGCCCTGATGCGCGGCGTTCGGGCCGTGCGGAAATTTGTCGAAAGAGCGGAAATGGCGGGCGTCGAGCATATCAAAGTGGATGCGGACGAGGCCGGGATGCGGCTTGACCGTTGGTTCAAGGTGCACTTCCCGGGCCTCGGTTTCGGTGCATTGCAGAAGCTTCTGCGATCCGGCCAGGTGCGTATCGACGGCGGCCGGGCCAAGAGCGATACGCGCGTGCAGCCGGGCCAGATGATCCGCGTGCCGCCGCTCGACGTCGACGCCAAGGCCAAGACGGGACCGATCGCCGGCAAGGACCTGAAGCACTCGGGCGACGGCGAACTCCTGTCGCGCATGCTCCTTTACGAGGACGAGAAGGTCTTCGTGCTCAACAAGCCGGCCGGGCTTGCCGTGCAGGGCGGCTCGGGCGTGACCCGCCACATCGACAAGATGCTCGAGGCCTGGACGAACAAGAAGGGCGAGAAGCCGCGTCTCGTCCACCGGATCGACCGCGACACCTCCGGCGTTCTCGTCGTCGCCCGCTCGCGGGGCGCCGCGCAGAAGCTGACCGCCGCCTTCCGCGAGCGCGATACCCACAAGATCTACTGGTCGCTGGTCAAGGGCGTGCCGCGCAAGCACGAGGACAAGATCTCGACCTGGCTCGTCAAGGAGCAGACCCCGGACGGCGATCGCATGCGCGTCGCCAAGCACGGCGAGGAGGGGGCGGACCACGCCGTCTCCTATTATCGCGTCATAGATACTGCAGCCCAGAACCTCGCCTGGCTGGAGATGGAGCCCTATACCGGGCGTACCCATCAGCTGCGCGTCCATGCGCTTTACATGGGGCATCCGATCATCGGCGATCCGAAATATTTCATCGACGATCCGAACTGGGATTTCCCCGGCGGCATCCAGAAGCGGCTGCATCTCCATGCCCGCTCCATCGACATTCCGCATCCCTCCGGCGGGCGGCTGAAGGTGACGGCGCCGTTGCCGCCGCACATGGTGCAGAGCTGGAACCTGCTCGGCTTCGATGAAGCCGACGGAGCGAGGGACGAGGAATGAAGCTCGTCCTCTTCGATTGCGATGGCACGCTCGTCGACAGCGTCGGCCTCATCCACGCAGTGATGACGCGCACCTTCCTTCATTTCGGCCACGCCGCGCCGGATGTCGAACACACCAAGGCGATCATCGGCCTGAGCCTCGATCTTGCGATCGCCACCATGCAGGGCAAACCGGACGTTGACCACGAGGCGGGGGCGATGGCGCTCTACTACAAGGCGGTTTTCGCCGAGGTGCGCGCCGAGCAGGGTTTCGAGGAGCCGCTCTACGACGGGATCGCCGAGGTGATTGCGGCCATGGTTCGCCGTGACGACCTTTTGATCGGGGCGGTGACCGGCAAGTCTCGCCGTGGCCTCGACGGCGTGCTTGAAACCCATGGGCTGAAGCCCCATTTCGTCGTTTCACGGACGGCGGACGAATGTCCGTCGAAACCCAATCCGGCCATGGTCCTGGAGTGCTGCCGCGAAACCGGCATGGATGCGCGGGATGCGGTCGTCATCGGCGACGCGATCTACGACATGCAGATGGGCAAGGCCGCAGGCGCCCGGGCGATCGGCGTCTCCTGGGGCTATTCGACGACCGCCGCGCTGCTGCTCGCGGGTGCCGATGCCGTCGTCGACCATCCGGCCGACCTTTTGGCCCACGTCATGAAAGGAACCGTCGATGCGTGACCTTCTCAGCGATTTCGGCCCCGAGCCAAGCGATCCGGACCCGGTGCGCCGGGCGCAGATCCAGATGCAGCGGCCGCAGGCCAAGCGCTTCTACACCGACGTCGGCACGCTGAGTGAGGATGACGGTGTCGCCGTCGTGCTCGACGGACGCGGCGTGAAGACGCCGGCGAAACGTGCTCTCCGGCTGCCGACGGCCGAGGCTGCCGAACTCGTCGCTTCGGAGTGGCGCGCCCAGGGCGAGACGATCGACCCGGCGACGATGCCGACGACCCGGCTTGCCAACACGGCGATAGACGCCGTCGCCGATCAGGTCGACGCCGTGTTCGAGGATATCGTGCGCTACGCCGGCAACGACCTGCTCTGCTACCACGCGGAATCGCCGCAGGAACTCGTCGAACGCCAGGCGAGGCAGTGGGGACGGGTGATCGACTGGGTGGCTTCCGCCCACGGTGCCCGCTTCGTTCTCGCCGCCGGCATTGTGCATCAGGCGCAGCCACAGGCGGCGATCGATGCCTTCGCTTCGGCGCTCAGCGCCTACCGGACGCCGTTCGAACTCGCCGCGCTGCACGTGGTGACCACGCTGACCGGTTCGGCGATCCTGACGCTCGCCTTCGCCGAAGGCTTCCTTTCCGTTCCCGAGGTCTGGGCACTCGCCCATCTCGATGAGGACTGGACGGAGGAGCATTGGGGCGTGGACGAGGAGGCGCAGGCCCGCCGGGCCAAGCGCTTCGAAGAGATGGACGCCGCGGCGCGGCTGTTCCGGGCCGTGCGGGCTACCGCTTAACGCAGCGCTAACCATAATGATGACAGGCTTCTCCGAAGCGAATCGGGGTCGGATCAGCCTGTCATGTTTCTGCGGTTCTGCCATGCCGCCATCGCCCTTCTCCTTTCCGCGCTGCTGTCGTCGTGCAGCATCGCCGGGGCGGGGCTTTTCACGTCGCCCAAGGTCTATGACGTCCGCGACCTGACAGTGCTTGCCGATATCCGGGTGCCGAAGGTGGTAATCGTCAGTACCGACAGCCGCATTGCCGCGGCGATCGCTGCGACCGTGCCGCGGCCGGAGGCGCCGCCGGTGGTACTTTCCGTGCGGATCGGCTCCTACAGGCCGGACATTTCTCCGCTCAACCGCCGCAGCGAGGCGACGGTCACCGTAACGGCCGTTTCGGTCATAGACGGTTCGCCCGTCGCCACCGCAACCTTCCCGGTGATGAGCGGAACGGAAAATCCGGATTTCGAGGCGGAGGCGCTCGCCGAAGTGATTGCCGCGCGCATTCGCTCGCTCTTCGCACTGACCATGCCGTCGGGCCGACGGTGAGGATGATCGCCACGGTCTGCACGGCCGATTCCCTTCGAATTGACTTCACTGCCGCTTGCGCCTAAGCAGTTTCTCATTCGGATGGTTTCCGCGCCGTCGATTGCGGGGCGGAACGCAAAAGGGAATGCGACGGTGGGGACCCAAGCCGGGCCTGCCAATCGCAGCCGACCCCGCGACTGTAGAGCGGTGAGGGTCCTTCATCCGGCGAGCCGGAATATCCGCGACGGGTCCGCAAGAGGTGGACGGCGGGTTCTTCGGCGAAACCGGAAAAGCCACTGGAGTGGCGACACGAACAGCCGGGGCCGGGACGCCTCTATTTCTACGAATCGTCCGCCCTTCGTGTCGCCTCGAAGCTCCGGGAAGGTGAGAGAGACCCGCTGGCGCTAGGCGCCTCAACCGCGAGCCAGGAGACCTGCCACCCGTGCCGGGCTTTGAAAGCCCATCCTGGGGAAAAGTCCCCGTTGCCAGCACGGAGGTTGTCGTGGCGACATCTTGTGACGGCGGGATCGTGCGATCCCGCATTTCCACATTCTTTCTGGCGGGCCGCGCGCCCGGCCTCTTCCTATGTCCGTCTTTCCGGCGCTCTGCCGCTGAGGTCCGCCCTTGAGCGCGGCTGACGGCCACTGCGTCTTCGTGCTCGGCGGTGCCCGTTCGGGCAAGTCACGGCATGCGGAGACGCTTGCCGAGGCGAGCGGGCTCGAACGCCATTATGTCGCTACCGGACGCGCCTTCGACGACGAGATGCGCGAACGCATTGCATTGCATCGCGAAGGTCGCGGCGGGCTCTGGACGACCCATGAGGAGCCGGTCGACCTCGTCGGCGTTCTCCGGCGCATTGATGCGCCGGGTCGCGTCGTGCTCGTCGACTGCCTGACGCTCTGGGTCACGAACCTGATGCTGGACGAACGCGATGTCGCCGCTGAAAGCGCGCGCCTCGTCTCGGTCCTGCCGACGCTTCAGGCGCGGCTCATCCTCGTCTCGAACGAGGTCGGGCTCGGCATCGTGCCGGAAAACCGCATGGCGCGCGAATTCCGCGACCATGCAGGACGGCTCCATCAGATGGTCGCGGCGGTCGCGACCGAAGTCTATTTCGTCGCGGCGGGACTGCCGCTGAAAATGAAGGGTTGAACCATGCTGCAGCAGAAGATCCCGGCAACCGTCATCACCGGCTTTCTCGGCGCCGGAAAGACAACGATCATCCGCAACATGCTGATGAACGCCAACGGCAAGAAGATCGCGCTCATCATCAACGAATTCGGCGACCTCGGGGTCGACGGCGAGGTGCTGAAGGGCTGCGGTGCCGACAATTGCACCGAGGACGACATCATCGAACTCACCAATGGCTGCATCTGCTGCACAGTGGCCGACGATTTCGTGCCGACCATGCAGCGTCTGCTGGAACGCGACGAGCGGCCGGATCACATCGTCATCGAGACCTCCGGCCTCGCCCTGCCGCAGCCGCTGGTCGCCGCCTTCAACTGGCCGGACATCCGCACCCGCGTGACCGTCGACGGCGTCGTGACTGTGGTCGACAGTGCCGCGGTGGCGGCCGGCCGCTTTGCCGACGACCACGATCGGGTCGACGCGATGCGCGAGCAGGATGCCTCGCTCGACCACGACAGCCCGCTCGAGGAGCTCTTCGAGGACCAGCTCACCTGCGCCGACCTGATCGTTCTCAACAAGACGGACCTTCTGGACGGTGAGGGGATTGCCGCGGTCCGCTCCGAGGTGGCCGGTCGGATCAACCGAAAGCCGACGCTGATCGAGGCGAGGAACGGTGAAGTTCCGGCGATCGTGCTTCTCGGCCTCGGTGCCGGTTCGGAGGCCGATATCGAAAACCGCAAGTCGCATCACGAGCTGGAGCACGAGGCAGCGCACGCCTCCGGCGAGGGACACGACCACCTGCATCACCACGACCACGACGAGTTCGAGAGTTTTGCGCTGCGGCTTCCGGCGATCGCCGATCCGGCCGCTTTCGTCGAACGGCTGAGGGCCATCATCGAGGCACACGACATCCTGCGCCTCAAGGGCTTCGTCGACGTGCCCGGCAAGCCGATGCGGCTCGTCGTCCAGGCGGTCGGCTCGCGGATCGACACCTATTTCGACCGACCCTGGGCCGCCGGCGAGAAGCGGGAGACCCACCTCGTCCTCATCGGTCTGCACGAATGGGATTTCGCGGCAGTGGTCGAGGCGGTGGAGAAGGCGGCGGGTTGAAAAACGGTTTAACCATGGTGCGAAGCGTTACCCCCCTCTGGCCTGCCGGCCATCTCCCCCACAAGAGGGGAGACCGGAATGCGGAGACGCTCGGTCGTTCCGTCAGCAGTGAAGACGGGCGGTCGTTCGGAGCATGGCTCAGAAGGGTCTGGCAGCAGGCGCGACTTGTCGGCTTCCGATCTCCCCCCTTGTGGGGGAGATGGCCGGCAGGCCAGAGGGGGATGTTGTCAACGCGATACGCCTCGACGCGAACTCTTGGAGAAGCGAAGCAGCCATGCATCTTCTCCTAGCCCAGAAAGGCTCGATCAGCGACGGCGAGGAGGCGATCGACCTTGGCCAGAGCGCCGGCGACATCGTCTTCCTGACGGCGGCCGACACCGAGCTTTCGGCGATCGCCGCGGCCGTGCGGTTGCGCGGCGAGGCCGGTCCGAAGTGGCGTCTCGCGAGCCTGATGGCGCTGAAACATCCGATGTCGGTCGACACTTACGTCGAGCGGACGGCGCGCCATGCCCGGCTGATCGTGGTCAGGGCGCTCGGCGGCGCGAGCTACTTCCAGTATGCGCTGGAGGCCCTGCACGCAGCGGCACAACGGTCGGGCGCGATGATCGCCGTGCTTCCGGGTGACGACAAGCCGGACGAGGGGCTTTCGAGCTTTTCCAACCTGGCGGCGGAGGACCTCGCCGCGCTCTGGGCCTACCTGATCGAGGGCGGCGATGCCAATGCCGGCGGCTTCGTCGCCTATGCCGAGGCGCTCGTCGCCGGAGCCGAGAAGCCGGAGCCGGCGCGGCCGCTGCTGAAAGCCGGCATCTGGTGGCCGGGTCGCGGCGTGGTCGGCACGGAGGAATGGGGGCGGTGTAGCGGTTTTGTCCAAGCGTCGACGCCCGTCGTTGCCATCTGCTTCTACCGCGCGCTCGTCCAGAGTGGCGAGACGAAGCCGGTGGAGGCGCTGATCGAGGCTCTCGCGGCCGAAGGGCTCGTCGCCTTGCCGGTCTTCGTCTCGAGCCTCAAGGATGCCGTCTCCGTCGATACCCTCAGGGCAATCTTTGCCGATGCGCCGCCCGCGGTGGTGATCAACGCAACCGGTTTTGCCGTTTCCGCGCCGGGTGCAGAACGACGCGCGACCGTGCTCGACGAGGGCGGGGCCGTCGTTTTGCAGGCGATCTTCTCGGCGTCCGCAAAGGAAGCCTGGCAGGCTTCGAGCCAGGGCCTTTCGGCGCGCGATCTCGCCATGAACGTGGCGCTCCCCGAGGTCGACGGACGGGTGCTTGCCCGCGCCGTCTCGTTCAAGTCGGCGGCCCGGTTCGACGAGCGCGTCGAGGCGAACATCGTTACCCACGAACCGGAGCCGGGGCGAACCGCCTTCGTCGCAGCGCTCGCCGCCCGCTGGGTACGTCTCAGGCAGACGTCGGCGGCCGGGCGACGGGTTGCGCTTATCATGGCGAACTATCCGAACCGCGACGGCCGTCTCGGCAATGGTGTTGGTCTCGATACCCCGGCCGGGACGATCGAGGCGCTGCGCGCCATGGAAAGGGCCGGCTACGCCGTCGGCCAAGTGCCGGAGAACGGCGACGCCCTGATGACGCATCTGATGGCCGGACCGACGAACGCCGCGAATGACGGTCGGGAGATCCGCGAAACGATTTCCCTGAATCAGTACAAGGCCTTCTTCGAAAAACTTCCGAGAGCGATTCAGGACGAAGTGACCACGCGCTGGGGGGCGCCGGAGAGCGATCCCTTCTTCGTCGACGGGCGGTTCGCGCTGCCGCTGTCGCGCCTCGGCAACCTCGTCATCGGTATCCAGCCCGCCCGCGGCTACAATATCGATCCGAAGGAGAGCTATCACTCTCCGGACCTCGTGCCGCCGCACGGCTATCTCGCCTTCTATGCGCATCTGAGGACGGTCTTCGACGCCCATGCGGTGATCCATATGGGCAAGCACGGCAACCTCGAATGGCTGCCGGGCAAGGCGCTCGCGCTGTCCGAGACCTGCTATCCTGAGGCGGTTTTCGGTCCCTTTCCGCATCTCTATCCCTTCATCGTCAACGATCCCGGCGAGGGTACGCAGGCGAAGCGGCGGACCTCGGCCGTCATCATCGACCACCTGACGCCGCCGCTGACGCGCGCCGAAAGCTACGGTCCGCTGAAGGACCTGGAGGCGCTGGTCGACGAGTATTACGAAGCCGCCGGCGGTGATCCGCGCCGCCTGAAGCTGCTGAAGAAGCAGATCCTCGATCTCGTCGCCGATATCGGCCTCGATGAAGACGCCGGGATCGCCAAGGGCGAGGCGGAGGAAAGCGCGCTCGAGAAGCTCGACGCCTATCTCTGCGATCTCAAGGAAATGCAGATCCGCGACGGGCTGCACATTTTCGGCCTTGCGCCGGAAGGCCGGCTTTTGACCGACCTGACCGTCGCGCTGGCCCGCGTGCCGCGGGGCCTCGGCGAGGGCGGCGACGCCAGCCTGCAGCGCGCGATTGCGGCGGATGCACTTGGAGAAGAAAAACCCTCCCCAACCCCTCCCCACAAGGGGGAGGGGCTTCCGCTTGCGCCCGACGCTTCCGTCGAACGCCAAGGCCAGTCGCGGTTGCTCTCCCCCCTTGCGGGGGAGATGGCCGGCAGGCCAGAGGGGGATTTTTCGCACAAGCAGGCCGTCTTCGATCCCCTCGATTGCGTGATGTCCGATCCGTGGGACGGACCCCGGCCGGCGATCCTTGCCGATCTCAGCGACGCCCCCTGGCGCACCAAGGGCGACACGGTCGAGCGCATCGAACTGCTCGCCGCAAGGCTGGTGGCTGGCGAGGCGACGTGCCCCGACGCGTGGGTGCGAACCCGCGCGGTGCTCGACGAGATCGAAACACGGCTGAAGCCGTCCGTCACCGCCTGCGGTCCGGCCGAACTTGAGGGCCTGCTTGCCGGCCTTTCCGGCCGCTTCGTGCCACCTGGACCCTCCGGCGCCCCGACGCGCGGGAGGCCGGATGTTCTGCCGACGGGCCGCAACTTCTACTCAGTCGACAGCCGTGCGGTGCCGACGCCGGCGGCCTATGAGCTCGGCAAAAAGTCCGCCGAACTTTTGATCGCCCGCTACGTGCAGGACCACGGCGAGTGGCCGACCTCGTTCGGGCTGACCGCCTGGGGAACCTCGAACATGCGCACGGGCGGCGACGACATCGCCCATGCGCTGGCGCTCCTCGGCGTCAAGCCGCTCTGGGACATGGCGTCTCGCCGCGTCACCGGCTTCGAGATCGTTCCGCAGGCCGTTCTCGGCCGGCCGCGCGTCGACGTCACGCTCAGGATTTCCGGCTTCTTTCGCGATGCCTTTCCCGAACAGATCGCCCTTTTCGACCGTGCCGTCCGTGCCGTCGGCGCGCTCGACGAAGACGCGGCCGACAACCCGGTCGCGGTCCGCATGCGGGAGGAGGCCACGCGGCTGCGCGGAGCGGGCATGGACGAGGCCGCAGCCGCCCGCCGTGCCGGCTACCGCGTCTTCGGCTCCAAGCCGGGCGCCTATGGCGCGGGCCTGCAGGCACTGATCGACGAGAAGGGCTGGGAGCGCCGCGGCGATCTCGCCGAAGCCTATCTCGTCTGGGGCGGCTATGCCTATGGCGCCGGGGAGGAAGGCAAGGCCGAACGCGGGCTCTTCGAAGAGCGGCTGCGATCGGTGCAGGCGGTCGTGCAGAACCAGGACAATCGCGAGCACGACCTTCTCGACAGCGACGACTACTACCAGTTCGAAGGCGGTATGACCGCGGCGGTCGAGCATGTGTCCGGCCATCGGCCGAGCGTCTATCACAACGACCATTCGCGCCCGGAACGGCCGGTCGTGCGCTCGCTGGAAGAGGAGATCGGCCGCGTCGTGCGGGCCCGCGTCGTCAATCCGAAATGGATCGAGGGCGTCATGCGCCACGGCTACAAGGGCGCCTTCGAGATCGCCGCGACCGTCGATTACATGTTCGCCTTTTCAGCCACCACCGGTGCGGTGCGCGACCATCATTTCGAAGCCGTCTACCGGGCCTTCATCCTCGACGAGCGGGTGCGCGATTTCATGGCGGAGAAGAACCCGGCGGCGCTGGAGGAGATGTCGGCACGCCTGATCGAGGCGATCGACCGAGGGTTGTGGACGCCGAAGAGCAATTCGGCCAAGTTCTCGCTCCTGGAACTAGCTTCGGCGGGAGAACATCATGGCTGAACTTTCCGGTCGCTGCCTGTGCGGCGGCGTGCGTTTCAAAGTGAACGGCGAAGTCCTTAGCGCAGGTCATTGCCATTGCGAAAGCTGCCGGCGGGCGACATCGTCTCCCGTCACCACCTTCTTCACTGTCCGGCGCAGCGATGCCGAGATCGGCGGCGAGAGCTTGCGATTCTACGCCTCGTCGCCGGGCGTGAGACGCGGCTTTTGCGGCAATTGCGGCTCGCCGATGTCCTATCAAGCGGACGAGCGGCCGGACGAAATGGATTTCTATGTCGCAAGCCTGGACGATGGACTGCGCGTCGAGCTCCGCGAACATTGGCACTGGGACGAACGGGTTGATTGGCTGAACGTTGCCGACGATCTCCCGAAGGGCAGTTGAGGACAGGAGAAGAGAAAATGACGGAAGAGACACAGGGACCGGAAGACGCCGACCTCGCCCGCCACGCGGAGAAGATGGCCAAGAAGAAAGCCGCGCGCGACAAGATCATGGCCACCAAGACCGACGAGAAGGGCCTGATCATCGTGCATACCGGCAAGGGCAAGGGCAAGTCGTCTGCCGCCTTCGGCATGATCTTCCGCCATATCGCGCACGGGAAGAAGTGCGCGGTCGTTCAGTTCATCAAGGGCGCCATGTCGACCGGCGAGCGCGACCTGATCCTGAAACACTTCTCCGACATTTGCGAATTCCACACAATGGGCGAGGGCTTTACCTGGGAGACGCAGGACAAGGCGCGCGACATCGCGATGGCGAAGGCCGCCTGGGAGAAGGCCAAGGAACTGATCCGCAATCCGGAAATCTCGATGGTGTTGCTCGACGAGATCAACATCGCCATTCGCTACGACTATATCGACATCGGTGAAGTGGTCGAGTTCCTGAAGACCGAGAAGCCGGAGATGACCCATGTCGTGCTGACCGGCCGCAACGCCAAGGACGAGCTGATCGAGATCGCCGATCTGGTGACCGAGATGGAGCTCGTCAAGCATCCTTTCCGCTCCGGCATCAAGGCACAGATCGGCGTCGAGTTCTGAGCTCGGCCGCCGCTAGTCGTCGTCCGGCTGAAGAGGCAGCGCCTTCAGGATCTCCGCCGTCCGTGCATCGGCCGGAAAGAAGGATTCGATAGCCAGCTCCGACAGCGTGATGTCGAGCGGCGTGCCGAACACCGTCGTCGTCGACAGGAAGGAAAGCACGCCCGCCTCGGTTTCGATTTGCAGCGGGACGGCGATGTCGCCGAGGTCGTGCACCTCGTCGGTGGCCCTGTGCGGCGATGCAGGAGGCCGGGGCAAAGCCATCAGCTCATCGAGAAGATTACGGAGTACGGGATCGCCGCTTGCGGCGATCTGTTGCTGCAGCCGTTCGAGCAGATGGTTGCGCCAGGCTGCGAAATTGACGATGCGGCGGGCGAGACCGTCTGGATGCAGGCTGAGACGCAGCACGTTGATCGGCGGCGCAAGCAGGCTCTCGTCCTCGACGCCGGCGAGCAGGGGGCCGAGCGCAGCATTGGCCGAGACAAGGGTCCAGTGGCGGTCGACCGCCAGCGCGGGGAACGGTTCGTGCCCTTTCAGGATCATGTCGATGGCCTGCCGCGCTGCGACGAGCGCCGGGTCGTCGAGCGATCTCTGCGCGAAGACGGGTGCATAGCCGGCGGCGATCAGGATCGGGTTGCGCTCGCGCAGCGGCACGCCGAGCCGCTCGGTCAGGTGCAGCAGCAGGTCGCGGCTCGGTGCCGCGCGCCCGCTTTCGATGAAGCTCAGATGCCGCTGCGAGATCTCGGCATCGAGCGCGAGATCCAGCTGGCTCAAATGGCGGCGGCGCCGCCATTCTCGCAGGATGTCGCCGAGGCTCCCGGCGGTCATGCGGCCGCCGGAACCTTGTCGAGGAAGCCGTGGACCTCTTTCAGGCGGCCGTCCTCGACGATCGCGAAGTCCGTCCCCTCGATCATGTCGTCATTGTCGGCGGGGCCGAGCTTCCAGGAAAAGCGCACACGGTCGCCGTAGCCGTCTGCCGAGATGAGGGCGAAGCGGAAGCCGGGGAAGCGGGCCTGAACGGCACTGACCAGCCCCTCGATCTCCGCATGGCCTTCACCGGACATAAGAGGATCGACATAGGTCGCGTCTTCCAGCCAGTTCTCCCGGATCAGCGTGCGGCGCCGGGTGACGTCGGTCTCGTTCCAGATCGCGATGTAGCGTTCGGCGATGGTTTTTGCGTTGTCCATGATCTTTGCTCCTTGTGACTGCCCGGTTCGTCCAGGCAGTCCGATCATCGGCAAGGAAGGTCATAGCATCAATTACCTCGCAGGTAATCGAATGACGATCGACGTCGGAAGCTTACACCCCGAGCCACATTCTGACCGGATTGGCCGGGTCGGAAAGCAGCTTCGTGGCGAGCGCGAGGCAGGTGACGACGAGGAGCGGGCGGATGATCTTCGCGCCGTTGCGCATCGCAAGTCGCGAGCCGGTCTGGGCACCGAGAAACTGGCCGAGGCCCATCAGCAGCCCGATCTTCCAGAGCACCGCTCCCGTCATCAGGAAGACCACGAAGGCGCCGACATTGGAGCCGAGGTTGAGGAGCTTGGTGTGGGCCGTCGCCTTCAGCATGCCGAAGCCGGCGAGCGAGACGAAGGCGAGCATGAAGAAGGAGCCCGTTCCCGGACCGAAGATGCCGTCGTAGAGGCCGATTGCGGGAACGACGGTCGCGCCGAAAAGCGTGTGCGAGAGGCGGCGGTGCCGGTCCTCGTCGCTCAGGTTCGGCTTGAAGGCGAAATAGAGTGCGATCGCGACGAGCAGGAAGGGCATCAAGACCCGCAACGCCTCGCCGGGGACGATGGTCGCGATCATCGCCCCGACGGCGCCGCCGAGCACCGCCATTGCCGCCATCGGGCGCTGGGCCTTCAGGTCGACATGGCCCTTGCGCGCATAGGCGAGGGTCGCCGACAGGGCGCCGAACTGCGACTGCAGCTTGTTGGTGCCGAGCGTCTGGAGCGGCGGAATGCCGGCGATCAGCATGGCGGGCAGGGTGATCAGCCCGCCGCCGCCGGCGATCGAATCGATGAAGCCCGCGACGAAGGCAGCGATGAACAGGAGAACGAAGGCTTGCAGGGCGAGATCGGCCACGAAACGACTCTTTCGGGAGCGGTTGAGAACGGCCGGCACTCTTGCACCAGCGATCCGCGCCGGGCAACCGTCTTGCCGCATGTCAAATATCTCCGATGGGGGCCGTGGCGCAGACTACACAGCTTCCGGCGCAATCCGGTTTGACCGCGACGGTGCGCTTCGGTAAACCACTGGCCAATGTGCGACGGCGCCTGTTTGACAGGCTGGAAATAGTCCGGTGCGGCCGACCCAAGTCGGGGGCCAAGTCCGGAGCTGTCCCGATGGCCGCAGGACCGCTCGGCGGTTCTGGCGCTTCGTACATGTCGAGAGCAACGAAGCAGGAGGCCGGAACGAATGACGGAAAAACTCGGAATCATGGTCTGCGGCCACGGCAGCCGCAACCAGAACGCGGCGCGCGAATTCGCGGTGATCGCGGAGGCGCTGAAGGCCCGCAATCCCGACATGCCGGTCGAATACGGCTATCTGGAATTCTGCAATCCGGTGATTTCCGCCGGCCTCGACAAGCTTCGCGCGCAGGGCGTCACGCGGGTTCTGGCGATCCCCGGCATGCTCTTTGCCGCCGGCCATGCCAAGAACGACATTCCCTCCGTGCTAAACACCTATCAGGCGCAAAATCCGGGCATGGCGATCAATTACGGGCGTGAGCTCGGCATCGACCTCAAGATGATCCGCGCCGCCGGCGACCGCATCCAGGAGGCGATCGACAAGGCGAATGCCGAACTCGGCTTCATCGACAAGCACGAGACGCTGCTGATGGTGGTCGGTCGCGGCTCCTCCGACCCGGACGCCAATTCCAACGCCGCCAAGGTCATGCGCATGCTCTGGGAGGGCATGGGCTTCGGCTGGGGCGAGACGTGCTATTCGGGCGTGACCTTCCCGCTCGTTGAGCCGGGTCTCACCCATGCCGCGAGGCTCGGCTACAAGCGCATCATCGTGTTTCCGTATTTCCTCTTCACCGGCGTTCTGGTGAAACGGATCTATTCCTACACCGACGAAGTGGCGGCGCGTCATCCCGAGATCCAGTTCGTCAAGGCGAGCTACCTGAACGACCATCCTCTCGTGCTCGACGCCTTCCAGGACCGGGTTAAGGAAGTCCTCGAAGGGGCTGCGGTGATGAACTGCCAGATGTGCAAGTATCGCGAGCAGGTGCTCGGCTTCGAGGCCGATATCGGCCAGCCGCAGGAAAGCCATCACCACCATGTCGAAGGCATCGGCGGGGGACTGGAGAACTGTCCGTGCAAAGGCGATTGCGACGCCTCCTGCCGCGATCCCGATTTCTGCAAGGAGCACGGTTTGCCCTGGACCCCCGTCCATTCCCATGCCGAGCCGAACGATCTCGAACCGGCCTTCGATTACGCGGCTTCGACGACGCTCGGCGGCAAGTACGGCCACCTCCTGAATGCAACACCTGATGCCGAACTGGACGCCGTGATGAACGCCCCCTCCAGCGGTAAGACGCATGTCCACGAGCACGGCCCGAACTGCGGCTGCGGGCACCATCACCACGACAACGGTCACGATCATCACCACCATCACGACCATGACCACGACCATGGACATGCGCATGGCCACGGGCACAGCCATGATCACGACCACGGCCATCACCACGCGCCGTACCCGCATGCCGACCATCCGCTCGGCCCGAAGTCGATGCAGAAGAAATGATGAAGCGTTTCGCCGGGGGTATCCATTGACCACCCCCCTCGACTACATCCGCGATCCCGCCGAGATCTACCGCCGGTCCTTCGAGACGATCCGGGGCGAGGCCGATTTGTCGCGCTTTTCCAATGGCATGGAAGCGCTCGCTGTCCGATTGATTCATGCCTGCGGGATGGTCGATCTCGCCGGTGACATCGCCTTTTCGGAGGGTGCCTTCGAGGCGGGGGCTGCGGCTCTCGCCGGCGGCGCGCCGATCCTCTGTGACGCCGAAATGGTCCGCCACGGCATCATCCGCCGCCTGCTGCCCGCCGGAAACGAGGTGGTTTGCCTCCTCGCCGACGAGCGGGTGCGCCCGAAGGCGGCCGAGATCGGCAATACCCGCTCGGCCGCGCAGGTCGATCTCTGGGGCGAGCGGCTCGCGGGTGCTGTGGTTGCGATCGGCAATGCGCCGACGGCGCTCTTCCGGCTTCTCGAACGGCTCGACGCCGGCCCGCCGAAACCGGCGCTGATCCTCGGATTTCCGGTCGGCTTCGTCGGAGCGGCCGAAAGCAAGGAGGCGCTGATTGCCGATCCGCGCGGCGTGCCGTTCATCGCCGTCAGAGGCCGCCGCGGCGGTTCGGCCATGGCGTCGGCGGCCGTCAACGCGCTCGCCGGAGGGTTGGGCACCAATGACTAGGCGCTGGCTCACGATCATCGGCGTCGGCGACAACGGGCTTGAGAGCCTGACACCCGAAGCGCAGGCGCTGCTCTGGCAGGCCGAGACCATCGTGCTCGGCGAGCGGCTCGACGGCGTGCTCGAAGGCGGACACTTGCCGGGGCTGAAGCGCGTGCTCACCTGGAGTGGCGGCTTCCGCGAGACATTGCAGGAAGTGCTGAAGCTGCGCGGGACGCCGGTGACGGTGCTCGCGACCGGCGATCCGATGCATTTCGGCATCGGGGCGACGCTGCGGCGCTACGTGCCGGCGGAAGAGATGGCCGTGCTGCCGTCGCCGTCGGCCTTCTCGCTTGCCGCCGCCCGGCTCGGCTGGCCGTTGCAGTCGGTGGCGCAGATCTCGCTGCACGGTCGGCCGCTCTCCCATCTCAACCGGCACCTGCTGCCGGGTGCGCGCATTCTGGCGCTGACCTCAGGGGCGGAGACGGTGCGCGACGCGGCGAACCTTCTCGTCCGCCGCGGCTTCGGAGCCTCCGTGATCACCGTGCTCGACCATATGGGCGGTCCCGCAGAGCGGATGACGGTGATGAGCGCCGAGGCTTTTGCAGCGGAGGCGCCGGCGATCTCGGAGTTCAACACGCTGGCGATCGATTGCGCAGTCGACGGACCGCTTCTTGCGCCGGTGCCCGGACTGCCGGACGATGCCTTCGTGCACGACGGCCAGTTGACGAAACGCGAGGTGAGGGCGGCAACGCTCTCGCTGCTCGCGCCCTTTCCGAATGCGCTTCTCTGGGATGTCGGCGCCGGCTGCGGCTCGATCGCGATCGAGTGGCTGCGGTGCGGCATGGGCACCCAGGCGGTGGCGATCGAGGCGCGGGCGGAGCGGGTGACGATGATCCGTACCAACGCTGATGCGCTCGGTGTCCCGGATCTGCAGGTGGTCGAGGCGCCGGCGCCGGAAGGTCTCGAAGGGCTCGAAGCGCCGGACCGCGTCTTCATCGGCGGCGGCCTGACGCACGACGGGATCTTCGACGATTGCTGGGCGGCGCTGAAACCAGGCGGCCGGCTGGTCGCCAATGCGGTGACGATCGAAGGCGAGGCGAGGCTTGCGGACCTCAGGGGCCTTCACGGCGGCGAACTCACCCGCATTTCGGTCTCGCGCGGCGCGCCGGTCGGGCGCTATTGCGGCTGGAAGCCGCTGATGCCGGTGACCATCTGGTCGGTGACGAAGGGGGATACTGCATGACCGGCAAGCTCTACGGCCTCGGCCTCGGCCCCGGCGATCCCGAACTGCTGACGCTGAAGGCGCACCGTATCCTGACCTCGGTTCCGGTGATCGCCTATCCGGCGCCGGATACCGGGCCGAGCTTCGCCCGCCAGATCGCCGCACCGCACCTTCCGGGAACGCAGGTGGAAATTCCGATCGTCGTGCCGATGCGCGTCGAGCGCTTCCCGGCGCAGGAGATTTACGACGAGGCGGCGGAAGCGATTGCCGGCCGTCTCGAGGCCGGACAGGACGTCGCGGTGCTGTGCGAGGGCGATCCCTTCTTTTTCGGTTCCTTCATGTATCTCTTCGAACGGCTCTCCGGCCGCTTCGCGACGGAGATCGTGCCGGGCGTTTCCTCGATGATGGCGGCGGCGGCAGCCCTTGGCCGACCACTTGCCGCCCGCAACGACGTACTGAGCGTCGTGCCGGGGCCACTCGACGACGATGCCATGCGCGCCCGCATCGAAGCGGCGGGTGCCGTGGCGATCATCAAGGTCGGCCGGCACTTTTCCCGCATCCGGGCCCTGATCCGCACCATGGGGCTCGAAGCTGCCGCCGGCTATGTCGAGCGCGTGAGCCTTGCCGAACAGCGCGTCCTGCCGCTCGCCGAAGTCGGCGGGGACGTGGCTCCATACTTTTCGATGATCCTGATCTACAAGGGCGGGGAGAGCTGGAATGCCGGCCTCTCGCCGCGCACCGCAAACGGAATGCCCTCATGAGCGAAATGAACAAACCGGCCGTCGTCATCCTGTCGGACAAGGCCCTCGATCTCGGCCGGCGCATCGCGCCGGCGATCCGGGGCGAGCTGCACGGCGCCCGTGCGCGCGTCTCGTCCGCCGACCACCTGTTCGACGATGTGAAGGCGCATCTGGCGGGGCTCTTCGCCGAGGGCCGGCCGATTGTCGCGGTCATGGCCTCCGGCGCCGTCATCCGTCTGCTTGCGCCGCTTCTCTCCGACAAGCAGGTCGAACCGCCGGTGCTCTCTGTCTCCGAGGATGGTGCTTCGGTCGTGCCCCTCCTCGGCGGCCACCACGGCGCCAACGCTCTGGCGCGGACGATAGCCGCCGCGCTCGATGCCCATGCGGCCGTGACCACTGCCGGCGACCTCCGGTTCGGAATCGCACTCGACGAACCGCCGGCCGGCTACGTGCTCGCCAATCCGGCGAACGCCAAGGCGGTGATGGCCGAACTGGTGGCAGGGGCAAAGGCGAGGCTCGCTGTCTCCTCTCCCCAGCGGGGAGAGGGTGGCGCGATAGCGCCGGGTGAGGGGGCGGCTCCCGACAAGTCCAGCCTTTCTGCCCCCTCATCCGGTCCTTCGGACCACCTTCTCCCCGTCGGGGAGAAGGGAACGTCGCCGCTCGCCGGCTGGCTTACCACTTCGCGCATCCCCTTCGCCGACGACGGGGCAGTGATGTTGACCGTCACCGACCGCCCGAAGGACGCCGGCCCGCTGGAACTCGTCTACCATCCGAAGACGCTGGTGCTCGGCGTCGGCTGCGAGCGGCATGCCTCCACCGACGAGGCGATCGCACTTGCCGAAAGGGCCCTTGCAGCGGGTGGGCTGGCGCGGGAGAGCCTCGCGGCGGTCGCCTCGATCGACGTCAAGGCGGACGAGGCGGCGGTGCATGCCGTCGCGGCGCATTTCGGCGTGCCGGCCCGTTTCTTCGACGCCGCCACGCTGGAGGCGGAAACGCCCCGGCTGAAGAACCCGTCCGATATCGTCTTCGCCGAGGTCGGCTGCCACGGTGTCGCCGAGGGTGCTGCGCTTGCGGCCGTCGGACCGGACGGGCAGCTCGTCGTCGAAAAGATCAAGTCGAAGGGCGCGACCGCGGCGATCGCCCGCGCGTCAGGGATCGTCGACCCCGCAACCACCGGCCGGGCGCGCGGAAAACTCTTCGTCGTCGGCATCGGTCCCGGTGCGGACCAGTGGCGCTCGCCCGAGGTCTCGGCAATGGTTTCCGCTTCGACCGATCTCGTCGGCTACTCGCTCTATCTCGACCTGCTCGGTCCGCTCGCGGACGGCAAGGCACGCCACGATTTCGATCTCGGCAAGGAAGAGGCGCGCGTCGTCCGGGCCATGGAGCTTGCCGGCGAGGGGCGGACGGTGGCGCTGGTCTGCTCCGGCGACGCCGGTATCTACGCCATGGCCACGCTGGTCTTCGAACTCTTCGACAAGGGCGGCATTTCGGACGCCGCACGGCGCATCGAAGTGCAGGTGTCGCCCGGCATTTCGGCGTTGCAGGCGGCTGCCGCGCGCATCGGGGCGCCGCTCGGCCACGATTTCTGCACCATCTCGCTCTCGGATCTGCTGACGCCGTGGGAGCATATCCAGCGGCGCGTAAGGGCGGCGGGCGAGGGTGATTTCGTCATCGCCTTCTACAATCCGGTGTCGATGAAGCGCCGCACCCAGCTTGCCTGGGCGCGCGAAAAACTGCTCGAATACCGTCCGGCTACCACGCCGGTGATCCTCGCCACCAATCTGGGGCGCCCTGGCGAACACGTCCGCACGGTCCCGCTCGGCGCACTGAACGTCGACGATGTCGACATGCTGACGGTCGTCGTCGTCGGTTCGTCGGAAAGCCGCACGGTCACGACCGGCGACGGCAGGACCTGGGTCTATACGCCGCGCGGCTATTCGGGGAAGGCGGACACGGGGATGGCGTCGTGAACTGGATGGCCGTGGCGCGTGCCATAGCCCCCTCTGGCCTGCCGGCCATCTCCCCCACGAGGGGGGAGATTGGACTGCGGTCAGCCGACATGTCCACGGCCACCTCCGAAATTGCTCCCGACTGCCTTCTCGGTCTGCGGCATGAGAAAGCGCCGAGCGGCTTCCGGGTTGTGATCTCCCCCCTTGTGGGGGAGATGGCCGGCAGGCCAGAGGGGGATGAACAGCAAGCACTGACGAGGAAAACAGCATGACCGTCTATTTCATCGGCGCCGGCCCGGGGGCTCCCGACCTCATCACCGTCCGGGGCCTCAGACTGATCGAGCGCTGCCCGGTCTGCCTCTATGCCGGCTCGCTGGTGCCGGAGGAAATCGTCAAGGCCGCGCCCGAAGGCGCGATCGTCAAGGATACCGCGCCCATGCATCTCGACGCGATCGTCGCCGAGATGGAGGCTGCGCATGCCCGCGGCGAGGATGTCGCGCGCGTCCATTCCGGCGATCCGTCGATCTACGGCGCCATCGCCGAGCAGATGCGCCGGCTCGATGCACTCGGCATCCCCTATGACGTCGTGCCCGGTGTACCGGCCTTTGCCGCGACCGCCGCCCGGCTCAAGACGGAACTCACGCTGCCGGAGATTGCCCAGACGATCATCATCACCCGTACCGAAATGAAGGCATCGTCGATGCCGGAATTCGAGACGCTGGAAATCCTCGGGAAGTCGCGGGCGACGCTCGCAATCCACCTGTCGATCCGCAACCTGCCGCATATTCGTGAGGTTCTCACGCCCTATTACGGCGAGGATTGCCCGGTGGTGGTCGCCTATCGCTCGACCTGGCCGGACGAGCAGTTCATCCGCACGACGCTGAAGGACATGCAGGCGGCGGTGCGCGAGGCGAAGATCACCCGCACGGCCCTCATCATGGTCGGCAAGGTCTTCGGCTCGGTCGAGTTCCGCGACAGCGATCTTTACAATTCGCAGTTCAGCCATGTGCTGCGGAACGTCGGCAAGAAGAAGAAGCAGGCGGCCGGCTGAGCCATGGAACGGGCGGAGGACGGTTGGGACTTCGAGGCCGAGCTCTGGGAGTACAAGGGCAAGGGTGCCTGGCACTTCGTCACCCTTCCGCCCGATGTCGGTTTCGCGATCCGCTGCGCCACGGAAGGCCGTCGCCCCAGCTGGGGCATGGTGGCGGTGACGGTGGAGATCGGCGACGTCGCCTTCCAGACCTCGGTCTTTCCCGACAAGGCGTCGGAAAGCTATCTCCTCCCGGTCAAGGCCGCGGTCCGCAAGGCGGCACGGGTGAAGGCCGGTGACATGCTGAAGGTCCGGATCGTTCTCCAGCAGTGAGAGTCGCACGATCGTGCGTTGGCAAGCTGTTGCGCTTCCAGACGCCGGCGAAGCACAGCTTCGAGAAATTCCCGCCGATGGAGGCCTTTGCCGGCCTGATCGCGGAATTCGCCGGTGCGGGCGCCTGACTGCTTGGCCTTCGCGTCCGAAATGCGATAAGACGGCTGCCTCATCTTTCGACAGCGACACACTCCCGGCGGTTTCATGCAAAAGGTCATCTTCGATACGGATCCGGGCGTCGACGACGCCATGGCGCTGCTCTTTCTCCATCATCATCCGGATGTCGACCTGCTCGGGGTCACGACGGTCTTCGGCAATGCCCGCATCGAGACGACCACGCGCAACGCACTCTTCCTGAAGCGTGAGTGGAAGATCGATGCACCGGTGGCGAGAGGCGCCGGCGAGACCTTCATACCTCACCGCATCAGCCACGAGCCGCCGACCTTCATCCATGGCGACGACGGTCTTGGCAATATCGGCGTGCCGGACGTCGTGGACGTGCCGCTCGATCCGCGTCCGGCCCATCGGTTCATCGTCGAGATTATCCGCGAGAACCCCGGTGAGGTGACGATCGTCGCCGTCGGACGCATGACCAACCTTGCCAATGCGCTGAAGGAAGATCCGGAGATCGTCGATCTCGTGAAGGAAATCGTCGTCATGGGCGGTGCCTTCGAGGTCAACGGCAACGTAACGCCGGCGGCCGAGGCCAATATCCACGGCGATCCGGAAGCCGCCGACATCGTTTTCACGGCCGAATGGCCGGTGGTGATCGTCGGGCTCGACGTTACGCTACAGACCGTGATGACACGGAAGGCGCTCGCCGACATCCGCGACGCCGCCGGCACCCGCGCCAAACTCCTCTTCGATCTCTCGCAGTTCTACATCAAGTTCTACGAGGGGCGGGTTCCGGACGGCATGGTGGTGCACGACAGCTGCGCCTGCGCATACGTCGTGGCACCGCAGCTCTTCGAGACCCGTGCCGGCACGGTCCGCGTCGTCTGCGGCGGCATCGCCGACGGCATGACGATCCAGAAGCCGGATGGCCGCACCTTCGGCCCGAGCGACTGGGACGGGCTTCCCTCGCAGCGCATCTGCACCGGGATCGACGCGCCGGCCGTGCTGCAGCTCATCCACGACACCATCGTGTCGGTTCGGGAAGATTGAGAAGAGGGCGGCTGTCGCTCACCGCGTCGTTCGCGCGTCCACGCTCGCTATCATTCAGATTTGGTCAGTTCGCCCGGATGCCGAGCGGTTTTCGGGGAAGAGCGGAATTTTCGCTTTCGAAATATTCACCCATATGGTTGACTATTGGGTGGATCTCCTATATTCAACCATATGGGTGAACAAATGGACGAAGATGCTCTGTCGCGCATTCTGAAAGCCGCCGGTGACACCACACGGCGGCAGATCTTGACGCTCCTCGTTCAGGAAGGGGCGTTGAGAGTGACCGCGCTCGCCGCCCATTTCGACATGTCGCTGAATTCCGTCTCGAAGCATATCAAGGTGCTGGAGGAGGCGGGACTGGTCACCCGCCGGACGATGGGCCGCGAGCATTTCATCGCGGCCGAGCTCGAACCGCTCAAGCTCACCGAGAGCTGGTTCGCGCAACTGAAGTCCATCTGGGAGTTGCGCCTGACGGCGCTGGAAAATGCACTCGTTTCAGAGGAACACGACCATGAGCGAACTTGAACTGACGGTAAGCCGCACGATCGCCGCCTCGCGCGACAAGGTCTTCAATGCCTGGCTGTCGCCGGCCATACTCTCGAAAGTCATGCGCCCGCCGGGCACTGCAAGCGAGGCGGCGAAGGTGACGAACGATCCGGTCAAGGGCGGCCGCTTCTCGATAGTCATGAAGACGCCGGAGAAGGAAATCCCGCACGCCGGCACCTATCTCGAAATCGATCCTTACTCGCGCCTCTCCTTCACTTGGGAGTCGCCATTCTCGCAGGACGACAGTGTCGTCACGATCGACTTTTCCGAGCCGGAGCCCGGCATGACGGACATCACCCTCAAACAGGTGAAGTTCCGCAGCGAAGAGGCGCGCCTCGGTCACATCCAGGGCTGGACCGCGATCCTGGGTGGTCTTGCTGAGACGCTCGCCTGATACGGAGGCTCCGACGGGCGGCATTCAGGCCGCCCGGCCCACAATGACGACCGGCAGCTGGAGCTTCCTTGCCGCAGCGATCTTTCCGTAGCCGGCTTCACCGCCCGAATTGCGGCAGACGAGGTGGGTGATCCGGTGCGCACGGAAGAGGTCTGCCTCCTCCTCGGGATCGGCCGAGGGCTTTCCCAAAATCAGGTCGTAGCCGGCGAAGCCGAGAGGCTTCTCCGGCGGATCGACCATGCGAACCACGAAATGGCAATCCGGCCGCGATTCGAAAGCGGCAAGATGCTGCCGGCCGAGCGCCAGAAAGACGCGGGCACCTGAGGGCAGGACGGCTGCGGCCTCGTCGAGGCTCTCTACTTCGATCCAGTGGTCGCCGGGCTGCCTCTCCCAGACGGGCCGTTCCGGCCGTTCCAGCGGTATCCCTGCCACCGCACAGGCCAGCCGGGCATTCTGCGATATCCGGTTCGCGAAGGGATGGGTCGCGTCGATCACTTTTGTGATGCCGTTTTCGGCGATGTAGCGGGCGAGACCTTCCGCTCCGCCGAAGCCGCCGATGCGGGTGCGGCCGGGAAGGGGCGCGGGATTGCTCGTGCGCCCGGCGAGCGAGGTGACGACATCCGCGCCGGCATCGACCAGCCGGCGGGCGATCGCCGCCGCTTCCGCGGTTCCGCCGAGGATCAGGATCGTCTCCCGTCGGTCAGCCGGCGCGGCCAAGGATATTGCCTTCCCTGTCGGTGACAATGACGTCGACCTCGACCGGCGCGCCGCGCAGCACGTCGAGAGCTGCCTTTCGGGCGTCGGCGGCGACGACGGCCGCGATGTCGATACCCTCGTTCCGGAGGATCTCGCGGACCTCGAGAGCCGTGTTGGAGTCTTCTATTTTCTTCCTGACAGATGGATTCAGGTTTTCCGCGCAAGGCAGTGAAAGAAAATAGCTATTGTCGATCTGGCTGCGGGACGAATGGAGGTCGAGCGCGCCTTGTGCGAGCTTGGCCATCTTGGCGAAACCGCCGGCAATCGTCAGCCGCGGCACCGGGTGGACGCGGAGATATTTGAGGAGGCCGCCGGCGAAATCGCCCATGTCGAGCAATGCCCCTTCAGGCAGGCCGTAGAGCTCCTGTGCCGTCTTCTCAGATGTCGAGCCGGTGGCGCCGAGCACGTGGGTGATGCCTTCGGCGCGCGCGACATCGATGCCGCGATGGATCGAATGGATCCAGGCGGCGCAGGAAAACGGATGCACGATGCCGGTCGTTCCCAGGACGGAAAGCCCGCCGAGAATGCCGAGGCGCGGGTTCCAGGTCTGTTTCGCGATCTCCTCGCCGCCGGGGATGGAGACGGTGATCTCGACATCGGCAGGCAGGCCGTATTCGGCGCAGAGCGTCTCCACTTCGCGGGTCATCATCTGCCGCGGGACCGGGTTGATCGCCGCCTCGCCGACGCCGAGAGGCAGGCCGGGCTTGGTGACGGTCCCGACGCCGTCGCCGGCGACAAAGCGGATACCGCTTCCGGGCGGCAACGGCCGCACGGTCGCGATTACGGTGGCGCCATGGGTGACATCGGGATCGTCGCCAGCATCCTTCACGATGCCGGCCGTGGCATAACCTTCTCCGAGACTTTCGAAGGCGAGCGCGAAGGCCGGCTCCTCGCCGCGCGGCAGGCGGATGCTGACGGGGTCCGGGAAATCGCCGGTGATGAGCGCGGTCAGCGCCGCCTTCGTCGACGCGGTGGCGCAGGCACCGGTCGTCCAGCCCGGGCGCAGCGGTCCCTTGGGCTTCTCCCGGCTTTCGCTGGGGCTTCCCGCGGTCGTCTTCGCTGCTTCGGTCGTCTCGTTCATGGCTCTCTTATAGGCCAGCGTTTCGGCCTTCGAAAGCACGCAGATGGTGTGTCACGTGATTGCAATTTTGGGACTGCGGGCATAGAGCAAGACCATGACTGAATTTCCGTTTTCCGATCTTCCGGCGATCGAGCCCGGTCATGTCTGGCTGGCGGGCGCTGGCCCCGGTGATCCGGGGCTTCTGACGCTGCTTGCGGCCAAGGCGCTCGGCGAGGCCGACGTGATCGTCCACGACGCGCTGGTCAACGAGGAGTGCCTAAAGCTCGCACGTCCCGGCGCCGCCCTCGAATATGCCGGCAAGCGCGGCGGAAAGCCCTCCTCCAAACAGCGCGACATCTCGCTGCGGCTGGTGGAGCTTGCGAAATCGGGCCTCAAGGTCCTGCGCCTGAAGGGCGGCGATCCCTTCGTCTTCGGCCGCGGCGGGGAGGAGGCGCTGACGCTGATCGAAAACGGCGTTCCGTTCCGCATCGTGCCCGGCATCACCGCCGGGATCGGCGGGCTTGCCTATGCCGGCATTCCGGTCACGCACCGGGAGATCAATCACGCCGTCACTTTCCTGACGGGCCATGATTCCTCCGGCCTCGTTCCGGACCGGATCGACTGGGAGTCGATCGCCAGGGGCTCCCCGGTGATCGTGATGTACATGGCGATGAAGCACATCGGCCGCATCTCCGAACAGCTGATCGCCGGTGGCCGCAGCGCGTCTGAGCCCGTCGCCTTCGTCTGCGACGCCGCGACGGCCTCGCAGAAGGTGCTGGAAACGACGCTCGGCGAGGCGGAGCAGGCGGTCGCTGCCTCCGGTTTCGAGCCGCCGGCGATCGTCGTCGTCGGCGAGGTCGTGCGCCTGAGACCGTCGCTCGACTGGCTCGGGGCGCTCGCCGGCCGCAAGCTCGTCGGTGATCCTTTTGCCGGCGATAATCGGAAGGATACGGCATGAGCGGGTTGATGATCGCCGCGCCGGCGACCGGATCGGGAAAGACCACCGTTACGCTCGGCCTCCTGCGTGCGCTGAAGCGCCTCGGCCACCCCGTCGCGCCGGGCAAGGCAGGACCGGACTATATCGACCCGGCGTTCCATGCTGCTGCCAGCGGTGAGGTCTGTCTCAACTTCGATCCCTGGGCAATGCGGCGCGAGCTGCTGCTTGCCAATGCCGCCCTTCACAGGTCCGGCGGCAAGGACCTCGTCGTCGAGGCGATGATGGGGCTATTCGACGGAGCCGCCGACGGCCGGGGTTCTGCCGCCGATCTCGCGGCGATCCTCGGGCTTTCCGTGCTGCTGGTCGTCGATTGCGCGCGCTCCTCCCATTCGACCGCCGCACTCGTCAGCGGTTTTGCCAACTACCGGATCGACACCCGCATCGTCGGCGTGATCCTGAACCGCGTCAGCGGCGACCGCCACGAGGCGATGCTGCGCGATGCCATGGCTGCCATCCGCATGCCGGTGTTCGGGGTCATTCGCACGAACAAGTCGCTGGAACTGCCGGCACGCCATCTCGGACTGGTGCAGGCCGGCGAGCACGGCGAACTCGAAACCTTCATCGACCGCGCGGCCGACCTCGTCGCCTCGTCCTGCGACGTCAAGGCGCTGATCCGCACCGCGCGGCACATCCCCGACCGCACGTCCGATGCCAACATCGCCCGGCTGATGCCGTTCGGCCAGAAGATCGCGGTGGCGCGGGACAACGCCTTCGCCTTTTCCTACGAGCATATGCTGATGGGCTGGCGTCGCCGCGGCGCGGAAATTTCCTTCTTCTCGCCGCTCGCCGACGAGGGACCGGGGGACGATTGCGATGCGGTCTACCTGCCGGGCGGCTATCCAGAGCTTTCGGCCGGTCAGATCGCGGCAGCCGGAACCTTCCGTGCCGGTGTCGTGGCCGCGCAGGCGCGCGGCGCCCGCATCTTCGGCGAATGCGGCGGTTACATGGTCCTCGGCGAGGCGCTGATCGACGAAGCGGGCGAGAGCCACCGGATGCTCGGCTTGTTGCCGCTGGTGACGAGTTTCGCCAAGCGCAAGCGCCAGCTCGGCTATCGCCGCTTGCGGCCGCTTGCCGGGTCCTTTTTCACGACGGAGATGACGGCGCACGAATTCCACTACGCGACGATCGTTTCGGAAGGCGAGGGCGAGCGGCTCTTCGCCGCCGAGGACGCGCTCGGCACGTCGCTCGGCGAGGTCGGCCTCAGGCGCGGTTCGGTCGCCGGTTCCTTCATGCATCTCATCGATATCTGCGAGACCCGATGAGCGGTGTCATCGTGCATGGCGGCGGTATCGGTGCGGCGGCGGCGCTCTATGGCGGACACGCCGAGGACTGGCTCGATCTTTCGACCGGCCTCAACCCGTGCCCGCCCGCCGTTCCGGATGTCACCGCTTCGGCCTGGCAGCGCCTGCCGGACCAGCATCGTCTTGACGCGGTGACGGCCGCGGCGCGTGATTTCTATCGCTCCGGCGAGATTTTGCCGCTTGCCGTTCCGGGAACCCAGGCGGCGATCCAGATGCTGCCGCGCCTCGTTCCCGCCGGCGCGCGGGTTGCGATCCTCTCGCCGACCTATGGCGAATACGCGCGGGTTTTCGCGCTCGCCGGAATTGCGGTCGATGCCATCGCCGGCCCGGACGATGTGCGTGCCGACCATGCCGTCGTGGTCGCCGTCAATCCCAACAACCCAGATGGTCGCTTGTTGTCACGTGACGTCCTGAAGGGTCTCGCCGCCGATCTTGCGAGCCGCGGCGGTTATCTCGTCGTCGATGAGGCCTTCGCTGATTGCACGCCGGAGACGAGCGTCGTCGACTTTGTGCCCAGTACCCCGAACCTCATCGTCTTCCGCTCCTTCGGAAAGTTCTTCGGCATGGCCGGCATTCGGCTCGGATTCGTGATCGCCGTGCCGGCGATTCGGGAGCGGATGGCGACATGGCTCGGGCCGTGGGCCGTCTCTGGGCCGGCGCTTTCGGTCGCGGCTGCGCTCTTCCGCGGCGATGTGGAGGCGATCCGCCGGCAGCTCGCCGAGCGGCGACAGGCGCTGCAGCGGGTGCTCGCCGCGGCGAGCCTTCACGTCTCCGGCGGCACGGCGCTCTTCGCCCTCGTCGAGGACCCGCGCGCGGAGCAACTCCATACCCATCTTTGCCGGGCGCACATCCTGACCCGCAAGTTCGACTACGCGCCGACATGGCTGCGCGTCGGCCTTGCGCCGGACGAGGAGGCGGATGCGCGTCTCGCCGCAGCCCTTTCGATCTGGAGCGGCCGATGAGCGCCGCGACGCTTGCGATTCTCTTCCTGGCGCTGGTGCTCGACCGTGTCGTCGGCGATCCCGCATGGCTCTGGCAGCGCGTCCGCCATCCGGTGGTGGTCTTCGGCGCGGCGATCGATGCGCTCGACAGGCGGATGAACCGCGAGTCGTTGACCGGCGCGGTTCGCCGCCGTAACGGGGTTGTGGCAATCGTGCTGCTTCTCACCGGCGCCGCGCTCGCCGGCTGCCTGCTGCATGGCCTCTTCGCCGCGCTCGGCCTTGTCGGTTTTCTGCTGGAGGTCGCGGTCGTCGCGATCCTCTTGGCACAGAAGAGCCTGAAGGACCATGTCGTCGCGGTCGCCGACGGACTGCGCCGAGAAGGACTGGCCGGCGGGCGCCGTGCCGTTTCGATGATCGTCGGGCGTGATCCTGAGACGCTCGACGGGGCAGGCGTCGTGCGTGCCGCCATCGAAAGCCTTGCCGAAAACTTCGCCGACGGCACGGTCGCGCCGGCCTTCTGGTACGCGGTCGCGGGTCTACCGGGAATCTTCGCCTACAAGATGCTGAACACGGCCGATTCGATGATCGGCCACAAGAGCCCGAAATATCTCGACTTCGGCTGGGCGTCGGCCCGCCTCGACGATCTCGCCAACTGGCCGGCGGCGCGGCTTTCAAGTCTGCTGATCGCTGCCGGTGCGGCGATACGGCAGGGGGTCGCCGCCGCCCGTCGTTCGCTCTCCGTCGCCTTTCGCGACAGCGGCCTTCATCGTTCTCCCAATTCCGGCTGGCCGGAGGCGGCGATGGCGGGAGCGCTCGACATCCGTCTTGCCGGTCCGCGCATCTACGGTGGCCGGCTGGTCAGCGAGCCGATGATCAACGGCGCCGGCCGGGCCACGGCCGAGGCTGGTGACATCGGCGCGGCTATCGGCATCTTCGACGCAGCCTGCTCGTCGCTCGCCGTGCTGGCGCTCAGCCTGATGGTGTTCGCCATCCTGCTCTGACGGGCATACCGGCTATTGATGCTTGTTTACGCTTTTTGCGCTAATATCAGCCGGTTCTCACGCTCAACGGGAGTGTTTGAGGGATGCGCCGGCTTTTCATCCTGTTCCTGATCGCCGTCTTCTCGGCTGCCGGTCCTGCCGCGGCCCTCGCCGATACCGTTATTGCCCGGATCAGCCTCTCGGCGCAGACGATGCGCGTCTCGGTGAACGGCGATCCCAAATACACCTGGAAAGTCTCGACCGCACGCCCCGGTTACCGGACGCCGACAGGTATCTTCACGGCCCGCTGGGCATCGCGCTATCATCGGTCGCGCAAGTACGACAACGCGCCGATGCCCTATTCGATCTTCTTCAAGGGCGGCTATGCCATCCATGGCACATACGAAGTGAGGAGTCTCGGACGGCCGGTCTCGCACGGCTGTGTCCGGCTCCATCCGGACAACGCGGCGGTCTTCTTCAAGCTCGCAACCAGTAACGGCCTCACCAACACCAAGATCATCGTCTCACGCTAGGCGCTTTCCGCGCCTCGGCGGACAACGGGTGTTATTTCGCGCTCCCTCACAATTTGCGGGAACTCTTCTCCCGTTCGTCCGTTCGGGCGGCTGACGCATCGGTGAGCCGAGGAGAGGGATATGCGGAGACAGTCTGCGTTGCTTGCGTTTTGCGGGTCGGCTTTTGCCGGCGCGACTGTGCTCGGGTTCGGAGCTCTCTCCGATCCGCTTCCTCCGGACGTGACATATCGGCCGCTGCCGACGATGCCCTTCTCGGAGGTCCGCAAGATCGACGAGGCGCAGAAGGACGCGGTCATGCGGCGGCAGCGCTCGCTCCTCGAGCGCCGGTACGATCTCTCCGACAAGCCCATGGACAATGTCATGATGTCCGGTGGCATGAAGCCCGTGCAGGACGGCGTCCGCGTCAAGCTTCCGGAAGGAACCACGTGGGAGGATCTCGCGGCCATGACGCCGGCCGAGATCAAGGACCGCAATCTGTTGCCGGAGGGTTTTCTGCCGCTGCCGCACGTCAAGCAGGCGACTGGCGGGCAGGTCTTTCCGGCTCATCAGATCGATGAAATCCACGCCCGCGAGGCGCGCGATCTCCGCCGTTTCGACGTCGACTTCGACCTTCCCGACAACCTGACGCCGGAATTTCCCCCGCCGATCTTCCTGACGACCCATCCGGAGCTCGGCGACGTCTCGCGCGGACAGTTGCTGACGATCAAGAATTTCTACGAGCTGATGAATGGCATCATCACGCCCGTCCAGATGGAGGGGCTGCGGCTGCTGCTCACGCCATTCCCGCAGGAGGAATTCAACCAGACGGAGGACCGCAAGGTCGCCGACCAGAGCACGGGCGTCGCCTGCCTCGACTGTCATGCGAACTTCCACACCAACGCGGCCTTCCACCTGACGCCGGACGTCCGGCCGCAGGCCGACCGCTTCCGCCTCGACACCACCAGTCTCAGGGGCCTGTTCAACCAGCAGATCCACGGCTCGAAACGGTCCTTGCGCTCGGTCGAGGATTTCACCGAGTTCGAGCAGCGCACCGCCTATTTCAACGGCGACCATGTCAGCGCCACCCGCAAGGGCGTCAACCTTCCCGACCGGCCGAACCAGGTGGCGATGATGGCGCAGATGCAGAACATCATCGACTTTCCGCCGGCCCCGAAGCTCGATCCGTTCGGCAGGCTCGATCCGGCGCGCGCCACGCCGCAGGAACTCGCCGGAGAGAAGGTTTTCATGGGCAAGGGGCGCTGTGCCGAATGTCACGTTCCGCAGACCGAATTCATGGACAACAACATGCACGACCTGAAGCTCGAGCGCTTCTACAGGATTGGTCAGGTCTTCAACGACTTCGCCGCGATGCCCGACGGGCCGATCAAGACGTTCACGCTGCGCGGGATCAAGGATTCTCCGCCGTACATGCATGACGGTCGCCTGATGACGCTCGCCGACACCGTCGAGTTCTTCAACCTCGTGCTCGGCGTCAAGCTGACCGGGCAGGAGAAGAAGGATCTCGTCTCCTATCTGCTGACCCTGTGAGAAGGAAGGAACGGATCATGTCTCGCTTCCCAATCGCCTTTACGGCCGGACTCCTGCTCCTCGGCGGCACCGCTGCGGCGCAGATCGGCAATCCCGCCGGCATGGGCGTCGACACGAAGATGTCGGAGCCGGGCGTTCCGGCGCCGCATCAGACCAACAATCAGGACCGGCTTTTTGCGCAACTCGTGGCCGCGGGCGGACTGGCCGAAGTGGAACTCGGCAGGATGGCGGACGGCAAGGCGAAGGCCGATTCGGTCAAGGACTTCGCTGCGACGCTGGTTCGCGACCATTCCGATGCCGACGACAAGCTGAGAGAGCTTGCGGACGCGGCGAAGATACCGCTGCCGAAGGAGCTGCACCCGGACCACCAGGTGGTCCGAGACCGGCTGGAAAAGCTCGATGGCGAGGCCTTCGATGTCGCCTACATCAAGGCGCAGATCGTCGATCACCAGAAGACGGCGCAGCTGTTGGCGTGGGAGATAGACGCCGGCGAGGACGCAGACATGCAGAGGTTCGCCGCCTCCACCCTGCCGGTCGTTCTCGATCACCTGCGCAAGGCGCAGGAAATTCATGCGGCGTTGACCGGGGCGGCAGTGCGAATCCTGGCGGAAGAAATGGCGGAGACCAAGAGGAAACCTTAGGGCTGGCGCGGCGGATGCGCCCCCCCGCCGCAGCGGCGTATAATCAGTCGTTGCCGGCGATGCAGCGCAGCCGTTCGAGGCTCGGCACCGTGACGTGGCGGTTGTTCTCGATGACGATGATGCCTTCCTTGCGCAGCTTCGTCATCTGCCGGCTCACGGTCTCGATCGTCAGCCCGAGGAAGTCGGCGATGTCGGCACGCGAGAGCGGCAGGTCGAAAGTGCGCGGGCGAGCATTCTCCGGATCGATGTGAGTCGCGATCAGGTAGAGGAAGCTCGCGACCTTCTCCTGCGCGGTCTTGCGACCGAGGGTCAGCATCCAGTCGCGCGCCTCGTCGAGTTCCTTCAGCGACTGTTCGTAAAGCATGCGCTCGAAATCCGGAGCCTCATTGACGATCCGGTCAATGAGCGCCCGCGGGAAGGTGCAGATTTCGGTATCGGTCGCTGCTTCAGCGGTGACGGTGCTCTCTTGCTGGTGCGGTCGTCCGAGAAAGTCCGGCGCAAACTGCAAGCCGACGATCTGCTGGCGGCCGTCTGCCATCATCTTGGAGAGCTTTACCACGCCGTTCAGGATGTTGCTGTAGGTCGAGACGGACTCACCCTGGCCGATCACCTCGTTGCCCGCTTCCACCTTGCGGCGGGAGGAGTGCTTGTTGAGTTCCACCAGCTGCGGAACGCTGAGGCTCGCGCAGACACCACCATGACGTGCTTCGCAGGCCTTGCACACTGCAGGGCCTTCACACTCCAGGACGTTTCTCTTGAGGGCATCCATAATGTCGATCGGTCTCATCTGCCCGCCCATCCTTTACGCTATCGCGCTTACAAGGAACGCCCTGTTTCGACCGCGAAAGGTGCCGCGCACCCTCCGGTTTTCCTATGCTGCAATTTTAACAGCAAATTGATCGAAGTCAAAGGCTGCGGGCCCTTCTACGGTTAATAATTAAGCAATTGCTTATTCCGACAATTGCGGTGAAGTTCATGCGAGAAGGCCTTCTGGGCAAGTATTCCGGCGCGGTGCCACGTTACACGAGTTATCCGACCGCGCCACATTTTCACGATGGCGTCGGCTGCGACATATATGCGCAATGGCTACAGAATCTTGGAAAAGGGCAAGACATCTCGCTCTATATCCACATTCCTTATTGCGATCGGCTGTGCTGGTTCTGTGCCTGTCATACGAAGCACACGCTGAAATATGATCCGATTACGGCCTATCTGGAGGCGCTTCATAGCGAGATCGTCCATGTCGGCCGCCTGGTCGATCGTGCCGCAAAGGTAAGTGCCGTGCATTTCGGCGGCGGCTCGCCGACCATGCTGAAGCCGGAAGACATGGTCGCCCTGATGGGTGCGCTGCGCGCGCACTTCTCTTTCCGCGACGACGCCGAGATCAGCGTCGAAATGGACCCGAACGATCTCGATGACGCTCGCTACGACGCCTTGGCGGCGATTGGCATGACACGCGCGAGCCTCGGCGTTCAGGATTTCAACCCGAACGTGCAGAAGGCTATCAATCGGATCCAGACCTTCGAACACACGAAAGGCGTCGTCGAGGCGGTCAGGGCGCGCGGCGTGCACTCGGTCAACTGCGACATCCTCTATGGTCTGCCGTACCAGACGCTCGAGACGCTGGAAGCAACGGTCAGTGACATCCTCTCGCTGGCGCCGGACCGCATCGCGCTCTTCGGCTATGCTCATGTGCCGTGGATGAAGAAGCATCAGACGATGATTCCGGAAGAGGCTCTTCCCGGTGTCGAGATGCGCTTCAGTCAGATGAACCGCGCGGCCGAGATGCTAGTGGAGGCGGGTTACGAAGCGGTCGGCATCGACCACTTCGCCCGGCCCGGCGACAAGCTGGCGATCGCGAGCCGCGAGGGGCGGCTCCACCGCAACTTCCAGGGCTATACCGACGATGCGGCCGATGCGCTGATCGGCCTCGGTGCCTCGTCTATCGGCCAATTGCCGGAAGGCTATGTCCAGAACATGCCGGCGACCGGTGAGTACCAGAAGATGGCGCTGGGGCAGGGGCTGACGGTCGTGCGCGGCATCGAGCTCGCCGACGACGACCGGATGCGCGCCAAGGTTATCGAGGACCTGATGTGCCGCTTCGCCTTCTCCTTCGACGAGTTGCGGAACCGGTTCCCCGAGATTGCCGAGGCGGTCATCGCCGAAGCACGACAGTATGTCGCAAGCAATGGCGACGGCGTCTGCGAGATCGCAAACGACCAGTTCCGCATCACCGAGACCGGCAAGCCCTTCACCCGCAGCATCGCTGCGGTCTTCGACAGTTACCTCTCGACCGGCAAGGGACGCCACTCGATTGCTGTTTGAGCAACACTGCAACGGCAAATTTTCCGGCCGGTGAAACAGGGCATTGGCTTTTAGGCGAGTTTTCCCTATGTGGAACTCGAACTTAGGACATATGAGGATATTGGCGTGAGCGCTACATTCGACAAAGTTGCCGACATCATCGCTGAAACCAGCGAGATCGACCGCGAAACCATTACGCCCGAAAGCCATACGATCGACGATCTCGGCATCGACAGCCTGGATTTCCTCGACATCGTCTTTGCGATCGACAAGGAATTCGGCATCAAGATCCCGCTCGAGCAGTGGACGCAGGAAGTCAACGAGGGCAAGGTTTCCACCGAGGAATACTTCGTTCTCAAGAATCTCTGCGCGAAGATCGACGAACTGCGCGCCGCCAAGGGCTGATCGGCCCGGCGGACGAAGCACGATGCTGCTCGAATACTTCCAGATGATCGACAGGGTGGAGGCTGTGAGCCTCCGCGACGGCACGCTCCGGGCACGCTCGGTCGTGCCGGAGAAGAGCCCTGTCTTCGAAGGTCACTTCCCCGGAATGCCGCTCGTCCCCGGCGTGCTGCTGATCGAGACGATGGCGCAGGCCTCGGGCTTCCTCGTGCTCGCCGTCAGCGGCTTCTCGGCGATGCCCTTCCTGATGTCTGTCGACGGCGCCAAGATGCGCAGTTTCGTCGAGCCGGGCGCCGTGCTCGACATCGAAGCCCATCTCGAACACGACGGTTCGGGTTTTGCCGTCACCAAGGCGAAGATTGCATCGGGCGGCAAGAAGATTTGCGACGCCCAGCTCAAGCTTCGCACCATGCCGTTCAGCGAGGTGCCCCTCGCGGAGATCGTGCGCAACCGGGCGGTCGAGGTCGGGCTGATGGCTGCCCTCGAGGCGGACGGCGCCGCCTGAGCGACGGGGCCGCATCCTGCGGATTTTTCGATAAGCCCTGTCGTGAAGCGAAAGCTATTGCCAGTGCCGCCGCGCAGGGCGTAGGGATGCGCCGGATGGAACGCCGGTCGAAGGATTCCGGCTGAAGGATAGAGAATGAGCAAGAAGCCGAACGACGTGGTGATCACCGGTATTGGCATCGTCACGTGCCATGGAACCGGCAAGGAGCCGCACATCGCCCTGCTGTCCGCTCCGGCCGCGCCCGTGCCGGCGGTGGAGACGGACAAGTTCAAGCCGTACCCGGTCCACCGCCTTCCGGAGATCGACTGGTCGACACAGATCCCCAAGCGCGGCGACCAGCGCCAGATGGAGAACTGGCAGCGGCTCGGCGTCTATGCGGCCGGGCTTGCTCTCGACGATGCCGGGCTGAAGGACAATGCCGAACTCTGCGGCACGATGGACCTGATCGTCGCGGCCGGCGGCGGCGAGCGCGACGTCAACGTCGACACGCTCATCGTCAACGAGGCGCTGCGCCGCAATGATCGCGACAGGCTGCTCGTCGAGAAGCTGACGACCGAGCTTCGCCCGACGCTGTTCCTGGCGCAGCTTTCCAATCTCATGGCTGGCAATATTTCGATCGTGCACAAGGTCACTGGTTCCTCCCGCACCTTCATGGGCGAGGAATCGGCCGGCATTTCCGCGATCGAAACGGCCTTCGCGCGCCTGCGTTGCGGCCAGTCCACCCACACCCTCGTCGGCGGCGCCTTCATCGGCGAACGTCCCGACATCCTGCTGCTCGTTGAAGGCATCCGGGCCCATGCGACCGGCGAATGGCGGCCCCTGTGGTCGCGCTCCGAGGATGCCGGTGGCGGCATGATGCTCGGTTCGGTCGGTGCCTTCCTCGTCCTCGAACGCCGGGAACATGCCGAGGCGCGGGGCGCCCATGTCTACGCCGTTCTCGACGCCGTCGAAGGTGATCGCGGCAACCGCGACGGCGACCGGTTCGAAACCCGCATCGAGCGGTTGCTCTCCGGTCTGGGCGACGCAGCATCCGACACGGTCGTCTTTTCCGGTTCGAGCGGCCTGCACGATCTGGCACGCCGCGAAAAGGCCGTGCTCGACCGCCACTTTCCGGCGGCACCGGTTCGCGGTTACGGCGGCAGCACGGGGCACGGCATGGAAGCGCAGTTCCCGCTCGGGCTTGCGCTCGCCGCTCTTGCTCTCGACAGCCATGCGAAAGTGCCGCCCTTCGATCCGGCCCATGAGGCGGCGATGGCCGCACCCGCCCGCCATGCCGTCGTGACGACGGTCGGCTATGTCCACGGCGAGGGCGTCGCCCTCGTTTCGTCCGACGCGTGAGAAGGAACGGATCCATGACCGACAACCGCTTCAAGGATCATCTCGGGCGCCCGATCGTCGTCGTAACCGGCATGGGCGTGATCACCTCGCTCGGCCAGGGGATCGAGGACAACTGGAACGCGCTGACCGCCGGCAAGTCCGGCATCCATGCGATCAAGCGCTTCCCGACCGAGGGCATGCCGACGCGGATCGGCGGCACCGTCGATTTCATCGAAATACCCGCGGGCAACGCGGTCGAGAGGTCCTACGCGCTCGCCCGTGAGACCACCATCGAGGCGCTGACCCAGGCTCGCCTCTCGGGCGACTTCAACGGTCCGCTCTTCCTCGCAGCCCCGCCCGTCGAGCCGGAGTGGTCGGACCGTTTCGCGCTCGCCGAGCGTGCTCCGCCGCCGGATCACGACGGCGACGTCTACGAGCGGTTCCTCGCCGCGATGCGCGCGAAGCCCGATCCGGTCTTCCTCGAGGCGGTTCAGTTCGGCTCGATCTCGGAGCGGCTGGCCGACCGCTTCGGCACGCGCGGACTGCCGGTCACGCTCTCGACCGCCTGCGCGTCGGGCGCGACCGCGATCCAGCTCGGCGTCGAGGCGATCCGCCAGGGCCGCACGGAGCGCGCGCTGACGGTTGCGACCGATGGCTCGATCAGCGTCGAGGCGGTGATCCGCTTCTCGCTGCTGTCTGCGCTCTCCACCCAGAACGATGCGCCCGAAAAGGCGTCCAAGCCGTTCAGCAAGGATCGCGACGGTTTCGTTATCGCCGAAGGCGCCGCGACCCTCGTCCTCGAATCGATGGAATCGGCCGTTGCCCGCGGCGCGAAGATCCTCGGCGTGATGAAGGGATGCGGCGAGAAGGCCGACCATTTCCACCGCACGCGGTCCTCTCCGGACGGCGGCCCGGCGATCGCCACGATGCGTGCGGCGCTCGCCGATGCGGGGATCGGTGAAGCGGACATCGACTATGTCAACGCCCACGGCACCTCGACGCCGGAAAACGACAAGATGGAATACGGCGCGATGCTCGCTGTCTTCGGCGAGCGGCTGAAGCAGATCCCGGTGTCGTCGAACAAGTCGATGATCGGCCATACGCTGACGGCGGCGGGCGCGGTCGAGGCCGTCTTTTCGTTCCAGACCATGCTGACGGGCACGATTCCGCCGACCATCAACTACGTCAATCCCGATCCGGCGATGGAGCTCGACGTGGTTCCCAACGTCAAGCGCACGGCCGACGTTTCCGCGGTGCTGTCGAATTCGTTCGGCTTCGGCGGCCAGAACGCCAGCCTTGTCATGACGCGTGAACCGGCTTAATCGGAACGCCACGAAAAAGAGTGTATCGGAACGCCGAAGGGCGAAGGACGGGATTCATGCGCGCATTGCAGCTGGTCGATGACCGCAAGCTCGAAATTGTCGATCTGCCGGAGCCGGATGCACCGGGTCCGGGCGAGGTGACGCTTCGGGTCAAGGCCGTAGCGCTCAACCATATCGATGTCTGGGGCTGGCGCGGTATGGCGTTTGCCAAGCGCAAGATGCCGCTGACGATCGGTGCGGAGGCTTCCGGGGTTGTCGAGGCGATTGGACCGGGCGTCGGCAACATCCTGCCGGGCCAGCTCGCCGCGGTTTACGGCGCGCGCACCTGCGGCCTCTGCAAGCCCTGCCGCGAGGGCCGCGACAATCTCTGCGAACATGTTGGCGGCGTACACGGCTTCCATCTCGACGGCTTCGCCCAGGAGAAGATCAACCTGCCGGCCCGTCTGTTGGTTCCGGCACCGCCCGGCATCGATGCTGTCGGTGCGGCGCTTGCCCCGGTGACCTTCGGCACCGTCGAGCACATGCTGTTCGACAACGCGAAACTCGAGCCGGGCGAGACGATCCTCGTCCATGCCGGCGGCTCAGGCATCGGCACGGCGGCGATCCAGCTCGCCAAGAAGATCGGCTGCACCGTGATCACGACTGTCGGCTGGGACGACAAGATCGAGCCGGCAAAGGCGCTCGGCGCCGACCACGTTATCAACTACCGTACCGACCGCTTCGAAGGCGTGGTGCGGAAACTGACAAAGAAGAAAGGCGTCGACGTCGTCTTCGAACATGTCGGCAAAGACACTTGGGCCGGCTCCATGCTGTGCCTGAAGCGTGGCGGACGGCTGGTCACCTGCGGCTCGACCTCCGGTGTCTCGACCGACATGAACCTGATGATGCTCTTCCAGCAGCAGCTGAAGCTTCTCGGCTCCTTCGGTTGCCGGATGGAGAACATGGCGAACGCCATGCAGAAGATGGCCCGCGGCATCGTTCATCCGGTCATCGACACAGAAGTGCGGCTCGAGGACATCGACATGGCGCTGACGCGTATGGAGACCCGGCAGGTGTTCGGCAAGATCATCCTCAGGATGGACTGACGCGTTGAAGCTCTTCGTCACCCGGATCGTGCTCGCATTGCGCCACTTCCAGCAATGGCTGGTGGCGCAGCTTGCTTTCGGATTCCTGACGATGCTCAAGATTCTTCCGGCCGATCCGGCGATCAACTTTGCTGACTGGTTGATGCGCAAGGTGGGGCCGCGGACCCGTCGTCACGGGCTGATGCTCACCAACCTGCGCAATGCCTTCCCGGAAAAGTCCGAGGCCGAGCGGGAAGAAATCGCCGTCGCGAGCTGGGGGCACATGGGCCGGCTCGCTGCCGAATATGTCTTCCTCGACCAGCTTTTCGACTTCGATCCCGAAAGACAAGGCGAGGGGAGGATCGAGGTGAGCGGCATTCCGCTCTTCCTGGAACTGCGCGACAATCCGCGCCCCTTCATCGTCTTCACCGCGCATACGGCGAATTTCGAGCTGCTGCCGGTCGCAGGCGCCGCCTTCGGCCTCTATGTGAGCGTGCTCTTCCGGCCACCGAACAACCCGTATATTGCCCAGAAGGTCTTCGACTTCCGCAGGAAGCGCATGGGCAAGCTGGTGCCGTCCCATGCCGGCTCGTCCTTTGCGCTCGCCCGCCAGCTCGAGGCCGGAGGAGGGGTTGGCGTGCTCGTCGACCAGAAGTTCAAGAAGGGCGTCACCACGTCCTTCTTCGGCCGGCCGGTGAAGACCAATCCGCTGCTCGCCAAGCTTGCACGGCAGTTCGATTGCGACGTCTATCCGGCACGCTGCGTTCGGCTTCCGGGCAACCGGTTCCGTCTCGAAATCGAACCGAAGATCGAACTGCCACGCACGGCGGCAGGCCAGCTCGACGTGAACGCGACGGCTCAGCTCCTCAACGACAAGGTCGAATCATGGGTACGGGAATACCCTGAGCAGTGGCTTTGGTATCACGACCGCTGGGATATCAAGCGAAGCATCGATCTCGGGTGACGGGTGGTCCTAGTGCGCCATCCGACTCTCGCCGGAATGGAACGTTCCTTGCCTGTGCAGAGTGGCATTTACCCCTAAACTTGATGTGTTGAGCCAGTTGGCCATTCATGTTACCCGACTCTTGATCGCATGATGGGAAATCTGTTCCGAATGCGACACCGTCGCGCGGTCCCACCCGCCGATGCCGGCCCAGTGTGGAGTGCCCCGATGCCCGAAACGACACGGAAAGACAATCTGGACGCGCTGTTCGAGGCCGTTGCCTTGAAGGACACGCAGCTTCGGCAAGCGATCCGAGTCGGCGACGACCGACTGGTCCGTTTGCTGGACAGGGAACTCGACCGCCTGATCGCGGCGGCGATGGACTATCGTGCCTCCTGCACCCACGAAATATACCAGCAGTTACGTTTCGTCAGTGGCCTTATCCGCGAGGACGCGGACGATCGCTCGTGCGTCACGCGCCATTCCGCTGTCCTGTCGTCGCTTCTCGACCGGTATTTCGGCGACGAGGGGGAGCGATCGACGACGGGATGCATCAGGCTGTCGACAACGACGGCGCTGGACCGTGACGATGACCTCTTCAACGAATCGATTCTCAACACGCTGTCGGAGCAGGTTGCAGTCGTGACCGCCGACTATCGCTATCTCTACGCCAACCCTGCCCACGCCTCGATCTTGAAGTGCCGGCAGATCGATGTCGTCGGCCGTCATGTCGCGGAGTTCCTGCCCGGCAGCCATTTCGAGGATTTTACCCGCGCGAGGCTCGACCGCTGCTTTGCCGGGGAGACGCTGAGCTTCAACTTCTCCTATCGCCCATGGGGGCGCGACGAGTGGGCCTGCTGCACGATGACGCCGTTTGCGGGCAATGACGGCCGGGTGGTCGGCGCGGTGGTTCTCATTCGCCTAAAGCAGGATACCTGTCGCAAGATCGCTGCGTAGGCAGGAGACCGGAGGCGGCGCGGGGCGTCGCCGCCCGCAGGCTCAGTGCTGGCCTTCCGGAGCAGAATCCGGCGGCAGATGCGTCAGCAGGCAATCGCGTTCGAAGGCGATGTGCCGGCGCATCCCTTCGAAGAAACCGCGCAACATGTATCCCACGGCCTCCATGTTGACGACATCGCCCGTGCCGAGCTTCAGCAGGACATCCGTGAGTTCCTCGGCGAAGCATTCGTCCTCGCAGTGCTCGAACTTCAATCGTTCGATGGTCTCACGAAGCTGCGGGCCTCGTTGCGATTCGATCCAGGGAAACAGCACCGTCTCCTCGTATTCGTGGACGTTCTGGACGAGGGGGCCGAGCATCTTTGCGGCGTAGAGGCACTTCTGGCGGTCGACATTGGAGGGAAGGGAGTCGGCGACCTCCTCAAGTTCGTTGCAGAGGGCGAGTTGCTCGTCATGAGCCCGGCGCAGCCACGCAATCGTCCGCTGATTGTCGTTGAGTGCTGCGGACGGAATCGGCGCGCCTGCTGTGGCATCGCAGCCCGCTCCGGTGGTTTTTGCTTTCATTACCGTCATCTCCGGTACCTCGACCGCGTCATCGGTTCGCAAACATGCCCGTCGTCCTCCGCGCCCGCGAGGACGATCTGGCTCTCCCACCGCTCCGAGGCTCCCTGCGGCACCATTTCAGGCTGGCTGCGACAATATTCACTTTTCCCTTAAGCACTGTTTTCCTGCATTGATTTAAATCAAGGTGCCTTGAGGCACTCGATGTCAATTCTGCACACAGCGCAGGAGGATTCTTTGCCCTATCAAGGGTCGTCCTGTGGTTGATCAGCAAGCCGTTGGGGGTTCCAACAATGAATTACACACTAGAAACTATGGTGATGGCGGTCCTCGCCTTTGCCGCGCTGCTCGGGGTGGCCTTCGCCCAGGACAGCCTGTTCGCTGTCCACATGACGATCGCCTTCATCGTGCTGCTCGGCGGTACGGTCGTCATGCTGCGCCAGATGAAGTTCGCACCCGCGAACGCAAAGTCCGCCGCACAGATAAAATCCGAATATTTCGACGAGGTCATAAAATACGGCGTCATCGCGACCGTCTTTTGGGGAGTCGTCGGCTTTCTGGTCGGCGTGGTCGTCGCCTTGCAGCTCGCATTTCCGGACCTGAACATTGAACCCTGGTTCAATTTCGGCCGCATGCGTCCGCTGCATACGTCTGCCGTCATCTTCGCCTTCGGCGGCAACGCTCTGATCGCAAGCTCCTTCTATGTCGTCCAGCGCACCTCGCGCCAGCGTCTTTTCGGCGGCTCGCTCGGCTGGTTCGTCTTCTGGGGCTACCAGCTCTTCATCGTGATGGCCGCGACGGGCTACCTGCTCGGCATCACCGAGGGCCGCGAATATGCGGAACCTGAATGGTATGTTGACCTCTGGCTCACCGTCGTCTGGGTCGCCTACCTGCTGGCCTTCCTCGGCACGGTCATGACCCGCAAGGAATCGCACATCTATGTGGCGAACTGGTTCTACCTGTCGTTCATCATCACGATTGCGATGCTGCACATCGTCAACAACCTTGCAGTCCCGGTCTCTTTCCTCGGCGTCAAGAGCTACTCTGCCTTCTCGGGTGTGCAGGATGCCCTGACCCAGTGGTGGTACGGCCACAACGCCGTCGGCTTCTTCCTGACCGCAGGCTTCCTCGGCATGATGTACTACTTCGTTCCGAAGCAGGCCGGTCGCCCGGTCTACTCGTACCGCCTGTCGATCATCCACTTCTGGGCCCTGATCTTCCTCTACATCTGGGCCGGCCCGCACCACCTGCACTACACGGCTCTGCCGGATTGGGCACAGACGCTCGGCATGGTGTTCTCGATCATGCTGTGGATGCCCTCGTGGGGTGGCATGATCAACGGTCTGATGACGCTCTCGGGCGCATGGGACAAGATCCGCACCGATCCGATCATCCGCATGATGGTTATCGCCATTGCCTTCTACGGCATGTCGACCTTCGAAGGCCCGATGATGTCGATCAAGGCGGTCAACTCGCTCAGCCACTACACCGACTGGACCATCGGTCACGTTCACTCGGGCGCTCTCGGCTGGGTCGGCATGATCTCCTTCGGCATGGTCTACTACCTGACGCCGAAGCTGTGGAACCGCAACCGCCTCTACTCGCTGCGGCTCGTCAACTGGCACTTCTGGCTGGCCACGCTCGGCATCGTTCTCTACGCCGCCGTCATGTGGGTTGCCGGTATCCAGCAGGGCCTGATGTGGCGCGAATACGATGCACAGGGCTTCCTGGTCTACTCGTTCGCCGAGTCGGTCGCCGCCATGTTCCCCTACTACGTACTGCGTGCCGTCGGCGGCGCGATGTACCTCACCGGAGGCATCATCATGGCCTACAACGTCGTGATGACCATCCTCGGCTACGAACGGCAGGAAGCACCGATCCCCGGTTCGGTCGTCCCCGCCGCTGTCCAGCCGGCTGAATAAGAAGGAAGGCTCTCATGTCCATTCTTGATAAACACCAAATCCTCGAGAAGAACGCGAGCCTTCTCTTTGTCGGGTCGCTGCTGGTCGTGACCGTCGGGGGTATCGTTGAAATCGTTCCGCTCTTCTACCTCGAGAATACCATCGAGAAGGTAGAGGGAATGCGGCCGTACTCGCCGCTCGAACTGGCCGGCCGCGACATCTACATCCGCGAAGGCTGCTATGTCTGTCACAGCCAGATGATCCGTCCGTTCCGCGACGAAGTGGAACGCTACGGTCACTACTCGCTGGCCGCGGAATCGATGTACGACCATCCGTTCCAGTGGGGATCGAAGCGCACCGGGCCCGACCTGGCGCGCGTCGGCGACCGCTATTCCAACGAATGGCACGTTCAGCACCTGACCGAACCCCGGGACGTCGTTCCGGAGTCGGTGATGCCGAGCTACTCGTTCCTGAAGACGACGCCGCTCAAGGTCGCGAACATCACCGCGAATCTTGAGACCAGCAAGGTCGTGGGCGTCCCCTATACGGACGACATGATTGCGAATGCGGATGCGGATCTCGCCGCCCAGGCCGATCCGAATGCAGACACCTCGGGACTGCTGGCGCGCTATCCCAAGGCCAAGGTGGGTGATTTCGACGGCGATCCGGCCAAGCTGACGGAGATGGATGCACTCGTTGCCTATCTCCAGATGCTCGGCACGCTGGTGGACTTCACCACCTATGACGACGCGACCGGATATCGTTGAGGAGGGGCACATGGAAACCTATACGGCCATGCGCCATTTCGCCGACAGCTGGGGCCTGCTTGGCATGACCCTGTTCTTCGTCGGTGTGATCCTCTTCACCTTCCGGCCCGGCGGCAAGAAACTTGCCGACGAGATCGCGCGCATCCCTCTCAAGGAGGACTAAGAGATGTCTGAGAAACATATTGACGAAATCAGTGGCGTCGAAACCACTGGCCATGAGTGGGACGGCATTCGTGAACTCAACAACCCGCTGCCGCGCTGGTGGGTCTGGTTCTTCTACGCGACCATCGTATGGGCGATCGGCTACACCATCGCCTATCCGGCCTGGCCGCTGCTGAAAGAGAACACCAAGGGCATGCTGAACTACACCAACCGCGCGGCGCTGACCGAAGAAATGACGGCGGCGAAGGCGGCACAGGCGGTCTATCTCGACAAGATCGCCGCCTTGCCACTCGACCAGATTGTCGCCGACAAGGAACTGGCGCAGTTCGCCATGTCCGGCGGTGCGGCGGCCTTCAAGGTCAACTGCGCGCCTTGCCACGGCTCGGGTGCCGCGGGTTCGCCGGGCTATCCGAACCTCAACGACAACGACTGGCTGTGGGGTGGCGATTTGCAGACGATCCAGACGACGCTCACCCACGGCATCCGCTATGATGCCGATGCGGATACCCGCGTGTCGCAGATGCCGGCCTTCGTTGACATCCTGCAGCCGGAGCAGATCCAGCAGGTTGCCGCCTATGTGTGGAGCCTGACCAATACGCCGTCGGATCCGGCGCTTGTCGAGCCGGGCAAGCAGGTCTTTACCGACAACTGCGCATCGTGCCATGGCCCCGACGCCAAGGGCATGCGGGAGTTCGGGGCGCCGAACCTGACCGACGCGATCTGGCTGCGCGTGCAGGGTGAGCAGGGTATCGCCCAGCAGGTCGCCCAGCCGAAGCACGGTGTGATGCCGGCCTGGGGCGTTCGCCTCGGCGACACCACCATCAAGGAACTTGCCGTCTACGTCCATTCGCTGGGCGGCGGCGAGTAAGCAGTGCCTGCCGGCGGCCGGAAACGGCCGCCGGACCACGTGAATGCAATCAGGTCCACTTTTCAGACCACGCCTGGGCGTGGTCTCTTTTTTGAAACGAATAGGCGTCTCACGTCGCCTGCCGGCAGGCCCTCGGGCTCGAGAGTTCCGGGCGCGTGACCTTATGCCGCTGGCGGCGGTGTTCACCTTTCGTTGCGGCGCTTCGCCGCCCCTTGATATAAGTCAAGGCGGCCATCCCGACGAAGTGGGAAAAGAATGGCCAGAATACGAGGTCCGAAGTCATGAATCTTCACGTCGACAAGAACAATCCGGCCAGCTCCGACGAGGTCGAGCGCCTTGAGGCGGAGCCGGTGATGTCCGCCAAACGGCGGGAACCCCTCTACAAGGCGCGGAAGAAGATTTTCCCGAAGCGAGCCGAGGGGCGATTCCGGCAGTTCAAGTGGCTGGTGATGCTCGTGACGCTCGGCATCTACTACCTGACGCCGTGGCTCAGATGGGATCGCGGCGAGTTCGCGCCTGACCAGGCCGTGCTCATCGATCTCGCCCATCGCCGCTTCTACTTCTTCTTTATCGAGATCTGGCCGCAGGAATTCTTCTTCGTCGCGGGTCTTCTCGTCATGGCGGGCTTCGGCCTGTTCCTGCTGACCTCCGCGGTCGGCCGCGCCTGGTGCGGCTATACCTGTCCGCAGACGGTGTGGGTCGACCTCTTCCTCGTCGTCGAGCGGGCGATCGAGGGTGATCGAAACGCGCGCATGAAGCTCGAAACGGCGCCCTGGACCTTTGAGAAGATCTGGAAGCGGGTGACCAAGCACACGATCTGGCTGGCGATCGCGGTCGCCACCGGCGGCGCCTGGATCTTCTACTTCGCCGATGCACCGATGCTCGCGATGGATTTCATCGAGGGGCAGGCGGCTCCTGTCGCCTACATGACTGTCGCCGTGCTGACCGCCACCACCTACCTCTTCGGCGGCCTGATGCGCGAACAGGTCTGCATCTACATGTGTCCCTGGCCGCGCATCCAGGCGGCGATGCTCGACGAGAGCTCGCTGGTCGTCACCTATAATGACTGGCGCGGCGAACCGCGCACCCGTGGCACGAAGAAGGCCGCGGCCGAGGGCAAGGTCGCCGGCGACTGCGTCGATTGTAACGCTTGCGTCGCCGTCTGTCCCATGGGGATCGACATCCGCGACGGGCAGCAGCTCGAATGCATCACCTGCGCGCTCTGCATCGACGCCTGCGATGCGGTCATGGACAAGATCGGCAGGCCTCGCGGCTTGATCGCCTATGCGACGCTCGACGAATACCAGTCCAACATGGCGCTTGCGACCGACAACGGCACCACTGAGATCCAGCCGAACCGTGTACGCAACGCCGACGGCAGCTTCAGCGACAAGGTCCGCCACTTCAACTGGCGCATCATCTTCCGCCCGCGGACGCTTCTCTATATGGGTGTCTGGACGGCCGTTGGTATCGGGCTCCTCGTCGCGCTGCTCGGCCGTGACCGGCTGGAGATCAACGTATTGCATGACCGCAATCCGCAATATGTGCTCGAATCTGACGGGTCGATCCGCAACGGCTACACCGTTCGCCTCTTGAACATGGTGCCGCAACCGCGCAACATGGAAGTGACACTGGACGGCCTGTCGGGCGCGACCATGCGGGTGAACGGCATGTCGGAAGTGGATGTCCGGTCCTTCACGGTCAATGTCGAGCCCGACGAGGCGACGACGTTGAAGGTCTTCGTCACCGTGCCGGCGGACCAGATCGAATCCAAGGTCGAGAACTTCCGGTTCAACGTCAGGGACGTCGATAGCAAGGAAGCCGACAGCTACAAGGCAGTGTTCAACGCACCCGGAGAGAAACACAAATGAGCGTGCGTGGCGAAAAGGCCGGCTTCGTCTTTACCGGCAGGCATATGGTGGGCGTCTTGGTGCTGTTCTTCGGAACGATCATCTCGGTCAACCTCGTGATGGCCTATTATGCCTCTTCCACGTGGAGCGGCCTGGTGGTCCAGAACACCTATGTCGCAAGCCAGCAGTTCAACGCCAAGGCGTCGGCGATCCGCGAGATGATGGCCACCGGCATCAAGGGCGAACTGGATGTTTCCGGCGAGGCGATCCGCTACCGGCTGACCCTTCCCGAGAACCAGCCCGTCCTGGCCGACAAGGTGACTGCCCACTTCAAGCGACCGGTCGGCGAGCATCAGGACTTCGTCGCCGAGCTTTCGACGCTCGGCGGCGGTCTCTATGGCGTAAGCCATGAGGTTCTGCCGGGCGAGTGGATCGTCGAGATGATCGCGGTCAAGGACGGCAAGACGATCATGCACGAGGCGCCGCGCATCGCGCTTGCCGACGGCAGGATGACGCTGCTCGACGAGCGGCACGAGCACCCCGGCGAGGGAGGCAGGAAATGAGCTGCTGTGCGGCCGGAACCGAAGGGGCACTCGACATCGAGCGGGCGGGCCATGCGCTGCCGACGGCCGAGGAGCTGCGGCTCGCGAGCCGCGATCTTGGAGACGGTTTGCGGCAGGTCGACCTCGCGGTGCCCGCCGTTCATTGCGGCGCCTGCATCACCACCATCGAGACAGCCCTGCGGAAGCTTCCCGAGGTCGAGCGTGCCCGCGTCAACCTGACGTCGAAGCGGGTATCGATCGTCTGGCGGGAAGAGCAGGGCGGCTGTCAGACCGACCCGTCTGTGCTGCCGCGGGCGATTGCCGCGACCGGCTACGAAGCCCATCTCTCCACAACGGCGGCGGAAGCGTCCGACGAGGTGCGCAACAAGTTGATCCGGGCCGTTGCACTTTCCGGCTTCGCGGCGAGCAACATCATGCTGCTGTCGGTCTCGATCTGGTCGGGCGCGGACGCCGCGACGCGCGATCTCTTCCACTGGATCTCGGCGATGATCGCCGCGCCCGCGCTGATTATCGCCGGCCGGTTCTTCTATCAGTCCGCCTGGAACGCCTTGAAGCACGGGCGTACCAACATGGACGTGCCGATCGCGCTTGCGATCACGCTCTCCTATGTCGTCTCCCTGTGGGAGACCCTCCATCACGGTGAACATGCCTGGTTCGACGCCACAGTCTCGCTGCTCTTCTTCCTCCTGATCGGCCGCACGCTCGACCACGTCATGCGTGACCGGGCGCGTTCGGCGATTACCGGGCTTGCGCGGCTCAGCCCCCGCGGTGCCATGGTGCTCGGCGAGAACGGCGCTCGCGACTACCGGCCCGTCGAGGAGATCCGCGTCGGAGACCGTATCGCGATCGCCGCCGGCGACCGCGTGCCGGTGGACGGCGAGATCGTCGCCGGTTCGAGCGACATGGACGTGTCGATCGTCAACGGCGAGAGCGCACCGCTTGCGGTGACCGCCGGCGACAGCGTGCAGGCGGGAACGCTGAGCCTCACCGGTTCGCTGGTCATCCGGGCGACTGCGACGGCACGCGATTCCTTCCTTGCCGAAATCATCGGCCTGATGGAAGCCGCCGAGGGGGGCAGGGCGCGCTACCGGCGCATCGCCGATCGTGCCGCGCAGATCTATGCGCCGGCGGTTCACCTTCTCGCGCTTCTCACTTTCCTTGGCTGGGGCGTTTTCGGCGGCGACTGGAAGCAGGCGATGCTGATCGCGATCTCCGTCCTGATCATCACCTGCCCCTGCGCGCTCGGCCTTGCCGTTCCGGTGGTGCAGGTCGTCGCTGCCGGTCGGCTCTTCCGCAACGGCATCATGGTGAAGGATGGTTCCGCCATGGAGCGGCTCGCGGAGATCGATACGATCGCCTTCGACAAGACGGGCACGCTGACGCTCGGACGCCCGCGCTTCGTCAACCGCTCGGAGGTTGATCCGAAGCATCTCGCGCTTGCCGCGGGCCTCGCGGCCCATTCGCGCCACCCGTTGTCGAGCGCGCTCCATGCGGCGGGCGACAGCCCTTCGACGGAGCTCGACACGGTCCGCGAAATTCCGGGCGCCGGCATCGAGGCGGTGACGCCTGAAGGCACCTATCGGCTCGGCAGCCGCAAGTTTGCCTGCCAGGCCGCCGACGGCGGTGCGAACGAGAGCGACGCGACATCCGAAGTCGTGCTGTCGTTCGACGGTCGTGCGCTGGAACGCTTCCGCTTCGAGGATGCGGTGCGTCCGGGTGCGGAAGGTGCGATCGACAGGTTGAAGTCGCAGGGCTACGCCGTGGGCATCCTCTCGGGAGACCGTCAAGGCGTGGTCGCCTCGCTTGCGTCCCGCCTTGGCATCGAGAACTGGCGTGCCGGCCTTTCTCCGCGCGAGAAGGCGGAACTGTGCGCGGCTGCTGGGGCCAAGGGACAAAAGCTGCTGATGGTCGGGGACGGCATCAACGACGCGCCGGCGCTTGCCGCGGCCCATGTCTCGATCGCGCCGGCGACCGCCGCCGACGTCGGTCGTCAGGCTGCCGATTTCGTCTTCATGCGCGAGAGCCTCGACGCGGTTCCGTTCGCCATCGAGGCGTCCCGCCGTGCTGGCCGGCTGATCCGCGAGAACTTTGCGCTCGCGATCGGCTATAACGCTCTGGCGGTTCCGATCGCGATCCTCGGCTATGCGACGCCGTTGATCGCGGCAATCGCCATGTCCTCCTCGTCGATCATCGTGGTCCTCAATGCGTTGCGGCTCAACCGGCTCCAAATGGCTGATCAGCCTGCCGCCGACGCGAAGCCGTCTTTTGCCGATCCGGAGGCTTCGTTCGCGTCATGAACATGCTGATCTTCCTGATCCCGATCGCGCTCTTCCTCGGCGGCCTCGGCCTCTTCGCCTTCCTCTGGTCGCTGAAGAGCGGCCAGTACGACGATCTCGAAGGCGCTTCCTGGCGCGTCCTCGACGACGGCGACGACCGCCCGGCGCGCTGAACGACAAGAGCAGCTCGAGCCGCCATATGCCGGCGGGACCTGATGGTGCGCGGCAGATGACGGCTTGCCGCCCATCACGATGAGTGCCACATATGCCTCCACTCGAAACGAAGGAGGCTTGCGCATGCAGACGGCTGAAATCGGCTTGATCGGTCTCGGGGTGATGGGGTCCAACCTCGCCCTCAATATCGCGGAGAAAGGCAACCGGATCGCGGTGTTCAACCGTACGGCTGCGCGCACCGGCGAGTTCCTTGAGGAAGCGGGCGACCTCGGCGCCAACATCGTCGGTTGCCGCACCATCGAGGAATTCGTTGCCGCCATCCGTCCTCCGCGCCCCATCATCATCATGATCAAGGCCGGCGACGCCGTCGATGCGCAGATAGACGCGCTGATGCCGTATCTCGCAAACGGCGACATCATGATCGACGCAGGCAACGCCAATTTCCGCGACACGATGGCCCGTTTCGACCGTTTGAAAGACACCGGCTTCACCTTCATCGGCATGGGCGTCTCGGGCGGTGAGGAGGGCGCGCGGCACGGTCCGTCGATCATGGTCGGCGGTACGCCGGACTCCTACGCCCGCGTCGAGAACGTCCTGACCTCCATCGCCGCAAAATACGACGGCGATCCCTGCTGCGCCTGGCTCGGGCCGAACGGTGCGGGCCACTTCGTCAAGACGATTCACAACGGCATCGAATATGCTGACATGCAGATGATTGCCGAGATCTACGGCATCCTGCGCGACGGTCTCGGAAGGCAGGCCCCCGAGATCGCCGAAGTCTTCGGCGCCTGGAACCGCGGCCGGCTCAATTCGTACCTGATCGAGATCACCGAGAAGGTGCTGCAGGCGAAGGACACGGTGACGGGCGCTGCGATCGTCGACATGATCCTCGATCGTGCCGGCCAGAAGGGGACCGGCAAATGGTCGGTCATCGAGGCGCAGCAGATGGGCGTGCCGGCAACCGCGATCGAGGCGGCGGTCGCCGCCCGCAGCCTCTCGGCGATGAAGGACGAGCGCGTCGCGGCGGAGGTCGTCTTCCCCGGCGGGCGTTCGCGCTTCGAACTGCCGGCGGGCCGCGCGCTCGAAACCGAGCTCGAACTGGCGCTCTTCGCCGCCAAGATCGCCGCCTATGCGCAGGGGTTCGCCGTGCTTTCCTCCGCCAGCCGCGAATATGACTGGTCGCTGCCAATGCCGACCATCGCGCGGATCTGGCGGGCCGGCTGCATCATCCGCTCGCAGTTCCTCGACGAGATCACCCGCGCCTTCACCGCCAACCCGGAAGCGGCTAACCTCATCGTCACGCCGGCCTTCTCCGCGATGGTGCGCGAGAGCCTGCCGTCGTTGCGCCGGGTCGTCGCAGCCGCCGTCACGGCGGGACTTCCGGTTCCGGCGCTCGCCTCGGCACTCTCGTACTTCGATTCCTACCGGCAGGCGCGCGGAACCGCGAACCTCATCCAGGCGCAGCGTGACTTCTTCGGCGCACACGGTTTCGAGCGCACTGACGGGCTCGACTGGCCACATGGTCCCTGGGGCGGCGGCGCCTGACGAGCCATCGAAGCGCTGGCGAAGCCCGTCGCGGTCAGTCGGACCAGACGGGCTCGCTCATGCTCTGGAGGTGTTCCGGGGCGATGCCGTCGATGCGGGCGATCACGGATTTCGCGAGTTCGCGACCGGCGTGGCGCACGTCTTCGAAGGCAGTGATGATTTCCGGGCGGATCCATTTGAGGATCGGCGCCGATTCCTTCGAAACGAGGTCGATGTCGCGGCCGACGCGCTTTCCCGCCGCCTCGATGCCGGCATTGACGGCGATGGTGGCGCTGCCAGACGAGGAGACGATGCCGTCCGGCGCGTCGTCGGAACGCATCAGGGCCTCGATCGCATCGCGGATGTCCTGCAGCGGCGCGTCGATGTTGAGGCCGAGCGGGACTTCCTTCGCGCCGTGCTCGCGCAGCCCCTTCACGAAGCCGGCCCGGGTGTGCGTGTAATAGGAGAGCTTGCTCGGCGGCTGTAGCAGCGCGATGCGCCTGCGTCCGCGACGGACGAGCCGCGCGACCGCTTGGTGGGCGAAGGCCTCGTTGTCGAAGTCGTGATAGGGGTGGACGAGCCCGGCATCCGTGCGCCCGTGGGTGGCGAACGGCATGCTCTGCTCGGAAAGAAGCCGCACGCGCGCGTCGTCCGGTTCGATCCGCGAGATGATGACGCCGTCTGCCGAGCCGGTGTCGAGAATGTAGCGCACCGGCAGCATCGGGTCCTTGCTGTGGGAATGCGGCGTCACCACGATGTGGTAGGGCGTTCCCGTCAGCACCTCGGAAATGCCGAAGACCATCTGGCTCGAGAAGCCCATGATCTCCTCGTCTATGCTGAGCACCAGCGCAATGACGTTGGTCTTGCCGGTGCGCAGGCGCACACCGGCGCGGTTCGGCTGATAGCCGAGCTGCCGGGCGACCATACGCACCCGTTCCTTCGTATCGGCGCCGATATCCGGAGCATCCTTCAATGCCCTGGAAATCGTGGTGATGCCCAAGCCCGTCATATAGGCGATGGTCTTGAGTGTCGGCCGTTCGGCTGTCGTGCCAGCCGGCCTGCGGACTTCGATCGCCTTACCCTTTTTCATATGTTCCCCGCCGCTTACGATGATCCGCATTATAGACACCGTCGAAGACGTCGCAATCAATCCGGACCGGTCATTCAGAACAAGCGTAAGGTGATCAATCTGAAACGTTGCAGTGAATTTGTCGAGTGCCCAGGTGATAAAATTTTGACGGGAACAACCATCAGTATTTATCCACTGTGAATGTGGTCCATTTTGCGCCTGCGAGAGAGCGGCGTGGTGCTGTGGGCGCGAACATGCCCGGAAATTGTGCTAAATTTCTGGTCAAAATACAGAAAATCGCCGTCGCCGCGTGCAGCGGCGGGGCAGAACTTGGGAGGAAATCGTGCCGATTGATTTCTCGTGTAGATTGAAAATAATGTTAAGAAAAGATTGTCGCCTCTTCCCGGTTGCGCGCGCCAACTGTTTCGCATAGATTTTTACGGCAACGTTTCAGTGAGGGAGGACACTCATGAATTTTCGTCGTATTGCAATTTTGCTCGCCGCCGGCGTAGCCCTGCCGTTCGGAGCGGCCCAGGCGACCGATCTTGAAGTAACGCATTGGTGGACGTCGGGAGGCGAGGCGGCGGCGGTCGCCGAACTCGCCAAGGCTTTCGACGCGACCGGCAACAAATGGGTCGACGGCGCAATCGCCGGCGCCGGCAGCACTGCCCGCCCGATCATGATCAGCCGCATCACCGGCGGCGATCCGATGGGTGCGACCCAGTTCAACCATGGACGTCAGGCGCAGGAACTGGTCGAGGCCGGTCTGATGCGCGATATGACCGCGGTCGCCGAAGCCGGCAAGTGGAAGGAGGTCATCAAGCCTTCGTCCCTGCTCGACAGCTGCACCATCGACGGTAAGATCTACTGTGCGCCGATCAACATCCATTCCTGGCAGTGGCTGTGGCTGTCCAACGCCGCCTTCGAGAAGGCCGGCGTGCCGGTGCCGAAGGACTGGAACGAATTCGTGGCCGCAGCGCCGAAGCTGCGCGAGGCCGGTCTCCAGCCGCTCGCCCTCGGCGGCCAGGCCTGGCAGTCGGGCGGCCTGTTCGACACGCTCGTGCTCAGCCTCGGCGGCAAGGATCTCTTCGAGGCGGTCTATGTGAAGAAGGATGCCGAGGCTGCGGCCGGTCCGGAGATGGCCAAGGTCTTCCAGGCTGCCGCCCAGGCCCGAGAAATGGCGGCCGGCAGCAATGTCCAGGACTGGAACCAGGCAACCAATCTCGTGATCACCGGCAAGGCCGGCGGCCAGGTCATGGGCGACTGGGCACAGGGCGAATTCCAGATCGCCGGGCAGGTTGCCGGCAAGGACTACAGCTGCCTGCCGGGGCTTGGCCTCAGCCCCTACATCACCACCGGCGGTGACGCCTTCTACTTCCCCGTGCTGAAGGACGAAGAGAAGTCGAAGGCGCAGGACGTTCTGGCGCAGACCATGCTGGATCCGAAGACGCAGGTGGCGTTCAACCTCAAGAAGGGCTCGCTGCCGGTGCGCGGCGACGTCGACCTGTCGGCTGCCAACGACTGCATGAAGAAGGGGCTGGACATCGTCGCCAAGGGCAATGCGCTGACCAGCACCGACCAGGCGTTGTCGGCCGACAGCCAGAAGCAGAAGGAAGATCTGTTGATCGAGTTCTTCGCAGGCACGTCGATGAGTCCGGAAGACGCACAGAAGCGCTTCGTCGACATCATCTCCTCGGCTGACTGAGACAGTCGACCGCGTCCGGCCGGCACCGGTTTCCGGTGTCGGCCGGATGTTGCGATGTCCTGGCCCCGCAAGGTCCGCCGGCATCGGCGCAGAGCCTTTGCCTGTTTTCCTGCGATGATGCGCTCGAGGAGGAACCGAAATGACAGGTTACGCGCCTGCCAAACGCCCCAATCAGCTTTTCCGCAATCTGAACTCCAAGATTGCGTCCATCCCGATGATCCTGATCGCCGTCGGCATCTTCCTCGGAGGCTCGATCTGGACCGTCGTCTATTCCTTCACCAATTCCAAGCTCCTGCCGCGCCTGTCCTTTGTCGGGCTCGATCAGTATGAGCGGTTGTGGAACACGTCGCGCTGGATCATTTCGATCGAGAATCTGGCGATCTACGGCGTCCTGAATTTGATCTTCAGCCTGGTGGTCGGCTTTCTGCTGGCCGCGCTGATGGACCAGAAAATCCGGTTCGAAAACGTCTTTCGCACCATCTTTCTCTATCCGTTTGCGCTGTCCTTCATCGTTACCGGGCTTGTGTGGCAGTGGATCCTCAATCCGGAATTCGGCATTCAGGCCATCATCCGCTCGCTCGGCTGGGAGAGCTTCCACTTCGATCCGCTCTACAACCCCGACATCGTCATCTACGGCATCCTGATTGCTGGTCTCTGGCAGGGAACGGGTCTCGTGATGTGCCTCATGCTTGCCGGCCTGCGCGGCATCGACGATGACATCTGGAAGGCCGCGCGCGTCGACGGCATCCCGATGTGGCAGACCTATCTCTTCATCGTCATCCCGATGATGCGTCCGGTCTTCATCACGACCCTGGTCATCATCGCAAGCGGCATCGTCAAGGTCTACGACCTGGTGGTCGCCCAGACGAGCGGCGGCCCCGGCAATGCCTCGGAAGTGCCGGCGAAATATGTCTACGACTACATGTTCCAGGCCCAGAACCTCGGCCAGGGCTTCGCCGCCTCGACGATGATGCTGGTCACCGTCGCCATCATCATCATTCCGTGGGCCTATCTCGAATTCGGAGGGAAGAAGCGTGGCTAACGTCTCGACGCTCAATACCGTCGGTGCCGGCTTCGATGCCGTCGCGCCCGAAGTGTCCGGTCCGCGTGGCCGTCGTCCGCGGCGCGCTCTGTCCCGGCGCAACATCATCCTCTACGGCACGCTGTTCGTCGCCGCGCTCTACTATCTCCTGCCGCTCTACGTGATGGTGGTCACCTCGCTCAAGGGCATGCCGGAAGTGCGCATGGGCAATATCTTCTCGCCGCCGATGGAGATTACCTTCGAGCCCTGGGTCAAGGCCTGGTCGACCGCCTGCACGGGGCTCAACTGCGACGGGCTTTCGCGCGGCTTCTGGAACTCGGTGCGCATCCTCGTGCCCTCGGTGATCGTGTCGATCTTCGTCGCCTCGGTCAGCGGCTACTCCCTCGCCAACTGGCGGTTCAAGGGATCGGAGCTGTTCTTCTCGATCCTCATCATCGGCGCCTTCATTCCCTATCAGGTGATGATCTATCCGGTGGTCATCGCGCTGCGCGAACTCGGCGTCTACGGCACGCTGACGGGGCTCGTGATCGTCCACACCATCTTCGGCATGCCGATCCTCACGCTTCTGTTCCGCAACTATTTCTCCGCGCTTCCGGCAGAACTTTTCAAGGCGGCGCGCATCGACGGGGCCGGCTTCTGGCAGATCTATCTCCGGATCATGCTGCCGATGTCGCTGCCGATCTTCGTCGTCGCCATGATCATCCAGATCACCGGCATCTGGAACGACTTCCTGTTCGGCGTCGTCTTCACCCGGCCCGACACCTATCCGATGACGGTACAGCTCAACAACATCGTCAATTCCGTCCAGGGCGTGAAGGAATACAACGTCAACATGGCCGCGACGCTGCTGACCGGCGCGGTCCCGCTCATCGTCTACTTCATCTCCGGTCGCCTTTTCGTCCGGGGCATCGCCGCCGGCGCAGTCAAGGGTTAAGCAAGATGTCGCATTCTGTTTCCATCAAGGATCTGTCTTTGAGCTTCGGCGCCGTGAAGGTGCTCGAAAACCTCGATCTCGATATCCGTGACGGCGAGTTCCTCGTCCTGCTCGGCTCGTCCGGCTGCGGAAAGTCGACGCTCCTCAACTGCATTGCAGGCCTCCTGGAGCCGACGGACGGACAGATATTCATCAAGAACCGCAACGTCACCTGGGAGGAGCCGAAGGACCGCGGCATCGGCATGGTGTTCCAGTCCTACGCGCTCTATCCGCAGATGTCGGTGGAAAAGAACCTCTCCTTCGGGCTGCAGGTCGCCAAGGTGCCGAAGCCGGAGATCGAAAAGCGCGTGGCGCGGGCCGCTGAAATCCTGCAGATCGGGCCACTCCTGAAACGCAAGCCGGCCGAGCTTTCCGGCGGGCAGCGGCAGCGTGTGGCGATCGGCCGTGCGCTGGTACGGGATGTCGACGTCTTCCTCTTCGACGAGCCGCTCTCGAACCTCGATGCCAAGCTGCGCTCGGAACTGCGCGTCGAGATCAAGCGGCTGCACCAGTCGCTCAAGAACACGATGATCTACGTCACCCACGACCAGATCGAGGCGCTGACGCTCGCCGACCGTATCGCCATCATGAAGAGCGGCGTCATCCAGCAGCTCGATGACCCGATGACGATCTACAACCGCCCGCGCAATCTCTTCGTCGCCGGCTTCATAGGTTCGCCGTCGATGAACTTCATCCGCGGCGAAATCGCCGAACGCGGCGGGCGCCGGGTCTTCCACACCGATGGTGTCGACTTCTCGCTCGACGGCTATGACGCGAACGGCACGCTCGTCCCCGGTCGCAAAGTCGTACTCGGCGTGCGTCCCGAACATGTCCTCGTCGACGAGGATATCGTCGGTGCGAACGAAATCCATGAAGCGGTGGTGGACATCGAGGAGCCGATGGGCGCTGACAATCTCCTGTGGCTGAAGCACGCCGGCCATGTACTCGGCGTTCGCACCGCCGGCACCCGCCGCTACCGGCCGGGCACGAAGGTGCGTCTCGGCTTCGACATGTCCGTCGCCTCGCTCTTCGATGCCACGACGGAGGACCGGATTTGAACGCTGGCGTCGTGCCTCCGACACACGGACCAAGACCATGACATCACCCGCATCGTCGACCATCATCGATCTTTCCGGCGAGTGGCAGCTCTCCTCGCGCGACGGCGAGCACCGCTGCGCGATCGTGCTGCCGGGCGACGTGCACTCGGCCCTGCAGGTGGCCGGCGTCATTCCGGACCCATATGTCGGCCGCAACGAGGAGCGCGTGCAGTGGGTCGCCGAGCGCGACTGGGTGCTGGAAAAGACCTTCTTTCTCGATCATGCCGATGGCCTCTTCTATCTCGACCTCGACTATGTCGATACGGTCGCCGTCGTCTTCGTCAACGACATCCCGGTGCTTTCCTCGGACAACTGCTTCCGGCGCTACCGACCGGACGTGTCGGAGGCGCTGGAGCCGGGTGAAAACCGCATCCGGATCCTCCTGCATTCGTCGGTCGCGGCCGGCGCCGAGCGACAGGCTCGCCAGCCGTTCTATGTTCCCTATTCGACCACCAATTCGCCAATCCCGAACGGCAACATGCTGCGCAAGCCGCAATGCCATTTCGGCTGGGACTGGAATATCGCGCTGGCGCCCCTCGGCCTTTACGGCACGGTCGCGCTGAAGACCCTCGATCCGGCGCGCGTCGAGCACCTCGTCACCCGGCAAGTGCACAACGAGGACGGCAGCGTCGATCTCCACGTCGCGCTGACGCTCTATACCGCCGAGCCGGCCGTCGTGCCGGTACATTTCGATCTCGACGGGGAGCGGGTGCTGCTCGATTGCGGCATCGACGCCGGCGAAACGACGATCCCCTACATCTTCCATATCGAAGCGCCGCGGCTCTGGTGGCCGGCGGGCAGCGGCGAGCAGGCGCTCTACCGTCTGACCGTCGAAATCCCCGGCGAGACGGTCACACGGCAGATCGGCCTCAGGACCGTCGAGCTCGTGACCGATCCGGACGAGACGGGCAGTCGCTTCGCCTTCCGCGTGAACGGCCGGGAAATCTTCTGCCGCGGCGCCAACTGGATTCCGGCGGATGCGCTCTTTTCGCGGACCTCACGGGAGAAGACCGAGGACCTCTTGCGCTCGGCGGTCGAGGCCAACATGAACATGATCCGCATCTGGGGTGGCGGGTTCTACGAGCACGACTGGTTCTACGATCTCTGCGACCGGCTCGGCCTGATGGTCTGGCAGGACTTCATGTTCGCCTGCAATCTCTATCCCTGTACCGAGGATTTTCTCGCGAACGTCGCCGAGGAAGTCGACTACCAGGTCAAGCGTCTCTCCTCGCACGCCGCCATCGTGGCCTGGTGCGGCGACAACGAGCTCGTCGGCGCGCTTACCTGGTTCCCGGAATCGCGCGACAACCGCGACCGCTATCTCGTCGCCTACGACCGCCTTAATCGCACGATCGAGCAGGGGCTGAAGAAGGCGGCGCCGGAGGCGATCTGGTGGCCGTCGAGCCCGGCGTCCGGCTATCTCGACTACGGCGACGCCTGGCATGCCGACGGCTCGGGCGACATGCATTACTGGTCGGTCTGGCACGAAAACAAGAGTTTCGATAATTACCGAACCGTCAAACCGCGCTTCTGCTCGGAATTCGGCTTCCAGTCCTACACCTCGCTGCCGGTGATCCGCGGCTTCGCCGAGGCGAAGGACATGAACATCGCCTCGCCGGTGATCGAGCTGCACCAGAAGAACGCCGGCGGCAACGAGCGAATTGCCGGCACCATGTTCCGCTATTTCCGTTTCCCGAAGGATTTCGCCAACTTCGTCTATCTCTCGCAGATCCAGCAGGGGCTGGCGATCAGGACGGCGGTCGACTACTGGCGGTCGCTGAAGCCCCATTGCATGGGAACCCTCTACTGGCAGCTCAACGACACCTGGCCGGTCGCCTCCTGGGCGAGCCTCGATTACGGCGGTGGGTGGAAGGCGCTGCACTACATGGCGCGCCGCTTCTTCCAGCCGGTCACGGTCGCGGCAATCCCGTCCGGGGACGGCAAAGAGGTTCGTTTCTCGATGGTCAACGACACGCCGGAGCCGGCGGTGGTCGACATGAACCTCTTCGCGGTAACACTCGGTGGCGAGAAGATCCCCTTGCGGACGGCGAGCGGGACCTGCCGGCCCGACCGGGCCGAAACGCTGCTCGCCCTCGCGGCGGACGACATACCGCCCGGTTCTATCCTCGCCTGGAGCTTCATCGCCAACGGCACGAGCGGCGAGGGCCATTACGTCCACGGCACCTATAAGGCGCTCGATCTCGCACCGTCGGGGTTGACGCTGCAGGCGGCACCGGGGCAGGGCGGCACGGTCGATCTCACCGTCTCCGCGCGCGGTCTCGCGCTCTTAGTGATGATCGAGTGCGATGTCGCCGGCCGCTATTCCGACAACGCCTTCGACCTTGCCGCCGGCGAAAGCCGCACCGTGACCTTCACGCCGGCCGCGCCGCCTGCGCCGGGCAGCGTGCCGGCCTTCACCCATTACGACCTCTATTCCTGCCAGGCCGCGACCTGACCTTGACGCGGCCCGACGACCAGAGCCCCCGGGGCACCACCCGAACCCTACGAGGAGACCACAAATGACGAAACTCGGCTTCCAGCTCTACAGCGCCCGCAATTTCCAACCTTTCTCCGAGGTTTTTCCGAAGCTCTCCGCCGCCGGCTACACGGAGGTCGAGGGCTATGGCGCCATGTATGCCTCGCTCGACGATGCCGGCGTTGCGGCGCTGCGGGCGGATCTCGACCGCAACGGGCTCGCCATGCCGACCGCCCATTTTGGCCTCGACATGCTGGAGGAAGACCCGAAGCGCGCTCTGAAGATCGCCGAGACGCTCGGCATCGAGGCGATCTATTGCCCATACCTCATGCCGGACAAGCGCCCGAGCGATGCCCGCGGCTGGTTCGCCTTCGGCCAGCGGCTGCAGGAGGCCGGCAAGCCGGTCCGCGATGCGGGCCTGGTCTTCGGTTGGCACAACCACGACTTCGAGTTCGTCACCCTCGATGACGGCTCGACACCGCAGGAGCAGATTTTCGCCGGTGGCCCGGACCTCTCCTGGGAAGCCGATATCGCCTGGGTGATCCGCGGCGGCGCCGACCCGCTGGCCTGGATCGAAAGCTACGGCAAGCGCATCAGCGCCGTCCACGTCAAGGACATAGCGCCGGCGGGACAGAATGCCGACGAGGACGGTTGGGCAGATGTCGGTCACGGTACCGTCGACTGGAAGGGCATCGTCGACGCCCTGAAGGCGCATCCGGTCCGCCATTACATTGTCGAGCACGACAATCCCAACGATCTCGGCCGGCTGATTACCCGATCGATCGCCTCCTTCAACAGCTACTGATCGTCACAGAAACATTCGGAACGTCCCCATGACACGTGAACTCGGCGTCGGCATCATCGGATGCGGCAATATCTCCACGACCTACTTTTCCCTTGCCCCGCTCTTCAAGGGGCTGAAGGTGCTCGCCTGCACCGACCTCAACATGAACGCCGCCGAGCTTCGGGCGGAGGAATACGGCGTCAGGGCACAGACGGTCGATGAACTGCTCGCCAATGACGAGCTCGACATCATCGTCAACCTCACCATTCCGGATGCGCATTACGCCGTCTCGAAGCGCATTCTCGAGGCCGGCAAGCACGTTTACTCGGAAAAGCCGCTGGTGCTGAGCCTCGAAGCCGGCGAGGACCTCCGCCGGATCGCGAAGGAAAAGAAGCTCAGCGTCGGCTGCGCTCCGGACACCTTCCTTGGCGGTGCGCACCAGCTTGCCCGCAAATATATCGACGAGGGCGGGATCGGCCGCATCACCTCCGGCACTTGCCACGTGATGAGCCCGGGCATGGAGATGTGGCACCCCAATCCGGACTTCTTCTTCCTGCCGGGCGGCGGGCCGGTGCTCGATCTCGGGCCGTACTATATCGCCAACCTCATCAACCTCATCGGCCCGGTGAAGCGGGTGGCCGCGCTCACCTCCATGGCGTCGGAGACGCGCACCATCACCAGCCAGCCGCGCGCCGGCGAGGTGATCCCGGTCCGGACGCCGACCAACATCCACGCGCTCCTCGAATTCGAGAACGGTGCGACGGTTACGCTGTCGGCGAGCTGGGATGTCTGGTCGCATCGCCACGGCAACATGGAGCTCTACGGAACCGACGGCTCGCTCTTCGTACCCGATCCGAATTTCTTCGGCGGCATGGTGGAGGCGAGCGGCCGCAACAAGGAGATCAAGCCGCTCGAAGGCTGGGATCATCCATTCGGGATCGACAACCAGGAACATGCGAATGGCCCGCGCGCCAATTACCGCACGGCCGGCCTCGCTGACATGGCAGTCGCGATCCTCGACGGCCGCGACGCCCGCTGCTCGCTCGACCGCGCGCTCCACGGCGTCGACGTCATGACCTCCATCCTGCAATCAGGGGCGGAGGGCCGCTTCGTCGATCTCTCCACAACCTGCACGCAGCCTCAGGCGCTCGGCATCGATGAGGCGCTGGCGCTGCTGAGGTGACGGAAGGCGATGGGCAAGCGAAGGGCCGGTCAGGTGGCGCGGAGCGCCGGATGAGGGGGCTTCCGGGGGCATCGCCCCCTCATCGCCTCGCTTCGCCCGGCATCGAAGCCGGTGGTCGATTGCGGGCTGTGTTGCTATGACAGCTGTCATAGCCCGAGACTCTAGTTGGAGACTTTCATGACCTGGCAACCATCCGAGAGCCGCTACGAGCGGATGACCTACAATCGCTGCGGACGAAGCGGCCTGAAGCTGCCGGCGATCTCGCTCGGCCTCTGGCACAATTTCGGCAACGACACGCCGCACGCGACGAAGCAGGCGATCTGCCGCACCGCCTTCGATCTCGGCATCACCCATTTCGACCTCGCCAACAATTACGGTCCGCCGCCCGGTTCGGCGGAGCTGGCGTTCGGCGAGATCCTGCGGACCGATTTCGCCGGTTACCGCGACGAGCTCATCATCTCGTCCAAGGCGGGCTACGGCATGTGGGCCGGTCCCTACGGCGAGTGGGGCAGCCGCAAATACGTGATCGCGTCGTGCGACCAGAGCCTGAAGCGGCTCGGTCTCGATTATGTCGACATCTTCTATTCGCACCGCTTCGATCCGGATACGCCGCTCGAAGAAACCTGCGGAGCACTCGACCACATCGTCCGGTCGGGCAGGGCGCTCTATGTCGGGATTTCCTCCTACAATTCGAAGCGCACCCGCGAGGCGGTGGCGATCCTGAAGGAACTCGGCACGCCCGTCCTCATCCATCAGCCGAGCTATTCGATGATCAACCGCTGGATCGAAGAGGACGGCCTCGTCGATACGCTGGAAGAACTCGGTATCGGCTCGATCGTCTTCTCGCCGCTGGCGCAGGGCATGCTGACGTCGAAATACCTGAACGGCATTCCGGCCGGCAGCCGCGCCTCGCAGGACAAGTCGCTCGATCCGGGCTTCCTCAACGAGAAGAACCTTGAGAACATCCGCGCGCTCGGCCGGATTGCCGAGCGGCGCGGCCAGACGCTCGCGCAGATGGCGCTCGCCTGGGTGCTGCGCGGCGGGCGGATCACCTCGGCGCTCATTGGCGCGAGCCGTCCCGAGCAGGTCGAGGACTGTGTGAAGGCGCTGGAGAAGCCCGATTTCACGGCGGAGGAACTCGCCGAGATCGACACCTATGCCAGGGAAGCCGACATCAATCTCTGGGCGGCATCGGCCGAGCGGAAGGGGCCGCCACGGAAGAAGAAGTAAGGTTTGAGATCGAAATACCCCCTCTGGCCTGCCGGCCATCTCCCCCACAAGGGGGGAGAGCGGATTCGGCAGCCCGCCCGATTGCCGTTGGCCGGGAGTCCTGCGTCTCAGACGCCGGGCCCGGGAGGGCGCGACGGTAGCGGCTCGTCTCCCCCCTTGTGGGGGAGATGTCGGCGTAGCCGACAGAGGGGGTGTTTTCCGAGAAAAAGGAGGAGAAACGCGACATGATCATCAATCCCATCCTGCCGGGCTTCAATCCGGATCCGTCGATCTGCCGGGTCGGCGAGGACTATTTTATCGCGACCTCCACCTTCGAATGGTATCCCGGCGTCCAGATCCACCACTCGCGGGATCTGGTCAACTGGCGCCTCGTCTGCCGGCCGCTCAATCGCGCAAGCCAGCTCGACATGCGCGGCAACCCGGACAGTTGCGGGATCTGGGCGCCCTGTCTCTCCTACAGCGACGGCCTGTTCTGGCTCGTCTATACCGACGTCAAGCGCTTCGACGGCAACTTCAAGGACGCGCACAACTACATCGTCACCACTCCCTCCGCCATGGGTGAGTGGTCCGACCCGGTCTATGTGAATTCCTCCGGCTTCGATCCCTCGCTCTTCCACGACGACGACGGGCGGAAATGGTTCGTCAACATGCAGTGGAACCACCGGACCGAGAGCTATGGCGGTGCGCCGAAGCATCCGGCCTTCGACGGCATCCTGCTGCAGGAATGGGATGCGGAGAAGAAGCGGCTCGTCGGACCGGTGAAGAACATCTTTCCCGGCAGCTCGCTCGGCCTCGTCGAGGGACCGCATCTCTTCAAGCGCAACGGCTGGTACTACCTGACGACCGCCGAGGGCGGCACCGGCTACGACCATGCCGTGACCATGGCCCGGGCGCGGACCATCGACGGCCCTTACGAGTTCCATCCGGACACCCATCTCATCACCTCCAAGGATCACCCAGAGGCGGTGTTGCAGCGCGCCGGCCACGGGCAATATGTCGAGACGCCCGACGGCACGCCCTACCATACCCATCTCTGCGGCCGGCCGTTGCCGCCCAAGCGCCGCTGTACGCTGGGCCGCGAGACGGCGATCCAGAAATGCGTCTGGCGCGACGACGGCTGGCTCTATCTCGAAGATGGCGGCCCGGTGCCCTCGGTCGAAGTGCCGGCGCCGGGCGGCGATGTCGCCCGCGTGGAAGCTCCGGCCATCATTGCACATGATTTCAACGGACCGGAACTGCCGCTCGAATTCCAGTGGCTGCGCTCGCCGATGCCGGAGCGGCTGTTCAGCCTCTCCGCTCGGCCGGGGTTCCTGCGCCTCTTCGGGCGGGAAAGCATCGGTTCATGGTTCGAGCAGTCGCTGGTCGCGCGGAGGCAGGAGCATCATCGCTTCCGCGCCGAGACATCGCTCGAGTTTTCACCGGACACCTACCAGCAGGTCGCGGGCCTCACCCACTACTACAACCGCTACAAGTTTCACGCCCTCGGGGTTACGCTGCACGAGCAGCGCGGGCGGGTGATCACGATCCTGAGCTGCGCAGGCGATTATCCGAACGGCCGCCTGAGTTTTCCGCTCGACAGCGGAATTGCCGTTCCCGAAGGCCGGCTCGACCTCGCGATGGAAATCCGCGACAACGACCTGCAGTTCTTCTGGCGGCCGGCCGGTGCCGTCGACTGGAAGCCGGTCGGCCCGGTGCTCGATGCCGGCGTCGTCTCCGACGAGGGCGGCCGCGGCGAGCACGGTTCCTTCACCGGAGCCTTCGCCGGCATGTTCGCCTTCGACACCAGCGGGCGGGCGGAGCCCGCCGATTTCAGCCGGTTCGTTTACGAGCGGCTCTAGCCGAGCCGCTCTGCGTGCCAGCGCAGGTGGTCGTCCATGAAGGTCGAGATGAAGTAGTAGGAGTGGTCGTAGCGCTCGTGCATGCGCAGCCGGAGCCCGATCTCGGTGTCCTTGATCGCGTCCTCGAAGAGCCACGGGCGCAGACCGTTTTCCAGGAAGCTGTCGGCGCTGCCCTGGTCGATCAGGAATTCCGGGAAGCGGGCACCGTCGGCGACCAGCGCGCACGCGTCGTACTCGCGCCACTTCGCCTTGTCGGGGCCCAGGTATTTCTCGAAGGCATCGACCGTCCAGTCGGCCGTCGACGGCTCAACGATCGGCGCGAAGGCGGAGCAGCTCTTGAAGCGTTCAGGGTTCTTCAGCGCGATCGTCATCGCACCGTGGCCGCCCATCGAATGGCCGAAGATGCCCTGCCGGTCCATGTCGACGCGGAAATGCTGGGCGACGAGTGCCGGGAGTTCCTCGGTGATGTAGGTATACATCCGGTAGTTCTCGGCCCACGGTGCTTCCGTGGCGTCGAGATACATGCCCGCACCCTTGCCCATCTTCCAGTTGGTGAGTTCGTCCGGCACGTCGTTGCCGCGCGGGCTCGTGTCGGGGCAGACGATGATCAGCCCGAGCTCGGCGGCCATGCGGCGATACTCGCCCTTTTCCATCACGTTCTGGTGGGTGCAGGTGAGCCCGGAAAGATACCAGAGGACCGGCCGGCGCTCGAGCACGGCCTGCGGCGGCACGAAGACCGCAAACGTCATCTCGCATTTGCAGGCGTCCGAATCGTGGGCGAACACGCCCTGCATCCCGCCGAAGGCGGTGTTTTGCGACAGGATCTTCATCGTATCGTTGTTCCTTTTGCTGTTCAGCCGGCGAGCGAGACCGCGGCGTTCACCGCGGCGGCCAGCAGGACCGTATTGAAGAAATAGGAGACGACGGCATGCAGCAGGTTCAGCTTGCGCATGGCGGTCGTGGTCACGGCGGTATCCGAGGTCTGGGCGGTCATCCCGATGACGAAGGAGAAATAGAGAAAGTCATAGCCGCCGGGATCGGTGGTGCCGGGAAAGTCGAGGCCCCCCCTGTGGAGGCCGCTTTCGTGGGGCAAGACCGTCTGGGGTCGCCAGTAGGCGTGGGCATAGTGTATCGCGGCCATGGTGTGGATGGTGAACCAGCCGGAGACGACGGCGCCGAAGGCGAGGACGAGCTTCAGCGCGCGGCCTTCCGCGCCGTTCAGCACGAAGAAGAGCGAAACGACCGAGATGACGACCGCGGCGAGTGTGACCGTCAGGATCACCCAGGCCGGTTCGTCGGCCGTTTCGGCGTGCCGCCTGAGAAAGGCGGCCGTCAGCCGCGGCAGCCGCAGCCACGTCAGCAGCAGGTAGCCGGCGAAGAAGGCGATCGGTATGAGCTCCAGCGCAAGCTGCGGAGCGAACGCCGTCGCGGCCGGCGTCACCACGAGCGCGAAGACGAGCGCGCCCAGAAAGGGACCGTGTCGATGCCCGATCAGGCGTTCGGAGAATTGCGGCATGCTGGTCTCGTTCCGTCTTTCGTCTGCCTGCGGCAAGGCTGCGACCGCGTGGATGCGGCGCCTGTTGCTGCAGGTTGCAGGTCTCCGTGCCCGGCCGTTACTTTTTCACGCGACGGCAAAGCCTGTCAAAGGTTTCGAGAAATTGCGACCGGTCGCGCGGTGTGAAGGCGGCATTGTAGCCCTTGCTCTCGCCGGTCTCCCTGAGGTGTGCGCCGAGATTGCGCATCGCCGTCGCCATGCCGATGTTGGTGGTATCGAAGACCCGCCCTGTCGGCCCGGTCACCAGGGCTCCGGCGGCAACGCAGCGCCCCGCGAGCGGCACGTCCGCCGTCACCACGACGTCGCCGGGTCCGGCGCGTTCGGCGATCCAGTCGTCGGCGGCATCGAAGGCACCGGAGACGATGACGTTCTTCACCATCGCATCGCGGGACGGGCGCAGGCCCGAATTGGCGACGAAGGTCACCGGCAGCGCATGACGCTCCGCGACCTTCAGAATTTCCGCCTTCACGGGACAGGCATCGGCATCGACGTAGATTTCGGGCATGATCAGTCGTCAAAAAATCTCTTATAGTCTCTTGCCGCGTGCAGGAGACGGATGAGTTCTATCCCATCGCCCTCGGAGAGAGGCTGGTAGATGATCAGATAGCGGCGGAACGAAAAAGCCTCGTGTTTGGATGGTTTGGAAAGCGCCTTGTGCCGAGCAGCGGGTTTGATGCAAGCATCGTGTAGCGCTGTTCGAGCGCCCTTACAAACTTGTCTGCCTCTTCAAGGCTGTCTGCCGCTATGAAGGTCCAGACGGAGCGAACGTCGTCGACGAAGAGCGGGCGGCGCAGGATCCTGCCCAAGGCGACTTACCTTTGCCGCCGAAACGTGGCCAGCATCGCCTCGGCGCTCTCCATGGCTTCAGGCGGTCCGCTCGCCAGTCCGGCGTCGACTTCCCGTTCGAGCTCGGAGATGAATGCGTCCGCCTGCGCTTCGCGCTCCGCGAGCAGTTCGAGACCGCGCGTGACAACGTCGTTGGGTCCGGTGAAACGGCCTGACCGGATCAGGCGCTCGATCAACGCGTGCTGCTTCTCGCTCAGTGAAATCCGTGATGGCTGCATGAAAATACTCCACAGGTCCTCGGTGAACCTACCAGATCGGCGGCGGCGGGACCAGAAAACCTTGTCGGTACCGCAGCTAGACTCTTCGCACCATGTCGACATGCGGGATGCCGTCTTCGAGATATTCCTCGGAAATCGGAACGAAGCCGAAGCCCGCGTAGAATCTTTGTAGATGGCTCTGCGCCGATATCTCGATGGCCTCGCCGGGATAGGCCTTTTCGCAGGCGGTGATCGCCTCGTGCATCAGGGCTTCGCCGAGGCGCTTGCCGCGGTGGGCGGGTGACACCGCGACGCGACCGATGCGCGGCAGGTGGTTCGGCGTCGGTTGCCAGAGGCGCGCGCAGGCGATGAGGCCGGTGCCGTCCGTGAGCCGCAGATGCAGGCAATCGGCGTCGTTGCCGTCGAGTTCCGGGTAGGCACAGGCCTGCTCGACGACGAAGACATCGACGCGCAGTTTCAGCAGTTCATAGAGTTCGACGGCGGAGAGCTCGGCGAGCCTCCGCACGTCCACGTCATAGGCGCGTTGAGCGCTCAATAGAGCACCACGCTGCGGATCGATTCACCCTTGTGCATCAGCTCGAAGCCCTTGTTGATGTCCTCGAGCGGCATGGTGTGGGTGATCATCGAGTCGATTTCGATCTTGCCGTCCATGTACCAGTCGACGATCTTCGGCACGTCGGTGCGCCCGCGTGCGCCGCCGAAGGCCGTACCCATCCAGGTGCGGCCGGTGACGAGCTGGAACGGACGGGTGGAGATTTCCTGACCCGCGCCGGCGACACCGATGACGACCGACTTGCCCCAGCCTCGGTGCGAGGCTTCGAGCGCCTGGCGCATCACCTTCGTGTTGCCCGTGCAGTCGAAGGTGTAGTCGGCCCCGCCGATCTGGTCGGCGCCGCGCTTGGTCATGTTGACGAGATAGGGCACGATGTCGTCACCGACTTCCTTCGGGTTGACAAAGTGTGTCATTCCAAAGCGTTCGCCCCATTCCTTCTTGTCGTTGTTCAAGTCGACGCCGATGATCATGTCGGCACCGGCGAGCCGCAGGCCCTGGATGACGTTGAGGCCGATGCCGCCGAGCCCGAAGACGATCGCCGTCGAACCGAGCTCGACCTTGGCCGTGTTGATGACGGCGCCGATGCCGGTCGTGACACCGCAGCCGATATAGCAGATCTTGTCGAAGGGCGCGTCCGGGTTGACCTTGGCGACCGCGATCTCCGGCAGAACGGTGTAGTTCGCGAACGTCGAGCAGCCCATGTAGTGGTGGATCTTGTCCTTGCCGATCGAGAAGCGCGAGGTGCCGTCCGGCATCACGCCCTGGCCCTGTGTCGAGCGGATCGCAGTGCAGAGATTGGTCTTGCGCGACAGGCAGGAGGGGCATTCCCGGCATTCCGGCGTGTAGAGCGGGATGACGTGATCGCCCTTCTTGACGCTCGTGACGCCCGGGCCGACGTCGACGACGATGCCCGCGCCCTCGTGGCCGAGGATCGCCGGGAACAGACCTTCCGGGTCGGCGCCGGAGAGCGTGAAGTCGTCGGTGTGGCAAATCCCGGTCGCCTTGATCTCGACCAGCACCTCACCGGCCTTGGGCCCCTCGAGCTGGACGGTCATGACTTCGAGCGGCTTTCCGGCCTGGATTGCGACGGCGGCGCGTACGTCCATGTGCGTTCTCCCTGACAATGTGAATCGGGTGTGAGCTTGGCACGGGAGCCCTGTCCGGCTCAAGGCCGACGAGCGTCAGAAGCTGCTCCGTTCGGCCTCCCGTTGCCGCCGTCGGTGCCGCGAAAGAGTTCAGGCGACGAGCTGGTCGTCGAGGAAGAAGGAGTCCGGAACCTGCAGCCAGCGTGCCGGGGCGGCGGGTTCCTCCGGCGACGGGCTTTTAGCCGCGATCCCCGCCTCCTTGAGGATGTCGAGCCACGCCGGCACGCGGGTGCCCTTCACCGAACCGTCTATCCGCAGCAGCGCCTCTCTCTCCCGTTCTTCGAGGGCGAGGCGCCCGTTGTCGCAGGCATGTTTCAGCACCCGCCGGACATAGGCGATGTCGGACGGCGAAAGGTGTGCATGTTCGGCCGCCCGGCCTGTCTGCATGGGACCGCGCCCGTCCGCGCGTGCGATGGCAAGCTGGTCGAGGGCGAGGGCGGTCAGGGTTGCCGGCGCCGGCGGTGCGAGGTCGATCAGGTGGAGCAGAAGGTCGAGTTCGTGTCGCGAACGCACAATGCCGTCCTCGGCGAAGACCTGCTCGAACCAGACGGCGTTCATCGTGTCGAGCGAGCCCGCCGGAGGGCAGCGGTTGACGATGTAGTCGGCCAGCGATTCGACGAAGTAGTCGTGCCACTCGGCACACTTTTCCGGACAGAGCATATCGAGCGCCAGCATGACGACGACATCGTCCGGGGAACGGATGCCGTCCGGAAAGCTATACTTGCGCAGCAGCAGGAGGTCGTCGGCCGTAAGGCTGTTCTTCCCGGCGATGACACATGCCGGAAAAGAGAGACGAAATTCGCTCATCTTTTTTCCCGTTTCATCATGAAACTGGAGGCGAGCCTATGCGCGCCGGGTTTCCAGATGGTGAACGGACGCGGTTAGGCGGTGATGAACGTCATCGTTAAATTGCCGCGCTTTTTGCGCGCTTCTGCTCGCGCCAGAGGATGAACAGGCCCGAGCCGACGATGATGGCGACGCCGGCCCATTTGGAGGCGTCGGGGAATTCGCCGAAGAGCGCGTAGCCGAGCACGGTCGCGGCGATGATCTCGAAATACTGGAAGGGCGCGAGCACCGAGAGCGGCGCGAGCCGGAAGGCGCGCACGATCAGCAGGTGGATATAGCCGGAGATCGAGCCGAGCAGGACGAGCAGACCGAGGCCGAGCCAGGAGGAGGGGAGCGACGGGGCGAGATCGCTTTCGCCCATGCCGGTGCCGGCAAGCAGCGCGGCCCCCATGATGAGCGTGCCGCCGATCCCCGACATCGTCTGCATAGTCATCGGCGAGTCAGCCTCGCCGATCGCGCGATTGAGGAACATGTAGAGCGCGAAGAGAAAGGCGCAGGCGACCGGCAGCAGCGCCGTCAGCCCGAAGATCGCGTAGCTCGGCTGGATGACGATCATGGCGCCGCCGAAGCCGACGACGATCGCAAGCCAGCGCCGCCAGCCCACCCGCTCTCCGAGAAAGAGTGCCGAAAGGGCTGTGAGAATGAAGGGTTCGACGAAGTAGATGGCGAAGACGTCGGCGAGCGGCATATACTTGACCGCAGCGAAGAACATCAGGCTCGCGGCTCCGTGCAGGCAACCGCGCAGGAGGTTCATGTAGGGGCGTTTGGCCGCAAGCGCGTCACGCCCGCGCAGGAGAAAAAGCACCGGCAGCGTGCAGGCCAGCTGAAAGAAGAAGCGGTAGAAGGTCACCTGGCCCGGAGACATGCCCTCGACGGTCGCCATGTACTTGGCAATCGCATCCATCACCGGCAGCACGAGCATGCAGGCCGCCATCAGGGCCATGCCTTCGACGGGGTTCTGTCGGGTGAGGGACGTCGGGACTGTCATCGACTCGTGCTCTTCGGGGGCGGGCGTCCATGAAGCACGCGCCTTGGCACGAGATCAAGCGCCGAGGAGCCCGTTCCGTCAGGCGCCGGCGACGGCAGCCTTTCCTTCGCCCGACGGCAGAGATGTCTCCGCGACTGTCGGGCCGAAGACTTCCTCGAAGGCCGTGCGCAGCCGGATGTCGACATCCGGCATCATCACCGGCAGGCCGAGATCGACGAGGCTCGTCACGCCATAGGCGGTGATTCCGCAGGGCACGATGCCGCTGAAGTGGGACAGGTCCGGATCGACGTTGAGCGAGAAGCCGTGGAAGCTGACCCAGCGGCGCAGCCGGATGCCGAGCGCCGCGACCTTGTCCTCCGCCATCGAGCCGTCAGCAAGCCGCGGCCTTTCCGGTCGGCGGACCCAGACGCCGACGCGGTCTTCGCGGCGTTCGCCGCGCACGTTCATTTGTTCGAGCGTGCGGATGATGACTTCTTCCAGCGCGGCCACGTAGGCGCGGACGTCCTGGCGCCGCCGCTTCAGGTCGAGCATGACGTAGCCGACCCGCTGGCCGGGGCCGTGATAGGTGTATTCGCCGCCCCGTCCCGTCGCATGCACCGGGAAACGGTCGGGCTCCTTGAGGTCGGCAGGGTCGGCGCTGGTCCCTGCGGTATAGAGCGGCGGATGCTCCAGCAGCCAGACGAGTTCGTCGGCGCGGCCGTCTGCGATCGCGGCGACTTCCGCCTCCATGGTGGCCAGCGCTTCCTCGTAGGGAACGAGGCCGTCGGAGATTCGCCAGCGCACCGGCGGCGAGCCCGGCAGGGGAAACATTTTCGCTTCGATTTCTGTACGTTGCATGGGAGCGTCCGTCCTTTTCCCCTACTTGGCAAGAAAGCGCACCGACTTCAAGAGCCCGGAATTCCGGGCCTTGCCGAGGGCCTCCACAGGGCCCCCGGAGGAATTATCAAAAAACTGTCACAGCGCCCTTGTGCACCCCGAATGCTTTTGCTACATGCAGCCCCGCCGGAGCAATTCGGCACCTACCACGATGCGGTCGTGGCGGAATTGGTAGACGCGCAGCGTTGAGGTCGCTGTGGGGCAACCCGTGGAAGTTCGAGTCTTCTCGACCGCACCAAAAACCCGGCTTCGGCCGGGTTTTTTGTTATTTTATCGAGGTTTGCGCAGGACAGCGCCCGTCCCGAAACGCAGGCTATTTCTCCGAATGGCTTTTGAGATGTGACGCGATCCGGTGAGGGCGCGCCCGGCCCCTCAGTCATGCGTATGCCGGTGGTGAAGGTCCGGATAATGTGGATGCTTGTGGGTCAGCGGCTCGTGCCGGTGCCGGTGTGAATGGGGCTCGGTGGCGGGGCCATCGTGATGGTGCTGGTGGTGCGCGTCGTGAACATGGGCGTGTTCGTGTTCGAAGGCTTCGTGAACATGAAGATGCTCATGGCGCTCCGTCAGGTGCAGCCAAAGTCCTGTGCCCATCAGCAGGCCGGCAAACGCGATCTGCAACGTGAGTGGCTCCCTAAGGAGAATGATGCTGAGCGTCGCCCCGATGAAGGGTGCCAGGGAGAAATAGGCCCCGGTCCTGGCCGTCCCGAGATGCCGTAAAGCGAGCATGAACAGAACCAAGCTGACGCCGACGCTGAGAAAGCCGAGGATTGCGCCGGCTCCGATCGCGGCGGCCGAAGGAACAGGTGTTCCCAGCCCGAGCGCGAGTATCAGGTTCGTCGCCCCGGCGACCAGCCCCTTGATCATCGCGATCTGCACCGGGTCGGCCGAGGACAGCTTGCGCGTCAGGTTGTTGTCGATGCCCCATGCGAGGCAGGCAAGGGCGACCAGAAGGCTGCCGTTGTCGAGTGCGATGCCCTGTCCGGTCCAGGACAGAAGTGTGGCACCGGCCAATATCGCCATCGCGCCGAGCAGCAAGCGACGGTCGACGTTCTCGCGGAAGACGATCCAGGCGATCGCCATGGTCGCGAGGCCTTCGAGGTTGAGCAGCAGCGACCCCGAGGCGGCCGTCGTCAGGGAGAGGCCGAACATCAGGAGCAGCGGTCCAATAAGACCGCCGAAGACCACTACCGCAAGCAGCCATGGAAGATCGGAGATCCGAATCGGCGCCTCGACACCTTCGAGCCCGATCCATCGTCGCCCGAGGTGAACAAGCACGAGCCCGACTCCGGCCCCGAGATAAAGGATGCCGGCCAGCAGCCAGGGATCGATGCTGTCCATCAGAAGCTTCGACAACGGCGGCGATGCTCCGAACAGCAGGGCTGAGCCGAGTGCGAGCGGAATACCGGGAAACTGGTGTGTGCGGGCGACGGACATGGTGGCAGGCTATCATTCAACGGCCGGCCGACCAATGGCCTGTCTCGTCGAGAGTCGCTTGGCGCGACGGGCGGCGGTGCGCTCAGCCTCGCCCTTTCTCCCATTTCTTCGTCAGCCGGTCGCGCTTCAGCTTCGACAGCTGCTGCAGCCAGAAGATGCCGTCGAGCTGGTCGACTTCGTGCTGCATGCAGATTGCCGGGAAGCCGTCGAGTTCCTCCTCGTAAACCGTCCCGTCGAGATCCTGATAACGGAGCTTGACGGCGCGGGGGCGGGTCACGGTCTCCGTCGCGCCGGGCATCGAGACGCTGCCTTCGGTATGGCTCATCTGTTCGCCGGAGGACCAGAGGATTTCCGGATTGACGTAGGTGCGCCGCCCGCCGATCTCCGGCAGGTCGAGCACCACGAGCCTCTGCATGACCCCGACATGGGCGGCAGTGATTCCGACGCCGGGCGCCGCCTTCATCGTGTCGTAGAGGTCGTTCGCCAGGGTAGCGAGATCGGGGCCGAAATCGGTGACGGGAGCGCAGACGGCCTTTAGCGCCGGGTGCGGATAGGTGACCAGGGGGAGGACCGCCACGATATGCCTTTCTGTGCTGCGACTGCGTCGGATCAACAGGTTAGCAGGCCTACTTCGCATTTGCACATGGCGGTGCCGGGATATCCTCACTCACGGTTGACAATGCGGTTTTTACCGCCATTCTCCAAGGCTGCCGGGATACGCAATGACGAGTTGATGACAAGGGCGAGGGCGCAGGCATGACGGATACCGGCGACGAATTCCTTGTTCGGCCCCCGCAGGACGATATTCCCGACGACATCTATTCCGAGGACGGGTCCGTCCGGTCCGATTTCCTCGCTCTGGTCGGCGCGGCGATTGCCGACCGCGACACGCTCTTCCTGCGCCAGCGCGTCGCCCGGCTGCACGAATCGGAACTCGGCGACCTCATTGAGGCGATCCAGCCGGAACAGCGGCTCGCCCTCGTGCGCCTCCTCGGCGACGACTTCGACCTGACCGCACTCACCGAGGTCGACGAGGCCATCCGCCTGCAGATCGTCGACCAGATGTCGAACGAGCAGATCGCCGCCGCGATCGGCGATCTCGACTCCGACGACGCCGTCTACATTCTCGAAGACCTCGATCACGAGGACCGCGAGGAAATCCTCGCCAAGCTTCCGTTTACCGAGCGGGTGCGCCTGCGCCGGGCGCTCGATTATCCGGAAAGCTCGGCCGGCCGGCGCATGCAGACCGAGTTCGTCGCCGTGCCGCCCTTCTGGACGGTCGGCCAGACGATCGACTACATGCGAGACGAGGACGACCTGCCGGAGAGCTTTACGCAGATCTTCGTCATCGATCCGACCTTCAAGCTGCTCGGCACCGTCGACCTCGATCGCATCCTGCGCACCAAGCGCCAGATGAAGATCGAGACGATCATGCGTGAGACCAGCCACGCGGTGCCGGCCGAGATGGACCAGGAAGAGGCGGCGCAGGTCTTCGAGCAATACGACCTTCTCTCGGCCGCCGTCGTCGACGAGAACGACCGGCTGGTGGGCGTCCTCACCATCGACGACGTCGTCGACGTCATCCAGGAAGAGGCTGAAGAGGATCTGCTGCGCCTCGGCGGCGTCGGCGACGAAGAACTCTCGGACAGCGTCGTCGAAACCTCGCGCTCGCGCGTGCCGTGGCTCGCCGTCAATCTCGTCACCGCCTTCATCTCGGCCTCGGTGATCTCGCTATTCGAGGGGACGATCGAGCAGGTGGTGGCGCTGGCGATCCTGATGCCGATCGTCGCCGGCATGGGCGGCAATGCCGGCTCGCAGACGATGACCGTCACCGTGCGGGCGCTCGCGACCCGCAACCTCGACATCCACAATGCATGGCGGGTCGCGCGCCGCGAGGCCGGCGTCGGTCTCATCAACGGTGCGCTCTTCGGAACGCTCGTCGGTGTCGTTGCCGCCATCTGGTTCCGCGACGTCTCGATCGGCGGCATCATCACGACCGCCATGCTGATCAACATGTTCGCGGCCGCGATGGCGGGCATTACCATCCCGCTGCTGCTTCACCGCTCGGGCACGGACCCGGCGGTTTCCTCCGCGGTTTTCGTGACCGCGATCACCGATACGACCGGCTTCCTGAGCTTTCTCGGGCTTGCGACCTGGTGGTTCATGTCCGCATGAAGGAGAAAATTGACTTGCACGTAAAAGTCAATAATATGACTGTTTCCAGATGAATCGGAACAGGCAGTGAAAAAGTATTACAGCATAACGGAACTGACGCGAGAATTCGGCGTCTCGACCCGGACCTTGAGGTTCTACGAAGACGAAGGCCTGTTGCATCCCGAGCGTCGCGGCCGAACGCGTCTCTATCGCGCAGCCGACCGCCGGCTGCTGCAGGAGATTCTGCGTGGCCGGCGCATCGGGTTCACCGTAGCCGAGATCCGGGAAATCGTCCAGGTTTACAAGGCGCCGCCGGGAGAGATCGGTCAGCTCAAGCTGATGATGAAGAAGATCGACGAGAAGCGCGAAGAACTGCGCCAGAAGCGCAAGGATATCGACGAAACGCTCGCCGAACTCGACAACGCCGAGGAGGCCTGCCTCACGCGGCTCGTCGAGATCGGCGTCGGGACCTGACGCTTCTCAGATCCAGCGGCGGGTCCGCTGGCAGTATCGCTCGAATTCGATGCCGAAGCGGGCCAGCAGATGCATTTCCTCAGAGCGGATCGCGACCAGCGTCGTGACCACGGCCGCGGTGACGGCGGCGACGAAGAACCAGCTATTGCCCGTCAACAGCCCGAAGGCGATCGTCATCAGCGTATAGCCGAGATAGATCGGATTGCGGGTGAAGCGGAACGGACCGTTCGTCACCAGGCGCTGTGCACAGCGGTTCGGAAGCACCGCCGTGTGGCATTCGAGGAGCGTCTTCACCGCCCATATGTCGAGGGTGAGCGCGATCAGCGCGAGCACCCCTCCGAACGTCCAGAGAAGATAGCCCTCACGCGGTAGGGGCGGCAGAAGGCCGACATAGCGATCGAGCAGCAGCGCCGCGACGATCGCGACGCCGTAGAGCACGGGTGGCCAAGGATATTTCAGCGGTTTCAGGCGGTAGGCGTTCATGATCATGTCCTGTCATTGGCTGACTGCGGTACATTCACGGGCTAGCTGCAACACACGTTCATCCTGATCCGGCTGGATTGCGCCAGACTGGAGAGGTTCGAAGAGGGACTGTTGCATCAGTTTGTCCAGCGTGCATGCGCAGAAGCGGCTGCACACCTCCGCCTGGCTGCCTTCGGTTCGGCAGCTGGTTTCGCAGCTGCGCAGATAGGACTGCATAGGATCAGGTTTCTGCGGCGGGATGATGATCGAGATCAAGTAGACGGTCGCGATCAACAGGGGCTGATGCAAAAGGTAGACGATGAGGCTGTGGCGGCCGGCGAAGCGCAGCGCCGCCGGGCCTTGCGGCGCGTCGGCCAGCGTGTCGAGCCAGCCGCCGGCACGCGCGAAGCGGGCTGTGGCGATCCCCATCAGGAAGGCGCCGATCCATGGGAGCAGCGGCACGTAATCGTTCGAATGCGGCAGATGCTCGGAGAGGCCGATCCAGAGCAGGTAAGGCGCATCGAAAGCCTCCGAGCGGAGATAGGCCGGCGCGGCGAGGGCGGCAAGCGCGGCAACGACCGTGAGTACGGGCGGCAGCCGGAGAAACAGCAGTCCGATCACGCTCGCCGCGGCGATATGGTGCAGGATGCCGAAGAAGATCATGCCGTCCGGCATGGCGATCGCCGTCGCGACGGTGATCGCGATTGCAGCACCGGCCACCATCGCGAGCCGCTTCAGGAACGATTGCGGCTTCAGTGTCGGGTAGTGGGCGAGCACCAGGCTGACGCCCGCCATGAAGATGAAGCTCGAGGCGATGGCGCGGGCATAGAGTTTCCACAGGCCGTGTGTGGCCGTGCCGGGTTCGAGGTAGCCGAAGAATTCCAGATCCCAGGTGAAGTGGTAGGAGGCCATCGCGACGAGCGCGATCCCCCTTGCAGCATCGAGCAGGCCGATCCGCCTCGAGATTGCTGGGCGATTGTCAGTGTCTGGGACTGCGGCCACGATCGATCCTTCGCATGCGAGAATTCTGCCCCGCGCACCGGCGCGGAGGGGTCATGCCACAGCGTCCAATCTGGTCGTTTTCAAGGCGCCGTGTCGGTCATCAACGCAAGACGCGCATCGGAGAAAAACTGTCGGCGTACCAGTACGAAGAAGATGATAAGCGATGTTCCCACGAAGACGTAAGGGCTGACGAACCACCCTAGGTAGCCTATCGACAGAAAAATCGCGCGAAGGCCGGCATTGAACTGCTTTGCAGCGATGATGTTCATGCGGATGACCCGCTCCGCCATGCGTTCGGTCTCCTGCGGGTTCTTCTTGGCGTTCTCCGTCATCGGCAGCGTGCCGAAGAGAATCGTGCAGTAGTTGAAGAGGCGGTAGGACCAGCCGAACTTGAAGAAGGCGTAGCCGAAGATCGTGGTGAGTCCGATGACCTTGAACTCGAAACCGGAACGGCCGCCATAGCTGATGAAGGGAAGGTCGCGGAACACGGTGTCGACTTGTTCGGTCGCGCCCAGCAGCGCGAAGCACCCGCCGATTGCGAAAATCGACGTCGAGGCGAAGAAGGCCGTGCCATTCTGCAGGCCCGCGAGGATCTGCGTGTCTATCATTCTCAGCTCGCGGGTGAGCGAATTGTGAATCCATTCCCGCCGCCGCTCGGCCATCGCCTGGGTCAGGCTCGGGCGATCGAGGATCTTCGCCCCGCCCGTCAGCCAGGAGAAGACGAGCCAGAGCACCAGGAAAAGCGCGAGGGCGAAAAAGTCGATGAATGTCATGGCGATTCCCGTGGTTGCTCGCGGCGAGATTATGCCGTCGGCCGGGCACCGGACAAGTATCCACAGCTTTGTAAGACTTTGGCAGGGATTGTGGCTCGCGCCGGCCATATAAGAACTATGCAAAATTTTATCTAACCGTTTGAAATTGCATAGATCCATGCGTTTTTGGAATAGCTACCCTACGGAACGTGCCACTGTTTTGCCATTTTTGCAGTTGCGAGAGCCCGTGAATTTGAATAGACCGGTGCCGGAAAGGCGGTCGGGGGACGGCTTTTCGCCATAGGCGAACAATCGGAGTGATAATGGAAGATAGCATCCAGAAGTCTTGCTGGGGCGTTACCCTGCGGGCGTTGACGGGATTTGCAGGCGTTTTGTTCCTGGCCTATCTTTTCGGAACCATCTGAAGCTCGTTTTTGACGAGAATTCCGCAGCGCGGTCCGAAAGGGCCGCGCTGTTGTCGTTTGTGGCGCCCTCTCGATGTCGCGCCGATTAAAGCGGATGTCGGTTGCCCGCCGCGCCGGCTTCTGGTCATAGTCTAGCCTCACGATTCAAGTTTTCGGATGTCCTGAGGCGCGCCCGCACATGTTTCTTTCTGTTTTCGACGTATTCAAGATCGGGATCGGCCCGTCGAGCTCCCACACGATGGGTCCGATGACGGCCGCCAAGCGTTTTCTCGACCTCATCCTCTCAGATGACTGGCCACGGCCGAGCGGTGCGGCCGTCGCCGCGCTGAAGGTCAGCCTGCACGGATCACTCGCCTATACCGGTATCGGTCACGGCACCGGCCGTGCGGTCATCATCGGCCTGACGGGCGAGGAACCGGACCGCGTCGATCCGGACCGGATGGACGACATCATCGCCGGCGTCGAGCGGGAAGGGCAGGTGGCGCCGCCCGGCCATCCCGCCTACCGCTTCGTGCCGAAGGACGATCTGGTCTACGACAAGAAGGTGCCCTTGCCTGGGCACGCGAACGGCATGCGCTTTACCGCCCTTGACCGCGACGGTCGTGTGCTGCTCACCACCGTCTACTATTCGATCGGCGGCGGCTTCGTCGTCACCGACACAGAGCTTGCCGCCATGCAGAAGCAGAAGAAGCAGGCTGCAACCCAGAAGGTGCCCTATCCCTTCGCCACGGCGAAGGAAATGCTCGAGATGGCGCGGCGTTCCGGTCTCACCGTCGCCCAGATGAAGCGGGCGAACGAGGAGGCGGTGATGGATCGCGCCGCGCTCGACGCCGGCCTCGACCGCATCTGGGAGGCCATGAGCGGCTGCATCGATCGCGGGCTCAAGCAGGAGGGCCGTCTGCCGGGCGGGCTCAACGTCAAGCGCCGGGCGCGGGCGATCCATGACAAGCTCGAGGAGGAGTGGCGGTCGAACCGTCAGAACCCGCTGCTCGCCAATGACTGGCTCTCGGTTTACGCGATGGCGGTCAACGAGGAGAATGCCGCCGGCGGACGGGTCGTCACCGCACCGACCAACGGAGCGGCCGGCGTCGTGCCGGCGACGATCCGCTACTACCTGCATTTCCATCCGGATGCCGACCAGGAAGGCATCCGCGACTACCTGCTGACGGCGGCTGCGATCGGCGGCATCATCAAGCACAATGCCTCGATTTCGGGTGCCGAAGTCGGCTGCCAGGGCGAGGTGGGGTCCGCCTCGGCGATGGCGGCGGCAGGCCTCGCGGCCGTCATGGGCGGTTCGCCCGAGCAGATCGAGAACGCCGCCGAAATCGCGCTGGAGCATCATCTCGGCATGACCTGCGACCCCGTCGCGGGCCTCGTGCAGGTACCGTGCATCGAGCGCAATGCTCTCGGCGCGGTCAAGGCGGTGACGGCGGCCTCGCTTGCGCTCAAGGGGACGGGCGAGCATTTCGTGCCGCTCGACGCCTGCGTCGAAACCATGCGCCAGACCGGCCACGACATGAGCGAGAAATACAAGGAAACCTCGCTCGGCGGGCTTGCGGTCAACGTCGTCGAGTGCTGACGGCTCCGTCTGTCCGGCGGGGCTTGACCGTCCCGCCTAAAGGCGTATCACCGTCCCCATGACACTGCATCTGATCAAGCTCTGCGTCGGCGCGGAGTCGCTCGAGGATCTAAGGCAATGGGTCGCCGAGCGCTCGCTGACGGCCATTGCTGCGGGCCTCGAACCGCATAGCTCCCACGTGACCCGCATGGTGCCCAAGCGTGCGGAAGAACTGCTCGACGGCGGCTCGCTCTACTGGATCATCAAGGGGCAGGTCGCCGCGCGCCAGCGGCTTCTCGACATAAAGACCTTCACCGGCGGCGACGGTATCACCCGTTGCGAGCTGATCCTCGGACCGGAGGTCATAGAGGTGGCGCCAGCGCCGCGCCGTCCCTTCCAGGGCTGGCGCTATCTGGAGGCGGATGCCGCGCCGAGGGACCTCAACGCCTCCGGCGCCGATATCGAGGACATGCCGGACGACCTGCGCCGGGAACTCGCCGAGCTCGGCCTGCTTTAGTACGGAAACGTCCGGGCGCGTCGCTTTAACGGAAGCGAAACGTCCTTCCCCGATCCTACCCCGCAACACATGTGACGGGGGCGTAGGACGGTCGGCGACGAGGTAGCAAAGATGGAGGGGCATCGTGCCACGCGGGTGATGCGGAATGACGCGGCTGCGTTTGAACGCCTTCTCGTGGAGGTCGCCCGCATCGTGCAGCGTCGGGAGGTTTCCGTCGATGCAAGGCTCGTCGACGTCTTCAACATCAACCGCTCGCTGAAATTCATCGACGCCGTCTGGCAGGCGAGCGGCATCGAGCTCGACGTCAACAGCTTCTACCTGTGGCCGACGCTTCGCGAACTCGCGCGTGCCATGGCCGACGGCTCCTGCCGGAACGTGCCGAAACGGATCCGGATTCGCGAGGGCACCTCGCCGGAGGTGCTCATCGTCTTCGCCGGGGGCGCGAGCTGCTTTCTCGAGATGAAGGATTTCGTCAACGCGCTCGCCTTCGACGGGACCGTTTACGGCATGGCGCTCACGCCGTTCGGCCGCCCTGCCGCAACGCCCGCGGTGATCGCCGACGAGGTCGCTGCCTCCCTCGCCGAGCTCGACGCATCGGGCATAGCACCGCCCTACCGTTTCGTCGGCTATTCCTTCGGTGGCCTCGTCGCGCTCGAACTCTCCCGCGCGCTCACCGCCCGCGGTATCGCGGTGGATTTCTTGGGCCTCATCGACAGCCCGCAGAGCGAGCATGCCTGGCCGTTGCGCACATGGCTCGCCTTCGCCGCCGGGCGTCTTCTGTCGGAACGGGGCCGAACCCCGCCCGCGGTCGCCGACGAGGCGTCCGGGGAGGCGTCACCGGCGCGCCGCGGCGGCAGGCTCGCAAAGTGTCGGCGTACGCTGCAGCGTTTCGCCTTTCGCTTCCTTAGCCCCAGAGCTGAATCCTACCCTACCTTCGTGCCGCAATGGCAGGGCGGCTATCCGCCGGCCTATGATGTCGCGGCCCGACAGCTCCTGCGGATGAAGGGGCTCTTCCGCCCATCGCGCTACGAAGGGTCTCTGGTCTTCTACCGGACGGAGGGCGGCTCGCCGGTCGACTGCGATCCCAGGCTCATCTGGGAGGGCCACCTGCCGGCGGCGGAATGGGTCGACGTCTCCGGCAACCACCAGACCATCATGATCGGGCGGCACGCCCGCGCGCTTGCCGCCGACGTCAGCCGCCGGCTCGCCGCGACACTGCAAGCATAGGCCAGGCCGCCGTCATTCGAGGCTCTCGTCCTTGCCGAACCGAGGCCATGTGGAAAAGCGAGCTTTCGGTGAAGCGGCATCTGTGAGAACCTGACCTCCCTGAAGGCGTCCTGACACACGAACCGGGAGCGACAAGCGTGGAAATTCACAGAGCAGGCAGCAGGCCGTCCGCCAGAGGCCCGTCCGAATGGTTTACCGGTACCGTGAGGATCGATCCTCTCTTTGCGGCGAAGGATCCCGCGAGGGCCGCCGGTAACACGGTCACCTTCGAGGCCGGTGCACGAACCGCCTGGCACACCCATCCCCTGGGGCAGGTCATCATCGTGACCTCCGGGGTGGGCCGGGTCCAGCGCTTCGGCGGGCCGGTCGAAGAAATCCGGCCGGGCGACGTCGTATGGTTCGAACCGGGAGAGAAGCACTGGCACGGTGCAGGGCCGACCACGGCGATGACGCACATCGCCATCCAGGAGGCCCTCGGCGGCAGGGCCGTGGACTGGCTTGAGCACGTAACCGACGAAGAATACGGCGCCTGAGCCGTCACCGGTCAGGTTTGCCGGTCGCCACCGACGCGGCCTGCTGCTCGACGGCGGCGCGTTCAACGCGACGTTCCGACCACCCCTCTTTGACGGCCCGTGAAGTTTGTTCTCGCATAGTTGATCCGCCGGCATTACATAGGCGCACGGGCGGATGTTGCTCCGGAACAAGCCTGAACGAAACGGGAAAGAAAGCGTTGCAAGAGCCTGTAAAGAAGGAAAGAACGAGATATTTCAAGGCTCCCGTCTTTGCCGTTGCGCCGATGATCGACTGGACGGATACCCATTGCCGCGTCTTCCACCGGCAGCTCACCCGGCGCGCGCTGCTCTATACCGAGATGATCGTGGCGGACGCGGTGATCCACGGCGATCGCGACCGGCTGCTCGGATACAATCCCGAAGAACATCCGCTCGCGCTGCAGCTCGGCGGCTCGGACCCGGGCAAACTCGCCGAGGCGGTGAGGATCGCCGCCGACTACGGCTATGACGAGATCAACCTCAATGTCGGCTGCCCGTCTGACCGGGTGCAGTCAGGCACCTTCGGCGCCTGCCTGATGCGCACGCCGGAGACGGTGGAACGCTGCGTCGCGGCGATGAAGGCGGCGTCTCCGGTGCCGGTGACGGTGAAGTGCCGGATCGGCGTCGACGATCAGGACCCGCAGGCGGTGCTGCCGGATTTTCTCGCGCGCATGGCGGCGGCGGGGGCGGATGCCATCTGGGTCCACGCCCGCAAGGCGTGGCTGCAGGGATTGTCGCCGAAGGAGAACCGCGACATCCCGCCGCTCGATTATGAACTGGTGCACCGGCTCAAGCGGGAGAACCCCGATCTCTTCCTTGGCATAAACGGCGGCATCCAGACCATCGAGGCGGCGGTCGCTCATCTTCAAGTGATGGACGGGGTGATGCTCGGGCGCGCCGCCTACAACAATGCGACGCTGCTGACGGAGGTTGACGCGGCGATCTACGGCGAGGAAGAGCGGCGCCCGGACTGGCAGGCGGTCTGTGACGCGATGATGGAACACGCGGCCCGGCACATCGCGGGCGGCGGGCGGCTGATCCACGTCACCCGCCACATGGTCGGCCTGTTCCAGGGCTTTGCCGGCGCCAGGCGCTACCGGCAGATTCTCTCCGCCGAGGCGGCACGGCCGGGCGCGGGGCCGGAGGTGATCGCTGCCGCCTTTGCCGCGGTCGACACCGAAGCGGGGCCGAAGCGGGCGGCCGGCTGACGGCGAATCTTTCTCCCGAAACGGAAAACGGCGCCCCGTATGGAGCGCCGCGGTCCGGCCGATAAGGCCGGGAATCATTGCCGGAAACCGGCTGCCGGAGAAATCAGGCGAGCTGGATGTTGACCGCCTTCGGGCCCTTGCCCATGCGGTCGGGCTCCGTGTCGAACGTCACCTGCTGGCCATCCTGCAGGCCCTGCATGCCCGAAGCGTGCAGCGCGGTGATGTGGACGAACACGTCCTTGCTGCCGCCGTCCGGCGTGATGAAGCCGAAGCCCTTGTCCTGGTTGAAGAATTTTACGGTGCCCTTGGTGGCCATGGGATATTCCTTTTCCCTGGTTCGATGGTGTTTCCCGTCTCCGCTGCCGGAGCCGGGGCATTTCGGTCCTCCCGGGAAGGTGAGGACCCGTCGGAAGGCGCGATATCGGGAATGAACGTCTTTCGGCGGGAGAAGGCCCCCAAGGAAGCAACCACGCAGGCGGTCCAAAACGATCGGTTCAGTCTCCGGGATATGTAGCCCGAGCGGCGCACCCTACAGAGGACGCCGCCGAAGGCAAGTGAGAAAAAACTAAAACGGCATCAACACATTTGCAAGCCCCTGAATCCCTTGAGAATTCGGGGGAGGTAGTTACTTTTTTCCGCCTGTCTGCCGCAATCCGGCACCAAAGTGGCACCGGTGCGGCGTCCGCGAATCGTCCGGCGTGCTTGATGCCGCCCCAATCCGGCGGTAGGAAAGCGGGCACGAGAAAACCATCCCGCCACGAAGACAGGTGCCGCCCTTGATCGACCCTTACGCGACGCTCGGACTGGACCGCGACGCCGACGCGGCCGCCATCAAACGGGCCTATCGCCGGCTCGCCAAGACCGCCCATCCGGACGGCGGCGGCGACACTTCCGCCTTCGAGACGGTGACCGCCGCCTACGACCTCCTGCGCGACCCGGTGCGCCGCAAGGTCTACGACGACACCGGCTACGACCCGCAGATGGCCGACGCCCTCGACCTCAAGGGCCTGATGGTGCTCGAAACGCTGGTCAACGACATCATCCTCGACGAGCGCGAGCCCGGCAGCTTCGATCCGGTTGCCGCACTGCGCCGCAAGCTCACCGACGACATCCTGAAGAACCGCTTCCACATCCTCGAACTCGAACGCCACCGCAACCGGGTGCGCCAGCACATGGACCGGCTCGCCCGCCGCCCCGGCGCCGACGTGCTCGGCTCGATGCTGCGCGCCCGCAGCCAATCGATCGCCGAGGCGATCCGCAGCGCCGAGAAGCAGATCGAGGCGATCGAGCAGGCCTATGCGATGATCGAGGGCTATGCCTACGAGCTGGAGCCGCTCGCGCCGCGCCCGACGACAGAGCCGGAGCCGGAGATCGCGGAGACAGAAGCGGCGGACGAAGTTGCAGCCGCCGCCCCGGCGGAAATGCTCGAAACGGCGGGCGTGGCCGAACCGGCCGAGGCGCCGCGCGCCGCCGAATAGGTTCCGCCCCCTCGAATCGCACACCACGGGATCAGCCCGCTCCGTCCTGCGGTAGGGCCTTGAAGAGCCACGGACGGTATCGGCGCTGCTCGGGATCGCAGGCGATCCAGGCGAGGATCCGTGCGCCGTAGAGAGGATGATCGCAGCCAAAGGCCGTCTCAAGCAGAGAGATGGCGCGGCGGCGCTCGTCGATCTCTGCCTCGTGCCCTTCTTCCGGCTCCGGCCAGGGATCGGGCGCGCGGCCGAGCCGGGCGAACTTTGCCGCGAAATCGTCGGGCACCCAGGCGCGGGTCTCCTCGGTGAGGTGGCCGGTGCAGCGTGGCCATGGCAGCGGCGCGAGCGTCCCCATGCAGCGGCCGTGCCGGCGGCAGCGGCGGGTCCGGCAGGTCTTCGTGAGACCCATCATCGCGACGGCGGTGCGCAGCAGAAGCTCCATCGGCGTCTCGGGCAGGGGAAACGGCCCGTCGGTCCGGTCCTCCGGGGCGGGGGCGTCGCTGCCGGGATTTTTCGGGGCAGGGGTGTCGCGGTCGGTCATGGCGTCTCCTCTCTTTGCTGGCTTCGCGGCCGTCCCCCGTCCGGCGGGAGGTGCGTGGGAAAAATGAAAATGCTCCGCCGCCGGTCGGGATGTCTCCCTCCGGGTCGGTCACCTCAGTCTCGGACGCGGCGCCGCGAGGGGCCTGTCAGAGTATGAATATGTGGCTCCTTGCGGCGCCCCGTTCGGCGTTCTTTCCCGCTGCATGCGTCTCTCTGGCAAGGCGGCGCCTTTGCCGGAACTTTGAAGTCTCGACATCGGCCGGCGCGGATCGGCGTCAAGCGCGCATCCGGGTGACGGACCTTCGCTGACGCCTGGCCGGTGACCCCGGGAGGTTCCCGCCGGATGGTACCGTCCGGCCTGACCCTCGCCGGCAGATGGAGGAGCGGCATTTGCGCCGGCTCGTTCCACCCCACCGTCTTTTCGCCAGGGGGCTTTTTCAAGCTCCCGGGCGCCTGTCTGTGTGCCTCCGAGGCACGCCCGCATTCACGGCGGTGAGGGCGAGCCGGTCCGGACCTTCCCGCCTTCCGCCTCCCGCGGGGGGAGACCGTTGCAGCGGCCGGGGCTTTCGACCTGCGACAGTCGTCGACCCCGGCGCCGATCCCGCCTCGCCGGACTTCGCATGGTCCGGTGTATCCGATGGCGGAACGAGGTGATTCTACGACAGGTCGGAAGGGGGGTGAATGAAGATGGGGGGATGGGGATTGATTTTGTTGGGGAATTTTTGTTGAGACCCCGCAGTGGGGCGGTTTTTCCTCTTCTCCCCAGCGGGGAGAAGTGCCGAGCGCAGCGAGGCGATGAGGGGGCGGGATGGCACGGCGCACATTGTCTGGCGAGGGTGAGCGATGTTCCCCCTCATCCGGCCTTCGGCCCGAGGGGAGAAGAGGGAGCACGCGGCGGTGAAGCCAACGACGGCTCCGTTACGCCGTAAAGAGATGGAGGGCGCCGCACGAGGGTTCGGCGTCCTCATGTTCGCGAGCCCGCAGCCCGAGGTGTCAGGCCTTGCCCGCGCGGCCCGCATGTTCTCCCAGTCCCCCGACTTGCCCCCGCGTTTGCGGAGGCTTTTTTGTGGCGGGGGTGTGGTGGCGGGTGGGGTTGTGTTGAGCTCAAAATCGACTTCTAATGGTTCTTCGTAGATGATTTGGCTGCTTTGTCGCGTGAGGTGAGGGACAGATGTACATAGAGAATATCAATCTCCGGCGCTTTTTTACAAAGTTACAGAAGGACGTCGTCCCCTCGTTAGAACGTCCGGTACTGACTGAGGAAAAGCAAGCGTCGCTGGGATTAACTGCGTTGTTCTTGATTTCGTATGCCGGGATGCCAGCCTCAGAAGCAAAGATATTCGTTGTCGACGATGGAGAAGATTTCGGTATCGACGGATTTTTCTTCAATAACTTCACTCAAACATTATATATAGTTCAGTCTAAATTTCGTATAAATCAGACGAAGACCATCTCTCAAGGAGAAATATTGAAATTTAAAAGCGGAGTTGAGAAATTTCTCCAAGGAAAGATTGAAGGTGCTAACGCGAGATTCAAGTTTGCGTACGAGCACATTTCAACGGCTTTAAATGATATAAACACACGCATACATCTGTGCGTTATATGCACATCAACAAAGGAAATGGAAAGCAATGTATTCGGCATAATTGAAGAATATTGTGCGTCACAGAATGTTGTTGATTCGATTTTTAGCTTCGGGTACTTTAAATTCGATCAACTATATCAGATGGCGCGTTTTTTCACTTCCGATAACGCAAATAATGTTGAGGTAAAACTGTACTCATACGGCTCTGTAACCGAACCTTATAAGGCGTATTACGGGTATGTTGATGGGGTGGAAGTCGCATCTTGGGTGAAAAAATACGGCGCATCCCTTTTTGAGCAGAATGTTCGCTTCACCTTGCAAGGTACCGACGTTAACGAGGGTATCTTAGATACTATCCAGCACGAACCGGAGAAGTTTTGGTACTTCAACAACGGAATAACTGCGATAGCGGCCGAAGCGGTAGCGGTCCCGAGCGACACCAATCCGAAGACCATAAAAACTAAATCAATGAGCATCGTTAACGGAGCCCAGACCGCAGGAATGCTCTCGCGTGCGGCTGACGAAAGTTTAGACCTCTCCAAGGTTAAGGTTCAATTTCGTGTAATATCCCTTTCTGATGCAGGGCCCGGCTTCGATGAAAATGTAACGCGGGCTAACAACACGCAAAACGAATTGAATCCCCTAGATTTCGTTTCGCTTGATCCTCGACAGGATCTCTTAAGAAATGAATTGGCTGGTTTAGGATACGACTATGTATTCAAGAGGGGTTACGAATCTTCCGGAGATAAGCCGGTGATTGAGGTAAAAGATGCCGCTGTTGCTCTGGCTTGTGCCGATTCAGATATCTCAATATCTGTACAGGCAAAGCGATATGTTTCGGGTTTGTGGAGTAACATAAAGGGGCCGCCTTACACGAAAGTGTTCCGCGAAGGTTTGTCGGGTCAGAGGCTTCTTGCTGTATGGACAGTATACAAAACGTGCGATCGCGTTATCAAGCAGGTCAAGCAGGGGCTTGCTCGAGAAGAGGCGCTCATACTAACTCACGGGGACAAATTCATAACGCATTGCGTATTTAAAATAATCGATAGAGATTCGCTTGATTTAAACGACGAAGAGAAAATATCGAAAATCTGTGGCGTAGTATCTGAGCTTCTTCCGAAAGTATTTTCGTCCGAATCTACGTCTTATCCTGCGACAGCTTTCAAAAATCAACGCGTTCAGGAGATTTTTCTAAGGTCCATTCTGGCGACTATATGAACCAACCCGGCACCTGTTTGGGACCTCCACACGGTTCCTCGCAGGAGCGGGCGCCGGGGCGGGCGCGGATGATGGGTCCTCGGGTCGAGCCCGAGGAGGGGTCGTCGGACCCCTCCCCAAATCTCGCCGCAGGAGGGAGGGACTCCCCCTCATCCGCCCTTCGGGCACCTTCTCCCCGCGGGGGAGAAGGGACTCGCGGCACCGCCGTCGACCGTTCCTCTCCCCCCTGAGGGAGAGGTTACAAAATCAACAGCTTAGCCGAAGGCTAAGTGTTAGATTTTGTTGGTGAGGGGGTATTCATTGACCCGAGTTCCAGTCCTGCCCCCCTCACTTGGAATTTCTAACACTTAGCCTACGGCTAAGATGTTGAAATTCCATTCTCCCCCGCCAAGGGGGGAGAAGGGACTCGCGGTCACCGTCCCGGCCGGCCGGTCTTGCCCTTGGTGCGGCCCTTCTTTTTCTGGTCCGCCGGGTCCTCGTAGGAGCCGGCGCCGGGGCGGGCGCGGATGATCGGGCGCGGGTCGTCGGAGGCATTTGACCCCCTCACCAAGTTCGCCTCGCCAATCGGCTTCGCCTCTTGGGGCGAACTATCCTCTCCCTCAAGGGGAGAGGAGGGTGCGCGCGGCTTCTCGGGGACCTTGCCGGTCACCGGTTTTTCGGTGCGGCCGACGGTCATTTCGTCGAGGGTGTTCTTGCGGAACAGGGACTTGCCGGCCGGGACGGCGCCGTCGGCGCCCATCTCGTCCAGTGAGGGTTTGGCGAAGTAGCTGCCCTTGCCCTCCGGGCGGCCGGTTTTCGAGCGCGAGGAGAGGGAGATGCGGGGTTCACCGGAAGACCCCTCCCCAACCCTCCCCACAGGGGGGAGGGAGTTCGTCGCGCCTGCCGCGGCCTCCCGGTCTCCCCCCTTGTGGGGGAGATGGCCCGAAGGGCCAGAGGGGGTCTGTTCCGCACTCGCCGCCAGACTTGATTGCTTCCCTCTCGTGCCTTCGGCACTCGCCGCCTCCTGCCTTGCCATCGGGTCGTCCATGGCGGCGAGTTCGACGGCCTTGAGGCGCTTGATTTCGTCGCGGAGCCGCGCGGCGGTCTCGAAGTCGAGGTCGGCGGCGGCGTCGCGCATCTGCTTTTCGAGCGCGTTGAGGTGGGCCTGGAGGTTGGCGCCGACGAGGTGGCCGCCATCGGCGAAACCCTTGCCGCCGACGCCGGAAATGTCGGCGCGGACGTGGTCGCGCTCGTAGACGGAATCGAGGATGTCCGAGATGCGGGCCTTGACCGATTCCGGCGTGATGCCGTGCTCGATGTTGTAGGCCATCTGCTTTTCGCGGCGGCGCGACGTCTCGTCCATCGCTCGCTGCATGGAGCCGGTGATCTGGTCGGCATAGAGGATGACCTTGCCGTCGACGTTTCGCGCGGCGCGGCCGATGGTCTGGATCAGCGAGGTTTCGGAGCGCAGGAAGCCTTCCTTGTCGGCGTCGAGGATGGCGACGAAGCCGCATTCGGGGATGTCGAGGCCCTCGCGCAAGAGGTTGATGCCGACCAGTACGTCGAAGGCGCCGAGGCGCAGGTCGCGGATGATCTCGATGCGCTCCAGCGTGTCGATGTCGGAATGCATGTAGCGGACGCGCACGCCCTGCTCGTGCAGGTATTCGGTCAGGTCCTCGGCCATGCGCTTGGTGAGCACGGTGACCAGCGTGCGGTAACCCCTGAGCGCCGTGTCGCGGATCTCGCCGAGCACGTCGTCGACCTGGGTCTTGGCCGCGCGGACCTCGACCGGCGGGTCGATGAGGCCGGTCGGGCGGATCACCTGCTCGGCGAAGACTCCGCCGGACTGGTCGAGCTCCCAGCCGCCGGGGGTGGCGGAGACGGCGACCGTCTGCGGGCGCATGGCGTCCCATTCCTCGAAGCGGAGCGGGCGGTTGTCCATGCAGGACGGCAGGCGGAAGCCGTATTCGGCCAGCGTCGCCTTGCGGCGGAAGTCGCCGCGATACATGCCGCCGATCTGCGGGATGGTGACGTGGGACTCGTCGATGAAGATCAGCGCGTCGTCGGGGATGTATTCGAAGAGGGTCGGCGGCGGCTCGCCGGGCTTGCGGCCGGTGAGATACCGCGAATAGTTCTCGATGCCGGCGCAGGAGCCGGTGGCCTCCAGCATCTCGACGTCGTAGCGGGTGCGCTGTTCCAGCCGCTGGGCTTCGAGCAGGCGGCCGGCGGCCTCGAGCTCGGCGAGCCGGCCCTTCAGCTCGTCCTTGATCGCCTTGATGGCGGCGTTCAGCGTCGGCCGCGGCGTGACATAGTGCGAGTTGGCGTAGATCTTCACCGTCTGCATGTCGCCGGTCTTCTGGCCGGTCAGCGGGTCGAACTCGGTGATCGCCTCGATCTCGTCGCCCCACATGGTGATGCGCCAGGCGGCATCCTCGAGGTGGGCGGGGAAGATCTCGATGGTATCGCCGCGGACGCGGAAGGAGCCGCGGGTGAAGTTGATGTCCTGGCGCTTGTACTGCTGGGCGACGAGGTCGGCCAGAAGCTGGCGCTGGTCGAGGCGGTCGCCGACATTCATCTGGAAGGTCATCGCCGTATAGGTCTCGACCGAACCGATACCGTAGATGCAGGAGACGGAGGCGACGATGATGCAGTCGTCGCGTTCGAGGATGGCGCGGGTGGCGGCGTGGCGCATCCGGTCGATCTGCTCGTTGATCGACGATTCCTTCTCAATATAGGTGTCGGAGCGCGGGACGTAGGCCTCCGGCTGGTAGTAGTCGTAATAGGAGACGAAATACTCGACCGCGTTGTCGGGGAAGAAGTTCTTGAACTCCGAATAGAGCTGGGCGGCGAGCGTCTTGTTGGGCGCGAGGATGACCGCCGGGCGCTGGGTCGCCTCGATCACCTTGGCCATGGTGAAGGTCTTGCCGGAGCCGGTGACGCCGAGCAGGACCTGGGTGCGGTCGCCGGAATTCAGCCCCTCGACGAGGTCCTTGATGGCGGTCGGCTGGTCGCCGGCCGGCTGGTAGTCGGACTGCATGCGGATGGCGATGCCGCCCTCCGACTTCTCCGGCCGGGCGGGGCGGTGCGGCACCCAGATCTCGCCGTTCTTGAACAGCGGATTGCCGCTCTCGATGAGTTTCGACAGCGCGTCGACGGTGGCGGTGACGCCGCCCTTGGCGAGCGCGCCCGCCTCCTCCAGCGAGACGTCGAGCCCGGCGACCGGATTGAGGCCGGCGGCGGCACGGGTCTTCGGGTCGGACGAGGCGCCGATCGACACGCCGCGGGAGGTTTTGGAGGCGGTCGCTTTCGTGCTCACGGCGGCGGCCGTCTGGCCGCTGCGCTTCGCTCTGGCTGCAGCTTCCACCTGTTCGGTGTGCTTGCGTGCCTCGTTCTCGACCTTCTTGCGATGCTTGCCGGCCTTCGAGGCGATGTCGCGCTGGCTCTCGACCGTGGAGGCTTCCGCCTCCGCCTCGAGCTGCTTCACCCAGTCGGCGACGGAACCGGCGAGCGGCGCGCCCTCGAACGCAGCCTGCGGCGCCTCTTCAAATCCATTCCCTGCATTCACGGCCGCATCGCCCGTCGGGCGGGCCTCCATGCGGGGCGCGGAATCGTCCGCGACGGGCACTTGCCCTTGCCGGGCTTCGCCCGGGCGGGCGGCGGGATTCTTCGGTGTCTTGGCCATGCGCCGAATATGGAGAAACGGCCGGCGGATGGAAAGGGGCGGCGGCGAAAAAACGAGTACAAAAAGGAAACACGGTGCAGGCTGCTGACAGGAACTGTCAGGACGGAGATCGCCGTTCGCTGGCGAACGTGTCAGGCGACCGCGCGGTTGTCCTCCGTCGCGGCGGGGCGGTCCGCGCCGAGCCAGCCGAAGAGGGCGGCGGGCGGCATCGGACGGGCGAAATGGTAGCCCTGGGCGACGCGGCATCCGAGCAGCGCCAGCACCTCGGCATCCTCGGCGGTCTCCACACCCTCGACGACGATGTCGAGCGCCAACGCATGGCCGAGGCCGACGAGGGCGGCGATGAGGCTCTGGTTGGTGCGCGAGCCGGCGACGCCCTTGACGAAGCTGCGGTCGATCTTCAGCCGGTCGACCTTGAGGTCGATCAGGTAGGCGAGGGAGGAATGGCCCATGCCGAAATCATCGACGGCGAGCTTGTAGCCGGCGTTCTCCAGCCGCTTCAGCTGCTCGCCGGCGCCTTCGGTATCGAGCGTCGCCTCTTCGGTGATCTCGATCTCGAGCAGGGCGGGATTGATGCCGCGGGGCCCGGCGACCTGGGCGAGCATGTCGGCGACGCAGTAGAGCGAGAATTCCCGCGGGGAGATGTTGAGGGCGACGGTCGCCTCCGGCAGGCCGAGCGACGGCAGGCGGCTCAGCAGGTCGCAAACGGCGGTGGCGACGTGCCCGGTCAGGGCTTCGGCAAGATGCTGCGAATGGGCGGCCTGGACGACCTCCGGCGGCGAGATCGGGCCGAGACGCGGATGGGTCCAGCGCAGCAGAGCCTCGAAGCCGGTCACCGCGCCGGTGTCGAGCCGCACCTGCGGCTGGAACCACGCCTCGACCGAGCCGTCGCGGATCGCCTCGGCGAGGTCCTGTTCGACCGCGTGCTGCCGCTCGATGCGGGCCTTCAGCGCCGGATCGAATTCGCGGATGCGGCGGCGGCCGCGATCCTTGGCCTCGTAGAGCGCCATGTCGGCGAAGGCCATGAGTTCCTCCGCGCTCGACGCCTGCGCCGGGAAGCAGGCGAGGCCGGCGCTGAGGCCGATCACGGCGGAGGTTCCGCCGACCGGCACCGGCTCCCGGCTGGCATCCTGCAACTGCTTGGCATACGAAAGTGCGCGCCGGCGGGCATCGCCGCCGGTGAGGATGATGCCGAATTCATCGCCGCCGAGGCGGGCGACGAGACCGTCCTCGCCGATGACGCGGCGCAGGCGTCGGCCGACTTCCGTCAGCACGGCGTCGCCGGCGCTATGGCCGAAGGAATCGTTGATCGACTTGAAACGGTCGAGATCGAGAAGTAGCAGGGCGACCGGCTCGTCGACGGCGACCGCGCGGGCGACGTCGCCGCCGAGGCGGCTGTTGAAATGGGTACGGTTCGCAAGCCCGGTGATCGGGTCGCAATTGGCGAGCACTTCCAGGCGTCCGTTCTTGCGCAGGATGTCGCCGTGGGCGTCGGAAAGAGAATGGGCGAGATCGGTCGCCTGCAGCTTGGCGAGCTCGTTGCTGGCGAACACCTGCTCGGCGGACATGCTGTGGCGGTAGAGGACCGTCATCAGGGCAACGACATCGACCGCCAGCACGAGCGAGGCGGAGTTGCCGGAAAGCACAAGCGAGACGAGCATCGAGAGCATGAGCGGCGTCGCGAAGGCCACGGCGAGCTGGCTGTAGCCGATGCCCTTGATGATCGCGCCGGAGACCGTGCCGACCATGATGAGGAAGAGGGCGGCGTCGCGGCCGGAGCCTTCGAAGCCATCGACGGAAAAAGGCAGGGCGCTCCAGGCGAGACCGGAAACGAAGGCGCCGAACGACAGCAGCGTGAGAGCATCCCCGGGCCGGCGCGCCATCATGCCGCTGCGGATGCAGCCTGCGGCCGCGATATAGCGGAAGGCGAGCGTCAGCAGCACGATGGCCGCCCAGACGCTGACGCCGAGCGAAAGTCCGTGATTGATGATCGCGATGCCGGCCGTCGAAAGGGTGACGAAGCCGTTGAAGAGCAGTGTCGAGGTGTGGCTGGACATCATCAGCTCGGCCTGGAAACGGACCAACTCGGCCTGATGCTGTTCCTTACGGGAACCGATGCTCGTATCCACTCTTCCCCCCGCCCGTCCGTTTCTTGGTGTCTTGTCCGGGACAACGTCTTCGATGCAAGCATGAGGCGCGTGTAATAAAATTCGCTTAACGGTGGTGACGGATTGCCGCAGGGGAGCCGATCGCGCAAAGTACCGTCAAAATGGCTAAACCTCAGATTTCGCAAGAGAGGGCTCAGTCCGGATCGTGCCACGACAACCGAGCCCCTCACCTGAAAAATCTGAGGTTTAGGCGGCTTGCGCGGACCTCAAGCCCTCGATTCTTCTTCCTCTCCCGCAGGGGGAGAGGTGGGGAGATAGACGCGGCGGGGTTCACCCTCCCCTTGAGGCGGGGTTCGAAGAACGGGTTGAGACACGCGGCTCAACCCGGAGGACCGCAGGTCCGGGGTGGGGTGATCCGTGATGTCGTCACCCCCACCCGCGCGTTCTGCGCGACCTCCCCCCTCAAGGGGGAGGTGGGTGCTCGTCGCGGGGACACCCCCTCTGCCCCGCCGGGCGCTCGTCGCTGCGATCGATCCACTGGATCGGTTGCCCGGCTGCCGGTCGCTTCTCACCCCCAAAGGGGAGATCGGTGGGGGAGGCGTTGCAGTCAGGCGTGAGTGCGAAGGTAAGGGACGCAACGAGCGTCTTTGGATCCTCGGGTCAAGCCCGAGGATGACGGGAGTGTGCGGGAATCGTGGTGCCCAAAGAAGCCTTGCGATGCCCTGACGCGATCGGGAAGGCTGAGGTGGTACCCGAGATTGATGCCAAGAACGTGCGCAGACCTCTCGGTGGGGCACCTCTTGCAATACGCGAAAGGTTGTCATCCTCGGGCTTGACCCGAGGATCCACGCCGTATTGCTGGTCGCGCGAGGGCCTTTTCGGTGGTGCGGAGGAGAGTACTTTCGGCTCGAGGACTCCGGCTTCGGGCCGGAGTGAAGGTGGAAGAGTTGGGCGGCGCGATACCGAGCCCCTCACCTGAAAAATCTGAGGTTTAGGCGGCTTGCGCACGCCTAAGCCCTCGATTTTTCTTCCTCCCCCGCAAGGGGGGAGGTGGGATCGTACCGGCGCCGTCCCGCAAGAGGCGGAGCAGTTCCCGGCTCCGGGGAAGGGGCAGGCGATCCGGACGGAAAAGTGCTTGGTATTTTACCGCCCTTCGGACAGTTTGTTTGCCGTTCCGGCGATTCGCGGCAGCGGTCGCGGGGCTTGCTCCCACTCAGTCATTCCGGTGTTTCATGCCCACTCTTCTCAATCCGGCGGCGATCTGGCCGATCGTTCTGCTGTCCCTTTCCAACGTGTTCATGACGTTTGCCTGGTACGGCCACCTGAAGTTCCGCCACAGCGCGATCTTCGCCGCGATCCTCGTCAGCTGGGGGATCGCCTTCTTCGAATACTGCCTCGCGGTGCCGGCAAACCGCATCGGCGCGCAGGTCTATTCCGCTGCCCAGCTGAAAACCATCCAGGAGGTGATCACCCTGCTGGTCTTCTCCGGCTTCTCGGTCTTCTGGCTGAAGGAATCTCTGACCTGGGGCCATGCCGCGGGCTTCGCGCTGATCGCGCTCGGCGCTGCGCTGATCTTCCGGGCGTGAGGGGCCTGAGGGAGTCCGTGGATCCTCGGGTCAAGCCCGAGGATGACGACCTTTCATGTGCCGCCGGGTGCCTCGGACATATCTCTGTACTGGAAGGCCTCCGCTTTGGACACCAAGGGAGAGGCGACTCGGCGCACCCGCCAAGGGGGGAAGCCTCTCGTCAGGCTGCCGGAACCGGGGTCGGGTTGCCGGCGGCGTCGAGCGCCACCATGACGAAGGTGGCGGCGGTGACCTTTTCCATCGAGTGGGTGAGGTAGCGCTGCGCCCAGACCTCGACGGAGAGCGTGATCGAGGTGCGGCCAACCCTGGCGATATCCGTATAGACGCAGAGCGTATCGCCGATCTTGACCGGCATGTCGAAGGCCATCTCCTTGACCGCCGCAGTAACGACGCGGCCGCGGGCGCGCTCGGCGGCGCGGATACCGCAGGCGAGGTCCATCTGCGCCATGACCCAGCCGCCGAAGATGTCGCCGGCGGCGTTGGCGTCGCCGGGCATGGCAAGGGTGCGCAGGGTGAGTTCGCCACAGGGCCTGGCGGTGTCGGTCATGATGTCGATTCCTTCGTTTCGTGGCATGTGCCGGCGGGCCGGAGATTGCCGCGGCCGCGCTCGCATGGGCCGGACTCCGGTACTGCAGAACCGCAGGACAATGCTGCCGGACCTGATTAGGCAAAATCGCCCGTCTCCGCAATTGCGACCCTCGAAGGGGAGACTTGTCTCCGGCGCAAGGGTGCAGCGGCCGCGATCCGCCCGGCCTGCGCGAGAGGGACAACGAAACGTTTACGGCTTGTCCGTAAGCTTTTTGCGAGAACTTGCCGGATGGCCGGCGGCGGCAGAGTGGGTCCTGGTATGGCGTTCGTTTCCTTTCTGCAGCGTTCGATGCTGGTGCTGGCGTCCGGAACGGCGCTGGCCGGATGCATGTCCGACGAACTGATCCCGCCGGCGGAGATCGGCGACACCTCCGATTCGGCCATGCTCGAAGGGCCGGTCGGGGCGGAGACTTCCGGCCGCCGGCTGATCGGCCGGGTGGGGCGTGTCGACCGCGAGGAGGTGGAGGAGAGCGCCTATTCCGCGAACCCTGTCCGCAACAACGGTGCGCAGGCGATCGACTATCTCGACACACCCAATCTCGCAGGGACCAACAGCGGTCAGGCGGCGGCCATGCCGGTCGCGAGCGCGCCGCTCGACGATGCCCCCGATCAGGCGTCGGCCGGAAACGGCGGCGATGCCTATGCCGTTCCCGAGGAGGGGATCAACATCGACGCCGGGCTCGGCGTGGCGGGCGGCGATGCGGCTGCGGCGGAAGAGACGGCCGAGCCGGTGCCGACCGGGCCGATGACGATCGTCGAAAGCAATACCGAGCAGCCGGTGGTCGACGGGATCGGCACCGACAACCCGGTCATCGTGCAGCCCGGAGCGCCGCAGACGGCGGACGGCGAGCTGTAGCCGATCGGGCGGCGGGCGTACCGCCAGCGCCCCGCGCGGCCTTGCGGCGGCGCGCAGATGGATTAAGCCCATAATACCAAGTCTCGATGATATGAACCGATTGCGCCGGATGATTTTGGTTTCCGGCTAGGAGAAAACCGCAATCGGACCTCGTGGTCCGGTGAGGATTTTCGACGACGACCGGGGAGCAAAGTCGTCCGGTCCTCCGGATGGGCCGGATTTCGCCCGCCGGCTTTGTCGCAATCCTCGCGCGATGCTTCGGCATCGCTCTGCGGTATGCTTCGCGCCGGACGGACGTCTCCGGTCCCACGCAATCGGTTCATATCATCGAGACTTGGTATGACCTCGACGGCCTGCGTGCGGCGGATCGGCTCCGGCCGCGCCCGCGGGCCGAAATCCGATACCTGACCCGTGACGGCCGGGAGAGGGCGCACGGGCGTGCCGGCGGTGCCTCGTCTCCCGCGCGGCCGACGCGGGCGCCGAAGGAAAGCTCATGTCGACCTTGCCCGATCTCGTCTTTTTCGCCGTGCTGCTGGTCTTCGCCGGGGCGCTTGCCGGACTGCTGGCCGGCCTGCTCGGCATCGGCGGCGGCGCCGTGCTGGTGCCGGTCTTTTACCAGGTCTTCGGCTATGTGGGCATCGATCCGGCCGTCATCATGCATCTGGCGGTCGGGACGTCGACGGCGATCATCGTGCCGACCTCGATCCGCTCCTTCACCGCGCACCGCAAGCGCGGCGTGGTCGACATGGAACTGCTGAAGGGCTGGATCGTCGCGGTGCCGCTGGGCGCGGTGCTGGCGACCGTCGTCGTCTCGCATGCGTCGAGCGAAATGCTGCGGCTGATCTTCGCCGTGATCGCGCTGATGCTCGCCGCCCGCATGATCTTCCTGACCAACCGTCTGCACCTCGGCGACGACCTGCCCGGCGAGCCGGCACGCTTCGCCGTCGGCACGGCTTTCGGTGTGATCTCCGGGCTGATGGGGATCGGCGGCGGCGTGCTCAACAATACCTTCATGACGCTCTACCGGCGGCCGATCCACCAGGCGGTGGCGACGTCTTCCGGCGTCGGCGTGCTGATCTCGATCCCGGCGCTGATCGGCTATATCGCGGCCGGCTGGGGCGAGGCGGGGCTGCCGCCGCTCTCCACCGGCTTCGTCAACTGGATCGCGTTCGCGCTGATCATACCGGTGGCGATGGTGGTGACGCCGATCGGGGCACGGCTGGCGCATGCGATGAGCAAACGGCAGCTGGAATTCGGTTTCGCCGCCTTCCTGATCGTCGTTTCGCTGCGCTTCTTCTGGAGCCTCTACGGCTGAGGCGGCTTACGCCGCCACAAGCGGTTTATGCCGCCACCGCCGTGGTCGTCGGCCCGGCGGTGCGCGCCGACATCAGCTTGCGCTCGGCCCGCTCCTGCTGCGGAGAGCGGTTGTAGACCTCGCGATAGCACTTGGAGAAGTGCGAGGCGGAGACGAAGCCGCAGGCGACCGCCACCTCGACGACCGGCATCGATGACTGCACCAGCAGATGGCGGGCGCGGTCGAGGCGGATTTCGAGATAGTAGCGGGCGGGCGAGCGACCCATTTCCTGGCGGAAGAGGCGCTCGATCTGGCGGCGGGAAAGACCGGCGTGATCGGCGATCTCCAGAAGCGACAGCGGCTCGGAGAGATTGCTCTCCATGAGTTCGATGATCGAGAGGACCTTGCCGTTCTGGACGCCGAGGCGGGCGCGAAGCGGCAGGCGCTGGCGGTCGTTGGCGCTGCGCACGCGGTCGGTCAGGTGCTGCTCGCAGACGCGGTTGACGAGGCCTTCGCCGAAATCCTGGCCGATGAGGTTCAGCATCATGTCGAGCGAGGCGGTGCCGCCAGCGCAGGTATAGAGATTGCCGTCGACCTCGTAGAGATCGGCATAGACCTCGGCCTGCGGGAAGCTCTCGGAGAAGCCCGGCAGGTTCTCCCAGTGGATGGCGCAGCGCTTGCCGTTGAGGAGGCCTGCCTGGGCCAGCACATGGGCGCCGGTACAGAGGCTGCCGACGGCGGCGCCGCGGTTATAGGCCTCGCGCAGCCAGGCATTGACCGACTTGTTGGAGAAGGTCTCGACGTCGATGCCCGAACAGACGAGCACCATGCTCGGCCTGTTCTCGCCCGAGAGGAAGCGGCGCTCGTCGGCAAGCGCGGTGTTGACCTCGATGCCGATGCCGCTCGAGGAGAGCACCCGCTGGCCGTCGGCCGAGGCGATGCGCCATTCGTAGGCGTCATAGCCGAGCATGCGGTTGGCGATGCGCAGCGTCTCGACGGCGCCGGCAAACGGCAGCAGCGTGAACTGCGGCACGAGGAAGAAGACGAGGGAACGTTTCTTGAGTGGGCTTTTGCTCATGGCGGCAATCCGGATCAGGCGGCGATGCCTATTCCTCGCTGGGAAACGGTCACCTCGATATCCTTAAAGCGACATGATCGTAAAGGAAAGCGACATCCACACTCCGGGAGGCGCGAAATAGCGACATTTCCTGATGCAGGACGGCCGTCCCTATATCCCGTTCCCGCCGCAAACCGGCCGGCGGGCGGATATCCCGGGAATTGCAAGGCGTTGCACACACATCTGGCGGATGCGTGCGTGCGCCTTCCGCCGGGAGACGGCGGCGGGCGGGCCGCCGCCATGTCGCAATCAGGCGCGTGAGCGTGCGGATCGTGCCGGACGCTGCTGCGGAATGGCGGAAGGCCAGCCGATGTCCTTGCGCAGGTCGAGCGGCATGCCCTCCAGCGCGCGTTCCGTGCGGCGGCGGTCGTGCCAACGGCGCAGCTGCGTCGCGGCGGAGGCGAGAGGGGCCGTGAGTGCGGCCAGAGAGAGAGGCCGCCGGAATGTCCGGCTGCCGGCGGTGGTGCCGAAGCTTGCCAGTGTCATGGTGATCTCCTCGTTTCTGCAACGCCTGCGCCGCAGACGTTGCCGGTATGCCCTCCGTGCATTCATCAATCAAACGAATGTTTCTGATGCCTGAAATCACATCCAGTGATGCGTTTCCCGGTGATAGGCCTCCGTCCGGCGGACGATCTCGGGCCAGCCGACATCCCTTTGCACGGAGCGCGGCAGGGCTTCCATCAGCCGGATGCTGCGCCGGCGCGCGTTGCGGGCGGCGATCTTCCTCAGCGCGCGGGTGACGCCGAGATCCGGGATTTTCTGCGAGAGCGATGTGAACCGCATGGCTTCCTCCTTCAGCGATGACTGTATGAGGGAAGGATGAACCGCGATTGACATTCAAGCAAACGAAATGATATGTTGGTTACATTCAAATTAATTGATTTAGCCACCGACGGAGCCCACGATGACTCTGACAATGCGCCAACCCCTGCCGCTGCTCGACAACGATGTGCTGAGAACGTTCGTCGCGATCGCCGAGACCGGCAGCTTCACCACCGCGGCCGATACCGTCTTCCGGACGCCGTCGGCGGTTTCCATGCAGATCAAGAAGCTCGAGGAACAGCTCGACACGACGCTCTTCCTGCGCGACGCCCGTTCGGTGACGCTGACGGAGAGCGGCGAGACGCTGTTGCCCTATGCCCGGCGGATGCTGGCGCTCTCCAACGAGGCGGTCGGCCGCTTCCGCATGCCCGAGATGAAGGGCGTGGTTCGGCTCGGCGCGCCGGACGACATCGGTGAACGGTTCATGCCGACGATCCTCAAGCGCTTCGCCGAGGTCTATCCGCTGATCATGGTCGACCTGACCGTCGACAGCAGCGGGGCGCTGCGCCGGCGGCTCGCCGAACAACGGCTCGACCTGACGCTCATCAATACCGCGCCCGGAACGACCTCGATCGAGGGCGAGGTGGTGCACAAGGAGCAGCTGGTCTGGGCCGCCGCCAAATGCGGCACAGCGCATCTGCGCGATCCGCTGCCGGTGTCGATCTGGGAGGACGGCTGCTGCTGGCGGGCGGACGCGCTGTCGAGGCTTGACCGCGACAAGCGGCCCTACCGGATCGCCTATCTCTCCGCCCACAGCATGGCGCAGCGCGCCGCGGTGATCGCCGACCTCGCCGTCGCGCCGCTGCCGCGCAGCTACCTGACCGCCGACATGGTGGCGCTCGGCTCCAAGCACGGACTTCCCGATCTCGGCAGCTTCGAGGTCCGCCTGCTCAAGGGGCAGGAAACCTCGGAGACGATCGACGCGGTGGCCGACAGCATCCGCTACGCCTATTCCGAGATGATCGGGATGGCCGCCTGACACATCAGCCTTCGTCCGCCGTGCGCTCATAGAGCGACTGGCTTTCGGTGAGCACGTCGTCGAGCCTGCGGCCCTCGCGAAAATGCGCAAGGTGGGCGGGGAAGGCGACGCCCGGCGGAACGTGCGGCGAAATTTCCGGGGCGCCGATCACCGTCTGGACCGGAATGACGCCGGCCCAGGCGGGATGGCCGTAATCCGCCTCGTCGTCGCCCACACCCTTGGCGCGCGCCTTCGCCGAGGCTTCCTCGATCTCCATGCCGATGACCATGGTCGCCTTCAGCTCCTGCGCGTCGTCGGGGCGGAGTTCGGCGGTGCGGCCGGGATAGAAGCGGTCGACAATCGCCTTCAGGGCGTGCGCCTTCTCTTCCGGTTCCTCGACGATGTGCGCCGTGCCGAAGCACATGGCGGAGCGGTAATTGGCGGAATGGTTGAAGCCGGAGCGGGCGAGCACCAGGCCGTCGAGATGACTGACGGTGAGGCAGACAGGCGTGCCTTTCTTCAACTGCCGCAGCATGCGGCTTGCCGACGAGCCGTGCCAGTAGAGCCGGTCGCCCTCGCGCCAGTGGATGGTCGGCGTACAGAAGGGCTGTCCGTCGATCACGTAGGCGACGTGGCAGAGGAAGGCGGCGTCGAGGATCGGATAGATCACCGCCCGATCGTAGCTGCCGCGCTCGTGCAGGCGCCTGATGCGGTTTTTCGGGCTGACGGGGAAGGCGGTTTGTCTCGGCTGCTCGTTCATTGCGGATTCTCGCTTGCGTCCTTGGCTGTTTCGAGCCACAGCTAACGGACGACATTGGTCCGAAACAGGTCCACTTTCATGGATAATTTGCAAACCAATCTGCCGGACTGGTCGATCCTCATGCCGGTGCTGCCGGAGGAGGGCGCGCGGCCGCAGGCGCTCTACGCGGAAATCCGCCGGCTGATCGAGGAGGGCGGTCTGCCGCCCGGCGCCAAGCTGCCGACGACGCGCGACCTCGCCGCGCGGTTCCGGCTTTCGCGGGGCGCGGCGGTGGCGGCTTATGAGATGCTGATCGCCGACGGCTTCGCCGAGGCGCGTGTGGGGGCCGGAACCTATGTGGCCCGCGCCGTGCCGAACACCGCCGGCCGGCCGGTCCGCGCGCGGACACGCCCGCCAGAACCGCAAGGGCCGCTTCCCGGCGCACTCGGTTGCTCGACCGCCGACGAGATGACGATCCGCACCTTCCGCACGCTCCTCAACCGGCACCTGACACAACCTTCCGCCCGGCACTATCACTACGGCGACCCGGCGGGCGGCGAGGATTTGAGGGTCGAGATTGCCGCCTATCTACGTGCGGCGCGCGGGGTGCGCTGCGAGCCCGACCAGGTGATCATGACCTCCGGGAGCCAGCAGGCGCTGGACCTCATGATCCGCTCGTTGCTGCGGCCGGGCGATCCGGTCTGGGTCGAGGACCCGTGCTATCCGATGGCGAAGGCGGCACTTGCCGCTGCCGGTCTCGCCCTGACCGCGGTGCCGGTCGACGCCGAGGGCATGGACGTGGCGGCCGGCGAGGCGCTGCAACCGCGGGCGCGTGCGGCCTATGTGACGCCTTCGCACCAGTATCCGCTCGGCGTGACGCTCACCATGGCCCGGCGGCTCAAGCTGATCGACTGGGCGCGGCACAACGACGCCTTCGTCATCGAGGACGACTACGACAGCGAGTTCCGCTTTTCCGGGCCGCCGCTCACCTCGCTGCAGGGCATCGACGGCGAGGGGCGGGTGATCTATGTCGGCACGTTTTCGAAGACGCTGATGCCGGGCTTCCGGATCGGCTACATGGTGGTGCCGCGATCGCTCGTCGGGCGTATCCTCGAGGTGCGCCGGCTGACGGACCGGTTTCCCTCGACGCTCTTCGAAAGCGCGCTCGCCGAATTCCTGCGCGAGGGCCATTTCGCCGCGCATGTGAAACGCGCCCGGCGGCGGGTGCGGGCGGCGCGCGATGCGCTGACCGGCGTGCTTGAGGATGCCGGCATGGCGGTGACAACGCCGGAACAAGGCCTGCACATGGTGGTGGAGGCGCCGCCCGGCCGCAGCGATGCCGAACATGTGCTCTTCGCCGCTGCGCACGGCTTCGGCTTGCGTGCGCTTTCGCCGATGTATGACGGAGGCGCAGGCCGGCAGGGCCTCGTCATCGGCTTCTCCGGCTTTCCCGCGGAGGTGCTCGCCGCCGCGGCCGCGCGGTGGGTGGCGAATCTGGCGAGGCTTTGATCGACCGGGAGAGGTGGCGCCGGCGATCCAGATCGTGATGAACTGGCGGAGCATCCTGCCGGCCGGCGGCGCGGCACCGGCGCGGCTGACGGGACTGATCGACCGCGTGTTCCTGCCCTGCGTGACGTTCCAGTACATCGAGGGCAAGGCGCCTCCCAAGCCGCTGACGAAAGGGCGGAAGGCGAGCGTGGTGATCGCCTCGGACACGCCGACCGTCTTCCTGAAATGGATCTACGGCAATGGCTGGGTGAAGGTGCTCAAGCGGCAGATCCTGGCGTTCCGCGGCCTTTCCGACCTCAAGGTCGCCTATCACGCGTCGGTGCGCGGGGAAAAGCTCGAGGCGCTGCCGAAGATGGTCGAGGCGGCGCCGGGGATTTTGGGCTGAGGGGAGTGTCGGAGGTGATTGTGGTTTGTCCGACGGCAACATCACTGCAGCAAGTCGACGCCCGGGATATCTTCGTCAGAAGCCTTCAAGACCCTAGAAGCGTTGGGAGGTTGTGCCACCATCCTGGCCTCACGGTGTGCGGCCCTATATGCAGCGGGGGATAAGCTCATGCGCTTGGCAAAGGCCCGAATGAAGGACGGTTCCGATTCGTAGCCGACGGCATGTGCCACCACAGACACCGATTCCCTCGTTTCCCTCAGTAAAGTGGCCGCCCGATGCATGCGCCATTCGGTCAGGTAATCGATTGGCGTGGATCCAACCTTTTCGCGGAATGCGGCGGCGAAAGCCGAGCGGGACATACCACAGATCTTTGCAAGCGTTGACACATCCCAGTCCCGCTGGACGTCGCGATGCAAAGCGTCAAGCGCAGCGCCAATCTTGCGATCAAACATCGCGCCGATCCAGCCCGTCTGTCGAGCATTCGCGGCATGGAAGCGCAACGCCTGAATAAGGATGATGTCGACCAACCGACTAACGACCAGCCTGCTGCCGAGGCTGGGGCTTTGCGTCTCTACATTGAGCAAGTCGAGCACCGCCGGCAGGGTGCGAGCCCGTTCGACGTCGAGCCTGCAGACGAGATGTTGCGGCAAGATGTCGAGTAAAGGCTTGCCGCTGGCTGGCTCGAAGCGAAACCATCCGGCGACGATCGATGCGCGTGCGCCATCGCCGCCTAGTCGGACACTTTCGCCAATGTGATCACGCACCGTTTCAGCGCATGACTTCATTGCAGAGCCATCTTGGTCTTGAAGGTGAAAACCGTCTCCGTGTGGGACGACAAAGCATTCACCTGCGCCGAGGCGGAATGTCTGACCGGCAATCGAAAAGAGGCACTCGCCTTCAATTACCAGCCCAAAACGTGCGGTCTCTCCCGCAGCGAAGGCCACGCCCCAGGGCGCACCGACATCCAGTCTGGCATACAGCGCCGTTTCGACGCGGGTCGCGGCAAGCAGATTTGCGATTGGATCCACCCAGAACTCCTGTACGATTGGATATATATATTGGACTTTCAGGCATCAAAAGTCCACCGCAAGCGTGATACCTCAACTCCAAGGGAAACGAGGTAACAGTGATGCGAAATTTTCGTCTGGTCCGTTTTGGCAGCCCGGAGGGCATTGAGAGACATGATGAAGCAATACCGGCAGGTGGTGCATATGACGTGACGATTCGGGTGCGAGCAGCCGCGCTCAACTATCGCGACGTGATGATCATGAACGGGGTCTATCCGATACCGGTGAAAGCGGCGGTCGTTCCTCTTTCGGACGGTGCGGGCGAGGTTGTCGAGGTTGGAGCGAATGTCAGCCGCTTCGTGGTCGGTGATCGGGTCTGCAGCACCTACTTCATGCGCTGGTTCGGTGGGCGGTTGACGCGCGAGTCCGCGGTTCACCAATTCGGTGCCACGCATGATGGCTGGTTGACAACATACCATGTGGCAGACGAGAGCGGGCTGGTCAAAATTCCCGAGCATCTGTCTTTTGAAGAGGCCGCTTGCTACCCCTGCGCAGGGCTAACAGCCTGGTCCGCAATCATGAAGGGCCGCCCACTGCTGCCCGGCGAGCAATGTCTGGTCGTGGGCGGCGGAGGCGTCGCACTGTTCGCTATCCAGTTTGCGCGACTGGCCGGCGCCCGTGTCATCTCGGTTACGACCAATCCGGCCAAAGCTGCGCTGATGCGCAGGCTCGGCGCTGATCATGTTGTCGTTGCCGCTGCGGCGGATGACTGGAGTGCTAGTGTCCTGCAGTTGACCGCCGGGCGTGGCGTTGATCATGTGGTTGACGCGGTCGGGCCACCGACATTGATGCGGTCGATTATGGCGTGCGGACTTGACGCTGAAATCGCGCTAGCAGGTGCGTTTCCACTTGGCGATGCGGCATTCGATCCAGGCGTTTTGATGGGGCGTTTGGTGACCATCCGCAGACTGGCCGTTGGCAGTCGGGAAGATGCAGAAGACATGATGCGGGCCGTGGCGGACCACCGACATCGCCCGACAATCAGTCGAGTCTTTCCTTTTGACGACGCAAGCGCAGCATATGGTTACCTCATCGCGGGCGGAGCCACAGGCAAACTTGTGATCGAAGGCAACACTTCGGAATGAGAGGAGCTTCATCCATGACCGAGGACGTAATGCAGCACGCCATAGCCGTTCACTATGTCAGTCTGTGGAACGAACCCGACGCGCAGGCTCGACGGTCGGCGATCGAACACCTTTTTGCGCCGGATGCGGTCCACCACACCCCCTCAATGAGCGTGAAGGGCTACGACGAGCTTGAACGGCGGATAGCCGATGCTCATGCGAAATGGGTGCGCGCGGCGGGATACGGTTTCTTTCTAACCGACGTGACCAGGGGACATCATGGAGGATTCTTGCTCGATTGGCATATGGCGACAAGCGAGGGGAGCGAACCGGTTTCGTCGGGAACGGACTTCATGATGCTGAACGAGCACTGCAGGGTCGTGTTGGATTACCAGTTTGTCAGATAGCACAACACGGTACGCCCTTACTCCCTGACCCGTCGTCTCCTGCGTCCGCCGCCTTCGGCGTCGCCGTCCGCGAGGAGCTTGCGTTCGGGGAGCGTGACGGCGGTGGCGAGTTTCGGGAAGGGATCGACCTTGTTCGGCAGCGCCATGGCGTCGATGAAGAGCTGCTGGAAGTGGGGTTCGAGCGCGGTCTCGATCTTCTCGATGCGCCTGACCGTCTCCTCGATTTCGCGGCGGTGGTCGCGGTTGAGGAGTGCCATCAGCGCGCCGGTCCCGGCGGCATTGCCGACCGCCTTGACCTCGGAGAGGTCGCAATCGGGGATGAGGCCGAGGACCATTGCGTATTTCGGATCGATGAAGGAGCCGAAGGCACCGGCGAAGCGGATGGTGTCGACGGTCTCGACGCCCTGCTTTTCCATCAGCAGCTTGATGCCGGCATAGAGTGCCGCCTTGGCAAGCTGGATGGCGCGGACGTCGTTCTGGGTGACGGTGATCTTCTGGGCGCCCTCATGCAGCAGGTAGGAGAAGGTCCGGCCGTTTTCGAGGATGCGCGGGCTTTTCGCTGTCAGCGAGCCGTCGACGACGCCGTCGGCGGAGATGACGCCGGAGAGATACATTTCGGCGACGACCTCGATGATCGCCGAGCCACAGATGCCTGTGATGCCGGTCTTTTCCGCGGCCTCTGCAAAGCCGTCCTCGTCCGACCATTGTTCGACGCCGATCACCTTGAAGCGCGGTTCGAGCGTTTCCGGATCGATGCGCACGCGCTCGATCGCGCCGGGTGCGGCGCGCTGGCCGCAGGAGATTTCCGCGCCCTCGAAGGCCGGGCCGGTGGGCGAGGAGGCGGCGACCGTGCGCTGGCGGTTACCGAGCACGATCTCGGCATTGGTGCCGACGTCGACCAGCAGCATCATGCGGTCCTGCCGGTGCGGGCCTTCCGACAGCGTGGCGCCGGCGGCGTCCGCCCCGACATGGCCGGCGATGCAGGGCAGCAGATAGGTGCGGGCGCCGGGGTTCAGCGCGAGCCCGATGTCCTTCGCCTGGCAGGTGACCGCGCCGGAGACGGCGAGCGCGAACGGCGCCTGGCCGAGTTCGGTCGGGTCGATGCCGAGGAACAGGTGGTGCATGATCGGATTGGCGACGAAGACCGAATCGAGGATGTCCGAGCGCGAGACGCCGCCCTCCGCGCAGACCTTGTCGACGAGTTCCGATACCGCTTCGCGCACGGCTTTCGTCATCGCCTCGCGGCCGTCCGGGTTCATCATCACGTAGGAGACGCGGCTCATCAGGTCTTCGCCGAAGCGGATCTGCGGGTTGGAGGCGCCGGAAGAGGCGACGACGCGGCCCGACAGCAGCGAGACGAGGTGCATGGCGATGGTGGTCGAGCCGATGTCGCAGGCAAGGCCGTAGGCCTCGTTGTGCAGACCGGGCCAGAGGGCGACGATCGTCGGGCGCGAGGTCGGGCTGTCGCGGTGGATGGCCGCGGTCACGGACCAGTTGCCCTTGCGGAGGATCTTCTGGACCTCAGAAAGAAGGTTAGGTTCCACCTGCAGGTCGCTGTAGTTCCAGTCCTTTTCAAGAACAATCTTCATCCGGTCGAGATCGCCGAGCGGCTTGTGCATGTCGGGTTCGTCGAGTTCGACATAGCAGAGGTGGACGGCCGGATTGCGCTCGATGACGCGGTCGCTCGCCGCCTTGCGCACCACCTGGGCATTGACCACGGCATCCTGCGGCACGTCGATGACGAGATCGCCCTCGATCGTCGCGGAGCAGGAGAGGCGGCGGCCTTCGGGGAGCGTGCGCACCTCGGCGTAGCGCTTCTCCTTCGGGCCGACGGGAGAGATGTGGTCGTTGGAGGAGACGATACCGTGCTTGGCGAAATTGCCCTCCTGCACCTCCACCTGACAGCGTCCGCAGGTGGCGCGGCCGCCGCAGACGCTCTCGACGTAGACGCCGAGCTGGCGTGCTGCCTCCAGCACCGGCGTGCCGACAGGGAAGCGGCCGCGCTTGCCGGACGGCATGAAGAGGATGAGAGGATCCCTGGACTGGCTTTCGCTCATGTCGAACTCGTCTTTCCTGTGCGAACGTCATTGCCGACGCGGGGCCGGCCGTTCTCGATAGACTGCACTGGTCCGGCGGCTGACGTCCGTCAATTTCCGACATGGAGATGCGTCCGCCGGACTTTTGCCCGCGGAAGCGCCGACACGCAAGCGCCGAAATGTCAGGGTCGATCGGTGGTGGTGATCCGGGCGTCGATGCTGATCGTGCTCGTCAGGATGTCGATGTAGAGCAAGAAAAGGCCTGACGAAAAACGGTTCGCCGCATGTTGCTGCGGCGAACCGTTCCGTCAAGAGGTCTGTCCCCGGTGGTCTTCCTCGTCTCTCGGGCGGGGAGAAGAGGGTGTCACGCGTGCCGGATCACTCGGTGGCGGCACCTGCGCCGACGCGGGCGGCACGGCCGCCGCGGCGTCCGCCGCCGGCGGAGGCAGCAGCCGGGGCCGGGGCGGCAGCGCCGCCTTCGGCGGGCTTGTAGTCGCGGTAAGTCTTGATCCAGTTGTAGCAGTTCTCGTCGGTGCCGTTCAGCACGTTGGCGGCGCGCACGGCCTCCATTTCCTGCGGACGGCAGGGGTTCATGATCGCCGACGTCATGCCGGCGCCGATGACCATCGGGATGAAGCCGGCATTGATGCCGTGGCGGTGCGGCAGGCCGAAGGAGATGTTGGAGAGGCCGCAGGTGGTGTTGACCTTCAGTTCCTCGCGCAGGCGCCGGACGAGGGCGAAGACCTGCAGGCCGGCCGAGCCGACGGCGCCGATCGGCATGACGAGCGGGTCGACGACGATGTCGCAGGGCTTGATGCCGTAGTCGGCGGCGCGCTCGACGATCTTCTTGGCGACGGCGAAGCGGACGTCGGGGTCCTGCGAAATGCCGCTCTCGTCGTTGGAGATCGCAACGACCGGCACGTTGTACTTGGCGCAGAGGGGCAGGATGGCTTCGAGCTTCTCTTCCTCGCCGGTCACGGAATTGATGAGCGGACGGCCCTTGGCGACCTTGAGTGCGGCCTCGATGGCAGCGGTCACGGAGCTGTCGATGGAGAGCGGCACATCGACGAGGCCCTGGACGATCTCCATGGTCTTGACGAGGAGGCCGGGCTCCGTCTCGTTCGGATTGACCGAGGTGACGCCGGCATTGACGTCGAGCATGGTGGCGCCGGCGGCGACCTGTTCCAGCGCGTCCTTGATGACGGTGTCGAAGTTGCCTTCCATCATCTCGGCGGCGAGCTTCTTGCGGCCGGTGGGGTTGATGCGTTCGCCGATGACGCAGAACGGCTGGTCGAAGCCGATGACGATTTCGCGGGTGGCGGACGCGACGATGGTGCGGGTCATTTCATTCCTCCGGTCGGATGCGCGGGAGAGCAGTCTAACGCGCGGGCAATGGGTTCAAAAGACGGTTGCCGGCGCGAGCGTCGCGCCGGCTTTCGATCTGGTCAATGGGGATGCTGGGCGGCGATGCCGGCGAGCTGCTGCTGGTCCTCGACCTTTTCCTCGCGGATCGCTTCCAGCCGTTCGGCGACAAGCGCGTCGACCGGGTTCGGCTCGCGCTTCCAGGGCCTGCGGCCCTTCAGCACGCCGGATTCGTGAACGATTTCGGCGACATATTCCTCCTGGCGGTAGGCCATCACGTGGATGCCGGAGATGCCTGCAATCTCCTTCACCTCGTTGATGATGTCGATGCAGAGCTGCTTGCCTTCCTTCTTCTGGTCCTGGGCCCCTTCGAGACGGGCGATGACGTGGTCCGGGATGTGGACGCCCGGCACGTTGGAGCGGATCCACTTGGCGGTCTTGGCGGACGCCAGCGGGCCGACGCCGACGAGGATGAAGCATTTCTCGTCGAGGCCGAGATCGCGGACCTTCTGCATGTAGTCCCTCAGCATCGGCACGTCGTAGCAATACTGGCTCTGCACGAACTGGGCGCCGGCGGCGATCTTCTTGGCCAGCCGATACGGGCGGAAGTCGTAAGGCGGCGCGAACGGATTGATCGCGGCGCCGAGGAAGACCTGCGGCGGCGTCGTGAGCTTGCGGCCGGAGAGGAATTTTGCCTCGTCGCGCATGGTGCGCACGGTTTCAAGCAGCGACATGGAATCGAGATCGAAGACGGGCTTGGCGCCCGGCTGGTCGCCGGCCTGCACGCCGTCGCCGGTGAGGCAGAGGATGTTCTGCACGCCCATGGCGGAGGCGCCGAGCACGTCGCCCTGGATGGCGATGCGGTTCTTGTCGCGGCAGGCGATCTGCATGATCGGCGCATAGCCCATGCGGGTCAGAAGCGCGCAGATGCCGACCGAGGACATGTGGCAGTTGGCGCCCGACGCATCGACGGCGTTGATGCCGTCGACCCAGCCGTCGAAGATCGCCGCACGTTCGTAGACGTCGTGCGGATTGGCGCTGTCGGGCGGATTGAGTTCGGCGGTGACGGCGAATTCGCCGCGCCGCAGGACGCGTTCGAGGCGGCCGCGGGAGGAGTGGCCGGGCAGCGGGTCGAGCGGCAGGCCGGGATCGACGGGATTGATGTCGGGGCTCATGCGTTCTCCCCCTTCTTGGCGTTTTCGCGGGCAGCGGCGGCTTCGGCGGTCACGCGCAGCCAGGACGAGGTTTCGCGCAGCGACTGGTTCACCGGCTTCTGGACCTTGAGGATCGCATCGCCGTTGACCATGTTGCGGGAGCCGGCCCAGGCCTGCACCCAGACGCAGGGCATGTCGGGCTCGACCTCGCAATGGCCGTTGGCGCGGACGCCGCCGCAGGGGCCGTTCCGGAGCTGCTTCGGGCAGTTCATAGGGCAGGACATGCCGGTCGAGGACAGCACGCACTGGCCGCACATGCGACAGTCGAACAGCAGGCCCTTGACGTTGCGCTCGACGAAGGTCACCGGCCGCTCGACGCGGCCGTAGCCGATGCGGTTCCAGAGCGGATGCAGCCACAGGAAGGCGTCAGCGAAACGACCGTAGAACCATTCGAGGAAGCGCGAGTGGCGCACCGACCAGAGACGGATGGTGTAGGAACGGCGGGCGCGGCGGTTCGGCGACACCGCGGCCGGCGTATAGGCTCCCGTCGCCGCCTTCCTGGCCGGCGCCGCATTGCCGGGGCCGGGTTTGCCGTCAACCATTCTCGCGTCCTCCCTTCTGGACGAGCGCGACGAGCCGCGCCTTGTCATATGCCTCTTCGATCGCGGCCGCAGCCTTGTCGGCTTCGGTTTCGAGATCGTCGGAGACCGGCACGTGGTCGCCCTTGCGCCATTCGGCGAGATAGTCGTCGGTTTCGGCGGCGCCGGTGCGCATCGCGCACATGTCGATCGCCTCGGTGAAACGCAACGACAGTTCGCGTTTTGCCGTCTTCCTGCCCTGCTTGACGATCACCTGGGCGGGGATGTCGCGCCAATAAACGATGATGCGGTCTGCCATGGCTTTTCGGTCTCCTTTTCCGCCACATTGCACAGGCCCCGTGCGGCGGACTGCGCTTGCGACGACGTCGCATAGAGCAAAAAGCGACGTCGCAGAGAATTCCTGCATTTGTGCTCCCGGTCGAGCGGGAACCTACCAGATGCCGCGGGTGAGGCCGTAGCGCAGCCAGGTCCAGAGGGGTGGCGGAAAGCGCAAATGCGACGGCCCTTCGGCGGGCTTCGGCCGCAGCCGGCCGTGAACGGCGTCCTCGACCGCCTGCTCGACGATTCCGAGCGAGGCGATGGTCAGCGTCAGCGGATAGGTGGCGATGAAATCGCCGGGTTCGGGACGGGTGTGGACCTCGTAGAGCGTGCCGCCGGTGTCGGTGCCGGCATCGACCAGGTGCACGGTGGCGCCGAAATTGCCGGCGTCGTTGAGCGCCAGCGACCAGTATCCACCCATCTGGCCACGGTAGGCGGGGTTGATGCCCGCATGGAGGTTGAGGACCGGGCAGGGAAGGTTCTCGATGGTCGTCCGCGCCATCAGCCGGGTGCTGACGAGCAGGATCACGGCGGGTCGAAGCTCCCGGATGAGCTCGGCGCATCGGGGATCGTTGATGGAGGCGACCCGGCTGACCGGGACACGTTCCGGCATCACCGGATCGGCGTTGCGGTTGCGACAGATCTCGGCGGTGCGGCGGGCGGCGAGCGGGCGGAGAAGACGACCGGCCATCATCGTCGCAAGCTGGCCGAGTGCGTTCAGCCAGCCGAAGCGGCGCGCACGGCGACGAGTGATGTCGAGCTTCGATTCCGGGTCTTCGAGGATGACGTGGAGGTTCGGCCAGCGCGCGGCAAGGGCATTGATGACGACGGCGGGATTGGGGCCTCCGGCGGTCATCACCACGACGCGGGCGTCTTCGGTCATCTCCGGCGGATTTAGCGTCATTCGGGACTCGCAGAACGGGGCCGCAGGGGCTGGCTCAGAAGACGAGGGCGAGTATGGCACCCGCCGTGCGGCGTCTGCGCCAGACGCTCCAGCAGCAGCGAAAGATGCTCGCCTGAGGCGCCTTCTCCGTTCCGGTCGAAAGCTGCCGTCACCGGCTCCGCTCCGTCTGCCATCATCTTCGTTTCAATCTCCATAAGAACCATCGTGCCCGGAAAATGTTGCGGCTGAATTAAGGCGGCCGTGGTGGCGACGCGCGGGCAGCGCCGCGTTTTCCGGCATTTCGTTCAACCTATTGGCGATCATTCCGGTCACAGAAACAACCAGAATCGAGATTAGGATTATATTCCTCTGATGTCGAATGCTGCGTCAGGGGTGCTGAAAATAGGTCCGTCCGAGAAGGCGGGAACGACAGAAGGAGACGTCAAATGCCCTATTACAAGCGTGAAAGCGAAGTCCTGGTTCTCAGTGCCGCGACGACTTCCCCCGGCACCGGCTGGGTGTCGACGACCGTGCAGAATGCGATGAACTATGCCCGCACGAACGGGCTGACACTGGTGCTGCTGAGCGGCATCTTCTCAACGGGTGCGCTGACCGTCGACACGGCCACCGGCGGCGGGCAGAAGCTCACGATGCGGGCGGCCGTCGCGGGGGCGGCGACGCTGCGCTTCACCAGCGGCAGCCATCTGCTGCAGGTGAACGGCATCAACGACGTTCTGCTGGCAGGGGTCGTGTTCGACGGACAGAACGCCGCGATCAGCGACGGCTCGAACCAGGCGGGCCTGGTGCGCTTCCAGAACTGCACGGGCTTTCAGCTCACGGGCTGCAGGGTGACCCGTAGCGCCAAGGCCGGAGTCGTGGCGCTCACCGGTGCGCAGGGCACGATCGTCGACTGTGCGATCGACAACTGCTCGGTCGGCGTGCTTGTCTACAACAGCCGCGTGACGGTGGCGCGCAACCGCATCACCACCTGCTCGAACAACGGCGTCTATGTCTGGCGCGAGCCGGCCGGCGGCGGCGTCGAGTATGACGGGTCGACGATCATCGACAACATCATCGACGGCATCGCCACGGCCGGCGGCGGCACCGGCCAGAACGGCAACGGCATCGTGGTCTACAGGGCGGTCGGCGTGAAGGCGTCGGGCAACACGATCTCGAACGTGCAGTATTCCTGCATCCGCTTCAACGCTTCCGGCGCGGCCCAGATTACCGGCAACCACTGCATCTCGGCGCGGGAATGCTCGGTCTTCGTCGAAGCGACCGCTCCGGGCCTGACCCTCGACGGCGCGGTGGTCGCCGACAACATCATCGAGCAGGCGGGCGACGGAATCAAGGTCGTCAATCTCGGGCTCTACAGCGACGGCATAGCCCGGCGGATCGCGATCTCCTCGAACCACATCCGCCACATTACCAAGAACACGATCAACGATCCGGGCTATTCGCCGACCGTCTCCAATGCCTGCGGCATCCAGGTGGAGGGGCTCTGCGTGCTGACCGGCAACATGATCGAGGATGCCGCCGGATTCGGGATCGTGCTCGGCACCAACGAGGCGACCTACGACCTGCTGGCGACCGGCAACCTCGTCCAAGCCTCCGTCACCGGCATCGGCTATTCGAACAACGGTTCGGCCGGCCGGATCTCGATCGTCGGCAATGTGGTGAGCGGTTCCACGAACGGTTCCATCGTTCCGGTGGCGTTCAACGGCGTCAACTTCTACCGTGTCGGGTCGACAGATGTCGCCAATACCGCCGACAGCCAGACCGGCAACGTCTATGTCGGCAACAACCGCGGCTATTGAGCCGGCATGACCTGCCGCCGGGGGTGGGGAAACCCGCCTCCGGATGGCAGTCCGGGCCAATGATTTTCGAAACCGCGCTTCGCCTTGCTTTTACCCAAAGCCGGTGCGATGGACGCTCTCGCAGATTCGCTTTGGAACAAGAGAGGAGAGGTTAACCCCGTGTCCTTTACCCGCATCTCCGCGGCCGCCCTGATCGGCCTTGCACTTCTTTCGCTTGCCGGCTGCGGCAATACGATCCGCGGCATCGGCCGCGACGTCGGCAATGCCGTCGACGCCACCCAGGATGCCGGCCGCAGCGTCGCCCATTCGGTCGACTGATCTCTTCTTTGTGGCAAAACCGGTGAACGGCCTCAGCCGTCCGTCTTCGGGGCGGCGAGCGCCTTCAGCTCGTGTTGCAGGTCGCCGTAGCCGGTGAACCGGTATTCGTAAGCGAGTCCGAGGCGGGCTGCGGCTTCGCGCGCCTTGACCTGCAGTTCGGGATCTTCCTGCTGCGAGAGATAAACGAGCTTCTCGTAATTGCCGAAGTAGAGGTCGCGGAGTTCCGGGTGGCGGTCGAGGCCGAGCGGCTCGATGACGAAGGCCTCGAACTGGCGGGCGAGAAAATCGGTGAGGAAGAAGGTGGTGACGTCGTCCTCGCGGGCGGCGAAGGCGTCGTTGCCGGAAAAGAACGAGTAGCAGTGGGGGCCGGAGAGGCGCTCGATGCCCTCGCGGGCGAGCACCGTGTCGAGAAGCCCGCCGGTGCCGCAATCGGCATAGGCGACGAAGACGCGGGCGGCACCCGCGGCGCGCGCCTCGGCGATCGCCTGTTCGACGCCCGGCGCAATCTTTTCCGGTGTCGCATGCCAGATCGCCGGGAGGCAGGTGAGCTCGATATGGTCGAGCCCGTTCATGCGGGCGACGGCGAGGATCTCGCGGGCGAGGGCGCCGCAGGCGATGACGTGAACTTTTTGCCGCCCGCCGCGTTGGAGGGAGGCAGAGCCGACAACGTCATCACCATCGTTTACGGAGTTCTCGATCATGATTTTCAGGCAACTCGCAATCGCTACGGTTCTTCTCGCGTCGGGCGTCGCTCTTGCCGGCTGCGGCAACACCATTCGGGGGATGGGCAAGGACACGGCCAATGCCGTCGATGCAACCCAGGCCGCCGGACGGGATGTCGACAACGCCGCGAAGTAGGCCGGCGGAGGCGTTCCCATATCGCCGCAGTCCCTCGCGCGGTTGAGCGCCTATTATATGGTTGCCGCCCTGGTGGCGGCAAGCCTGTCATCGGTCTGGCCCAAGCCCGGCCGGCAGACGGAGCCGGCGGCCTTCACGGTTGTCGCCGGAGAATGGGAGGCCGGCCGCTGAGGCGGCCGGCGCAGCAGTATTTGAACGGAACCGCAGATCGCGGCCGCGATCAGGCGCGGGCGCCGAGGCTGTTGTGGCGGCGGGCGACGAATTCCTTGGCGGTTTCCACGGCCACGGCCGCGTCGCGACAATAGGCGTCCGCACCGACGGCCTTGCCGAATTCCTCGTTGAGCGGCGCGCCGCCGACGAGCACGACGTAATCGTCGCGGATGCCCTTTTCCTTCATCGTGTCGATGACGACCTTCATGTAGGGCATGGTCGTGGTCAGAAGCGCCGACATGCCGAGGATATCGGGCTTTTCGCGTTCCAGCGCTTCGAGATAGTTCTCGACCGGGTTGTTGATGCCGAGGTCGATCACGTCGAAGCCCGCACCTTCCATCATCATACCGACGAGGTTCTTGCCGATGTCGTGGATGTCGCCCTTGACGGTGCCGATGACCATCTTGCCCTGCTTCGGCGCGCCGGTGGCGGCGAGCAGCGGGCGAAGAATGGTCATGCCGGCCTTCATGGCGTTCGCAGAGAGCAGCACTTCCGGCACGAAGAGGATGCCGTCGCGGAAGTCGACGCCGACGATGCGCATGCCTTCGACGAGTGCCTTGGTCAGGACATCGTAGGGAGCCCAGCCGCGATCGAGCAGGATGCGGGTGGCTTCCTCGATCTCCTCCTTGAGGCCGTCATAAAGGTCGTCGTGCATCTGCTGCACGAGCTCGTCGTCGGACAGATCTTCAAGAATGATTTCGTCATCTGACATTGTATTGGTTCCCGCTTGCCTGAAACGCGATTCCGATTGCAGTTCGAGACTGCCTGTGATGCAGTTAAACCGCAATATAGCAGAAACCCCCTTTCGAATGCGACGTTGCGTGCCGCGAAAAGCGACGGCGGCGACAGCGTCGATGTCGGTCCGGTGCCCGTCTCGCGCCGCGCGATGTCTGTCTCATGCAAGTGGTTGGCGCATTAAGAAAGGTTTCACGCCTCAAAACGAATAGCATAGCCGCGATAACGAGCGCCGCTCGGGCGCGAGAGCGAGGAAAAGACCATGGACGAGACGACACAGCAGACGGGCGCCGCCGCAGGCCGGCGTTCGCGGGGCGAGGGCCGCGGGGCGGCGGCACGCCGGGCATCGCGCGGAGGAGCTGGCGCGGGCCCGCAGATGCCCTACATCACCCGCAAGATCGCGGTCTACGAAGTGCTGGACGAGGAAGGTCTCTCGATCATCGAGCGCAATGCCGACACCGTGCTCGAGGAAATCGGCATCGAATTCCGTGACGACGCCGAGGCGCTCGACATGTGGAGGAAGGCCGGCGCCGACGTGAAGGGCGAGCGCGTGCATTTCCCCAAGGGGCTCTGCCGCGAACTCCTGAAGACTGCCCCCTCGGAATTCACCTGGCACGCGCGCAACCCGGAACGCAGCGTCCAGATCGGCGGCAATGCGACCGTGTTCGCGCCCGTCTACGGTTCGCCCTTCGTGCGCGACCTCGACGGCAACCGCCGCTATGCGACGCTCGAGGACTTCCGCAATTTCGTCAAGCTCGCCTACATGGCGCCGTCGATCCACTCGTCGGGCGGCACTGTCTGCGAGCCGGTCGACATCCCGGTGAACAAGCGTCACCTCGACATGGTCTACAGCCACATCAAATATTCCGACAAGCCGTTCATGGGCTCGGTGACCGCGCCGGAGCGCGCGGAAGATTCCGTCGCCATGGCGAAGCTGGTCTTCGGCGACGAGTTCGTCGAGAACAATTGCGTGATGCTGAACCTCATCAACGCCAACTCGCCGATGGTGTTCGACGAGACCATGCTGGGCGCGGCCAAGGTCTATGCCCGCCACAACCAGGCCTGCGTGCTGTCGCCGTTCATCCTCTCCGGCGCGATGAGCCCGGTCACGGTCGCCGGCACGCTGACGCAGATTCTCGCGGAAGTGCTCGCCGGCGCCTCCTTCACCCAGCTCGTGCGTCCCGGCGCGACGGTGCTCTTCGGCACGTTCGCGGCCTCGATCTCGATGCAGTCGGGTGCGCCGACCTTCGGCACGCCGGAACCGGCGCTCGTTTCCTATGGTGCCGCCCAGCTCGCCCGTCGTCTCGGACTGCCGTTCCGTACCGGCGGTTCGCTCTGTGCCTCCAAGGTGCCGGACGCCCAGGCCGCGCATGAAAGCGCCAACACGCTCAACATGACGCTGCTCGCCGGCACGAACTTCGTGCTGCACGCCGCCGGCTGGCTCGAAGGCGGGCTTGCCGCCTGCTACGAGAAGTTCATGATCGACCAGGACCAGTGCGGCATGATGCAGAAGATGGCCGCCGGCGTCGATCTCTCCGAAAGCGGCCAGGCGATGGACGCGATCCGCGAAGTCGGCCCCGGTGCCCACTATCTCGGCTGCGCCCACACCCAGGCGAACTTCCAGACGGCCTTCTATCGCTCCGCGCTCGCCGACAACAATTCGTTCGAGCAGTGGGAGATCGAGGGCAAGAAGCGGATCGAGGACCGCGCCAACGCGCTCTGCCGTTCGTGGCTCGACTCCTACGAGGCGCCGGCGCTCGACGAGACGATCGACGAGGCGCTGCTTGCCTATATCGCCAAGCGCAAGGACGAGATGCCCGACGCCTTCTCTTGAAGGCATCCCGAAGCCAGGGAGCAAGGCGGAGCGGTGGCGGTGGCCGACATGATCCAGGAGGAGGTCTGGCGCCCGCATTACAAGTTCGAGGGGCCGCGGTGAGCGGCCCTGAGAGACTGCTGCGCGCGGCGCTCCGGCCGCACGGGCTCATGCCGCGCGGCAGCGTGCATTTCGCAGACGGGGAGGGCGGACCGCGTCTTCCCGGCGGCACTACGGCCCGCACCGTCGTGCTCGTCGGCCATGCCGGCGGCGCGATGTGGCGGGCCTTCTGCGACTGGCGGGCGACGATGCCCGCCGAGCTTGCCGACCCGCTCGACACCTGGTCGAAGGCGGTGATCGGCCCGATCGCCGCGGCCTTCGGCGCCTCTCCCTACTATCCCTCCGATCCGCCTTACCAGCCCTTCCAGCGTTGGGCGATCGCCGCCGAAGGGCTTGCTGTCTCGCCGCTCGGCATCCTTGCCCATCCCCGCTACGGCCTCTGGCACGGCTATCGCGGCGCACTCGGCTTTGCGGAGGTTTTCACGGACATCAAGACGGAAGAGGGGACGGGGACGCCGGTCTGCGAAAGCTGCCGCGAGAAACCGTGCCTGACAGCGTGTCCCGCGGGCGCGGTGACTGTGGCGGGTTTCGATGTCGCCGCCTGCCGGCGCCACCTCGCCTCTGAGGAGGGGCGGACCTGTCTCGAACAGGGGTGTCTCGCCCGCGCGGCCTGCCCGGTTGGCCGCGACCACACCTATCCGGCGGACCAGATCCGTTTCCACATGGCGGCACTTTCGCTGCCCGCCGGCTGAGCGGCTTCCAACGCGCGAGCAACTGCGGCATAAGTCTCGACACCGGCGCGTGCAGGTCGGGCGGCTTCAGCAGACAGGAAATCGATGAGAATTCAGCGGGTTTTCGCAAGGCGCCTGGTTGCCGCAATCGTTCTGATGGCCGCGTCGGCGTGTCTTTCAGGGCCGGCGATTGCCGCGTGCCGCGACCTCGTCGTCGAAAACACCGCTTACACGGCCTGCGACTTCGATCCGAAGACGGAAGAAATCCGCATCTACCACAGCGATCCCGCGGGCAGGCCGTTTTCCGGCTTCGACGCGCTGGTGCGGCAGCTCTGGGAGGAGCGGCACTATCTCGTCTTCGCGACGAACGGCGGCATGTACCACGACGATCTCTCGCCGGTGGGGCTCTTCGTCGAATACGGGATCGAGCGCCGGCCGATCAGCATGAAGGCGGGATGGGGAAATTTCCACCTGCTGCCGAACGGGGTGTTTTCGGTGAAGGACGGCAAGGCGACGATCACCGAAAGCCGGCGCTATGCCCTTGGCCACACCGCAGCCGACTATGCGACCCAGTCGGGGCCGATGCTGGTGATCGACGGGGCGCTGCACCCGAAATTCCTACCGGACAGCGACAGTTTCAAGATCCGCAACGGCGTCGGGGTGGATCGGGACGGCAAGGTCCATTTCGTCATCGCGAACACGCCGGTGCGCTTCTACGATTTCGCCCGCCTCTTCCGCGACACGCTCGGCTGCCCGAACGCGCTCTATCTCGACGGGACGATCTCCAGCGCTTACATCCCCGAACGCGGGCGGCGCGACCGCCTCTTTCCGCTCGGACCCATCATCGCGGTGATCGGCGCCGTGCCGCAATTGAGCGGGCGGTGAGGCGGTGCGCTAGAGTTTGCCTTCCTCAGACGGACGCCTTCGGATAGGCGCGCTCGAGGCCGCCGGAGCGGTCGAGGCCGGTGCGGAATGAGCGGTAGGCGGGGTGCTGGCCGGATTTCGCCGCTTCCGAAAGGCGGATCTGCAGCCGGGCGGGCGCGGTGTCGCCGAGCCATTCGCCGCAGCGTTCGAGTTTCAGGGAATTGAGGAAGGGCGCAGCCGCCGCGCGGTCGAGATAGAGGTGCAGGCCTTCGAACAGGCTTTCGTCCTGCGCCGGGTTCTCGAAGAGGAGTTTGAGGAAAGCCTGGTCGGCATCGGCAAGCGTGCCGAGCTTGTCGGCGACGGTTTCGCGGTCGGGGAAGGGGAGCGATTGCGCGGACATGACGTGTTCCCTCGTCTTTTCGATTCGGCTGTCTTTTCATCCGGATAGGACAGCCGGGCCGGCGACGCAAGCGCGGGAGACGGCTGCCCGGCGAATGACCGGGCAGCCGATGCGATCAGCCGCGGCGGCGACCGCGACGTTCGCGGCCGGCATCGCCCGAGGATTCCTCGGCGGTCTTGTTGCGCAAAGGGCCGATGTGCTCGACGATGGTCTCGATCGTCGGGCGGGGGCCCGGCGTATAGTTGTCGAGCGCCTGCCGCATGGCGGCGAGGTGGCCGCAGGAGGTGCCGCAGCAGCCGCCGATGATCTTCGCGCCGGCGTCGCGGGCGAGCTTGGCATATTCGGCCATCAGTGGCGGCGTGCCGGAATAGTGGATCTCGGCGCCGCGATATTCGGGAATGCCGCAATTGCCCTTGACGATGACCGTGGCGGCCGGATCGGCGGAGGTCATGTCGAGCAGGCTCGCCAGGATGTCGGAGGCGCCGACGCCGCAATTGGCGCCGACGGCGACCGGGCCGTCGCCGATGTCCTTCGCAACGCCGTGGATGTCCTTCGGCGCAAGGCCCATCATCGTCTTGCCGGCGGTGTCGAAGGAGCCGGTGTAGGTGTAGGGCAGGCCGACCTTGACGGCGGCTTCGGCGGCGGCGCGAATTTCCTCCGGCGAGGACATGGTCTCGATCCAGGCGATGTCGACGCCCCCGGCCTTCAAGCCTTCCATCTGCTCGACGAAGGCGGCGACGGCATCCTCGTAGGTGAGCGCGCCGAGCGGCTGCAGGAGCTCACCCGTCGGGCCGACGGAGCCGGCGACGATGACCTTGCGCGGCGCCTTGTCGGCGACGGAGCGGGCGATCTCGGCGGCCTTCCGGTTGAGATCGAAGACGCGATCGTCCGCCTTGTGGAGCTTCAGCCGGTGACGGGTGCCGCCGAACGAATTGGTGAGGATGATGTCGGCGCCGGCATCGACGAAGTCCTGGTGGAGTTTCACGATCCGCTCCGGGTGGCTCTCGTTCCAGAGCTCCGGCGCCTCGCCGGCTTCGAGCCCCATGGCGAACAGGTTCGTGCCGGTCGCGCCATCGGCGAGCAGGACGCCCTTTTCGGCAAGCAGTCTGGAAAGCGGATCGGAAGCGGTGGCCATGGGTCGTCCCCTCTAAGAAATCAATCGGTCAACCCATAGAGAATGCCGGCCTGCGCCGCAACGGGATTTGCCGCCAGCGTCTCCTGCGGCTCAATCCGCGGCGGGCGATGCATCGGCCGGTGTCACGATGGCGGCGAGGATGGCCGCGAGATCAACGGTTCCGACGAGTGCGCCATCCGCATCGACGACTGCTGCGATGGACCGGCCGGCGCCGGTCATCGTGCGCGCGGCATCATCGAGGAGGGTCGAGGCGGGCAGGGCGAGGTCGCTTGCGGTGCCGTCCACGGGCCGCGTGACGGAGCCGAGCTCGATTACCCGGCCGCGGTTCACCTGCCGTACGAAGGCGGCGACGTGGTCGTCCGCGGGGGCAAGCACGATCTCCTGGCCGCTTCCCTGCTGGACGATCTCGCCGTCGCGGAGGATGACGATACGGTCGCCGAGGGCCAGCGCCTCGTCGAGATCGTGGGTGATGAAGACGACGGTCTTCTTCAGCTCCGCCTGCAGGTCGAGGAGCATCGAGCGCATGTCGACGCGGATCAGCGGATCGAGGGCGGAGAAGGCCTCGTCCATCAGCAGGATGTCGGCATCGGTGGCGAGCGCGCGGGCGATGCCGACGCGCTGCTGCATGCCGCCGGAGAGCTGGTTCGGATAGTGCTTCTCGTATCCGGAAAGACCAACACGGGCGATCCAGCGGGCGGCGCGTGGTATGCCGTCCCGACGGGGAACGCCCTGGACCTTCAGCCCGTAGAACGCGTTTTCGAGGACGGTGCGATGGGGCAGGAGGGCGAAATTCTGGAAGACCATCGCGGTGCGGTGCCGGCGAAATTCGCCAAGCTCGGCAGCGTTCATGCGGCAAATGTCGATGCCGTCGCAGAAGACCTCCCCGGCGGTCGGCTCGATCAGCCGGTTGATGTGGCGGATGAGCGTCGACTTGCCGGAGCCGGAAAGCCCCATGATGACGGTCACCTTGCCGGCTGGAATGGTCATGTCGATGTTCTTGAGGCCGAGGACATGGCCGTGGCGGCTGTTGAGTTCGGCCTTTGAGAGGCCGGCTTTCACCGCGTCGACATAGCGCTCGCCGTGCGGACCGAAGATCTTGTAAAGGCCGCGGATCTCGATCCGCCCCTCAGCCATGGACGACCTCCAGATGCCGCTGCAGGCGCTTGCCGTAGGACTGGCTCGCCCGGTCGAAGACGACCGCGATCGCGACCAGCGCGAAGCCGTTCAGGAAGCCGATGGTGAAGAACTGGTTGGTGATTGCCTGCAGCACGTTGCGGCCGAGCCCGCCCACGCCGATCATCGAGGCGACGACGACCATGGCGAGCGCCATCATGATCGTCTGGTTGACGCCGGCCATGATGGTGGGAAGCGCAAGCGGCAACTCGACGTCGAAGAGCCGGTGGCGGGCGGAAGAACCGAAGGCGTCGGCCGCCTCGACGACCTCACGGTCGACGAGACGGATGCCGAGATTGGTGAGGCGGATCATCGGCGGCACGGCATAGACGACGACGGCGATGAGGCCCGGCACCTTGCCGATGCCGAAGATCATCACCACGGGGATGAGATAGACGAAGCTCGGCAGCGTCTGCATGACGTCGAGGACGGGGATCACCGCCGCCTGCAGCCGGTCGGAGCGGGACAGCGCAATGCCGAGCGGGATGCCGACGGCGACCGAGACGGCCGTGCAGACGGTGACCATGGCGAGCGTCACCATGGTGTCCTCCCAGAGCCCGAGGAGACCGATCGCGACGAGCGCGGCAATCGCGCCGAGCGTGATGCGGAGATCGCGGCCGACCGCCTGCACGACGCCCGCGACGACGAGCAGCACGAGCGGCCAGGGCGCATCGACGAAGAGCTTTTCGAGACCGTTCAGAAGCCATTGCAGCGGTTCCGTCGCACGGTCGATCGCGTCGCCATAGGTGCGCACGAAGGTCTTGAAGGCGGCGTCGACCGATTTGCGAAGATCCCGCAGCAGGCCCTCGTCGAGGGCGGGAAAACGGCAGGCGAGTTCGGGCAGGAAGGCGCAGATGCCAGAGGCCATATCTCGAGGTCCTTTCGGGATGCCGGCGAGAGAGGTCAGCACCGGGGGCGAACGGAGGCCGGCAGGAGGCGGCCGCACACGGGAGGCGCGGCCGTGAGGGTTGGCTCAGAGCGATTCCTTGACCTTCGCCGCGACGTCGGCGGGGACCCAGGTCGTCCAGAGATCGGGATATTCCTTGAGGAAATGTTCCGCCGCCTCTTCGTTGTCCGCCTGGTTCGCGTCCATCCAGGCAAGCACGGCGCCGACCGTCTGGTTGTCCCACTTGCGGGTCTTCACATAGTCCATCGCGACGCTCGCCTTTTCGGCGAAGGCCTTGGTGACGACGGTGAACACGCCGGCGACCGGATAAGAATTGACTTTCGGGTCCGGGCAGTCGGCGATGCCGGTGCAGCGGTCCCATTCGGCCTTGTCGTGTTCGACGCCGAAGCTCAGCTTCACCATCTCGTACTTGCCGAGGATCGCCGTCGGGGCCCAGTAGTAGCCGAGCCAGCCGGCCTTCTTCTCGAAGGCGTTGGCGATCGAGCCGTCGAGGCCGGCGGCCGACCCGGTGTCGACCAGCACGAAACCCTTGTCCGCGGCACCGACCGCCTTGAAGAGGTTGGCGGTCGAAATCTGGCAGGTCCAGCCGGACGGACAGTTATAGACCGCGCCTTTTGACGGGTCTTCCGGCGCGGGGAAGAGTTCCGGATGCGCCAGCGCCGCCTCGACCGTCCTGATGTCGGGATGGGCGTCGGCGAGGTATTTGGGGATCCACCAGCCTTCGACGCCGCCGTCGCTGAGGATCGGCGCGGCCCGGATCAGCCGGCCTTCCTTGACGGCCGCGTCCATCAGATCGCGCACCGAGTTGACCCAGAGCTCCGGCGCCATGTCCGGTTCGCCCTTCTCGTCCATCGAGGCGAAGGTCGGTACGGTGTCGCCGGTGACGAGCGTGACGCTGCAGCCGTAACCTTTCTCCAGGATGATCCCGTCGACATGGGCGGCGACGCCGGCCGAGGCCCAGTTCATTTCGGCAATCGAGACATCGCCGCATTCGGCGGCTCCGGCGGTTCCCGCGACGGACTGGAGCCCGGCGGCGAGAACGGCGGCGGCGAGAAATTTCATCATGTCTTCGGACCTCCTGGTCTTGATGGTTCCCTTGTCTTCTCTTTCTTCGACGGCTTGCGTCGCCTGCAGTGCTGCTCCGTGCTGTCGCCCATACGACAGATTTGCCGCGCCATTGTGACGGCACGCCCGACGACGGACCGCGCGGTGTCAGGAGACGCCCGGTCCCGGCACGGATGCCTCACGTCTCTATGGGGCACCTTGTCAAAGCGTATCCTGTCCGGCGGATAAATCAACCTTCCGTCCGTCTTTTCGCGTTAACAAACGATTTCATCCGGCTGGAAATAAATGTTTTTCTCTATGTTCTAAATTTCCGGAGCGAGATCAATGAGCGGCGCGAAAATGCGAACAAGCCGACGCAAGTAAACCAAGTGGAAAGAATGTCCGTCTATGGTCGGCGGTGCGGTCTTTCGCCGTCAGCGTCTCCGGCTCATTTGTTTTGCGTACCGGAGACGCTGAAAGACCCGGCCCTCGCTGGCCGACGCTCGGGGGCCATCCGGGCCGGATGCACCGATCGTGCCGCCGTCAAGGCGGCTATTCTTTTTCCAACGAATGCGAAGACGAACGTCCCGAGGCGAGAGCCCTTGCGGCGCGGACGAGATTTGGGCAGGAGAGAAGGGGCGAGCGGCCCCCGAGGCCGAGGCGCGGCTGCGAGGTCCGGGAGAACGGCGGAATGGCGAAAGCGGTGATGTTGCAGGGGACCGGCTCAGACGTCGGCAAGACCGTGCTGGTCGCAGGCCTCTGCCGGCTCGCCGCCAATCGCGGGCTGAAGGTACGCCCCTTCAAGCCGCAGAACATGTCGAACAACGCGGCGGTCGCCGACGACGGCGGCGAGATCGGCCGGGCGCAATGGCTGCAGGCGCTTGCCGCGCGCACGCCGTCTTCGGTGCACATGAACCCGGTGCTGCTGAAACCGCAATCCGACACCGGCAGCCAGATCATCCTGCAGGGGCGGGTGTTCGGGCAGGCCAAGGGCAGGGATTACCAGCGGCTGAAGCCGCAACTGCTTTCCGCCGTGCTCGAAAGCTACGAGACGGTGCGCGACGGTGCTGACCTCGTGATCGTCGAAGGCGCCGGGTCGCCGGCGGAGATCAACCTGCGCGCCGGCGACATCGCCAACATGGGCTTCGCGTCCCGTGCGAAGGTCCCCGTCGTGCTCGTCGGCGACATCGACCGCGGCGGGGTCATCGCTTCGCTGGTCGGCACGCACACCATCCTGCCGCCCGAGGACCGGGCGATGATTACCGGTTACATCATCAACAAGTTCCGCGGCGACGTCTCGCTCTTTGCCGACGGGATCACCGCCGTCGAAGGCTTTACCGGCTGGCCGTGCTTCGGCGTGGTACCTTTCCTCAAGGCCGCGTCCCGGTTGCCGGCAGAGGATTCCGTCGTGCTGGAACGGCTTGCCGGCGGCAGTCGTGCCGCACTCAAGGTGGCGGTGCCGATGCTCTCGCGGATCGCCAATTTCGACGACCTCGACCCGCTTGCCGCGGAGCCGCAGGTGGAACTGGTCTTCGTGCGTCCAGGCGAACGCATTCCTGCTGATGCCGGCCTCGTCGTGCTGCCGGGATCGAAATCGACGATCGGCGACCTCGAGGACCTGAAGCACCAGGGCTGGGACGACGACATCGCCGCGCATGTGCGTCGTGGCGGGAGGGTGATCGGCATCTGCGGCGGCTACCAGATGCTGGGGACCAGCGTCGCCGATCCGCTGCGGATCGAAGGCGAGCGCGAGCGGGTGGCGGGGCTCGGACTGCTCGACGTCGAGACCGTGATGGCGCCGGAAAAGACGGTTCGCAACAGTTCCGCACATTCGGTGGACTACGGCGTGCCGCTGTCGGGCTACGAAATCCACATGGGCTGCACCGAAGGGCCGGACTGCGCCCGCCCGCCGGTGATGATCGACGGACGCGCCGACGGGGCGAGTTCGCCGGACGGTCGTGTCATCGGCACCTACCTGCACGGGCTCTTCGGCAGCGACGCCTATCGCAGGCGGCTGCTCGCGAGCTTCGGGATCGAGGGCGGCGGAGAGAGCTACCGCGCCGGCGTCGAGGCGGCACTCGACGAGGTTGCCGCCGAGCTGGAGAGGGTGCTGTCGCGGGACTGGCTCGAACGCCTGCTCGGGTAATAACGGGGCAGCGTCACAATTTCTGCGCCTTCGTCGGGAACTTCCTTCCTCCGCGGACGTTTGTCGCCCGCCATGGAGGACCACATGAACGAACTGCATATCACCTGGTGCAAGCCCGTCATCATCCGCCTTCCCTCGGGACTGACCCGCCGATTCGACGGCCCCTACGAGGCGAAGGACTTCCTTGAAAACGAATGGCCCCTTCGTCGCGGCAGGCACCGCGACAATGCATCGCGGCAGTGCGAGGCAGCCCTGAAGCGCATCTGCAGCGCCGAGATCGCCCGGGAGGCCTTCATTGCGGCGGCCATCGAGGCGGACTGCTACGATACCGGCGAAATCGCCGCCGCCGCCTGATTTTCTTCAGCTTTCGGCAGTGCGGACCGGTGCGGAAATCGCGCCGGTCCAGCCGGTTGTCCGCCGATAGGAACGGTCGCACGCCGCAGCAATACCCAAAATTTCGTATGCCTAAAATTTGAAGTACGAACACAATGAAGGCGTAATCGAAAGTATCCATGCTGGGCGATGCAGGTCTCCTGCTGATTCTCAGGGTGGAACTAATATGCGGCTGACATCTCCCTCATTCTCGTCAAAGCTGTTCTCGGGAATCGCTCTCGCGGCGTTTCTTGGGGGCGCAAGTATATCTCTAAACAGTGCCTCGGCGCAGGAAGCTCCGCACTTGACGAAAGTCAAGGCGGCGGCCGTCGAGCGCAAGACTGTCCAGTTGACTGCCTACATCACCGGCTACAGCTACTGGGACAACACACCGCCGGGCTCGGCGGAAATCGCGCGCCCCGTCGTCCATCGCCTCGCCGGCGGCAGCGGCAGTTACAACGACCCGATCACGCTGGCTGTCGGCCACTCGATCGCCAACGGCCGCCAGACGCTCGACGTGCCCGCCGGGACACGTATCTACCTCAAGCGGCTGAAGAAGTACGCAATCGTCGAAGATGTCTGCGGCGACGGTCCGCGTCCGCAGACCGGGCCCTGTCATACCGGCCACCGCGGCCATCCGTGGTTCGACATCTATGTCGGCGGTGCCGGCAGCACGGCCGGAAGGGCGCAGGCCTGCATGAACCGGATCACGGCCCTACAGACGGTCGTCATCCAT